>JBAVEY010000274.1:0-12417 GCA_049587975.1 Actinomycetota bacterium | reverse complement strand
GCGAGGTCGGGACCGTCGCGAACGTGCTCGAGTACTGGGGCGGGGCCGCCAACAAGATCTTCGGTGAGTCGATCCCCGTGAGCGACCGGGGGCTGGACGTGACGCTTCGCGAACCGGTGGGCGTCTGCGCGCTCATCGTCCCGTGGAACTTCCCGCTCGTGATCGCCTCGTGGAAGATCGGGCCCTCGCTCTCGTGCGGCAACACGATCGTCGTGAAGCCGGCCACCTACACCCCGCTCTCGGTCCTGAAGCTGGCGGATCTGCTCGTCGAGGCCGGGCTGCCGCCCGAGACCATGAGCGTGCTCCCGGGCCCCGGCTCCACGGTCGGGACGGCGCTCGTCGCCGATCCCCGGGTCTCCAAGGTCGGGTTCACCGGGTCCACGGCCGTCGGCGCGCAGATCATGAGGCAGTGCGCCGACACGATCACGCGCGTCTCGCTCGAGTTGGGGGGCAAGTCGGCCAACGTGGTGTTCGCCGACGCCGACATGGAGGCCTGCATCGAGCGCTCGATGTGGTCGATCTTCGACAACACCGGCCAGGACTGCACCTCGCGCGCCCGGATGTTCGTGGAACGTCCCGTGTACGACGAGTTCATCGAACGGCTGGCGAAACGGACGGCCGAGCTGCGGATCGGCAGCCCGCAGGACGAGACGACCGATCTCGGGCCGATGATCTCCGCCGGTCAGCGTCAGACGTCCCTCGACTACATCGGGATCGGGGTCGAGGAGGGGGCGCGACTCGTCACGGGCGGGGACATCCCGTCGGAGCCACCCGGAGGCTTCTACCTCAGGCCGGCGATCCTCGCCGACGTCGACAACTCGTGGCGCGTGGCGCAGGAGGAGATCTTCGGTCCCGTCGCGTGCATCATGCCGTTCGACGCCGAGGAGGAGGCGATCCGCCTGGCGAACGACACCCCGTACGGTCTGTCGGGGTCGGTCTGGACGCGCGATCTCGGACGCGCGATCCGCGTCGCGAAGGGGGTCCGCACCGGCGTGATCTCGGTGAACTCGGCGCACAGCGTGCACACCGAGGCGCCGTTCGGCGGGTACAAGCAGAGCGGGATCGGCCGCGAGATGGGGATGCACGCCGTCAACCTGTACACCGAGGTCAAGAACGTCTTCTTCGCCGAGTCGTAGACGCCGTCCGGGAGGTTGGCGTGCCGCGCTGAACGCCGACCCCCTGCCCTGGTTGCTCGAGAAGGACGCACCGGCCGTCCGCCACCTCACGATGCTGCGCCTCCTGGACGAGCCGGAGGACGCGCCGGCGGTCCGGCGGGCACGGGCCGAGGCCATGCGGCAGCCACCGATCGCCCCGATCCTGGGGCACCAGGACGCGCTCGGCTTCTGGGAGAAGCCTGGGGCCGGGTATGGTCGCAAGTACACGGGCACGGTCTGGTCGCTGATCTTCCTGGATCAGATGGGCGCGGACGGGCGCGACCGGCGGATCGCGCGCGCATGCGAGTACGTCCTGACGCACACGCAGACCTCGAGCGGCGGGTTCGGCATCTCCGGCTCGGTCTCCGAGCGGCCCCCGCCGCCTTCGGCGGTCTACCACTGCCTGAACGGGAACCTGCTCCGATCGATGATCGACTTCGGTTGGCTGGACGACCCACGGGTCCGCCGGGCGATCGATTGGCAGGCGCGTTCGATCACCGGGGAAGGGTTCGACCGCTACCATCGGAGCGGAACCACCGGGCCGGGGTTCGGCTGTGCGGTGAACGGCGCTCATCCGTGCGCCTGGGGAGCGATCAAGGCGCTCCGTGGCCTCGCCGCGATCCCTCCTCGCCGCAGAGCCGCGCACGTCCGCCGGGCGATCTCCGAGGGCGTCGCGTTCCTCCTCTCGCGCGATCCCGCGGTGGCCGACTACCCGACCGGCACGAGCGTCAGCTCGTCGTGGTTCAAGCTCGGGTTCCCTTCCGGGTACGTGGCCGACGTCCTCCAGAACCTCGAGACCCTGACCGAGCTCGGCAGCGCGCGCGACCCACGTCTGGGTCACGCCCTCGAGTGGCTCCTGTCGCAACAGGACCAACGGGGCCGCTGGCGCAACCGATACGCGTACGCGGGCAAGCTGTGGTCCGACGTGGACGAGCCCGGTACCCCGAGCAAGTGGGTCACACTGCGCGCGTGCGTCGTCCTCAAGCGCGCCCTCGGGTAGCCACCGCTCCCGGATTGGTAGGCTCGCCGGTCTCATGGAACTGCCCGACGAGCTCGCGAACCGGCCCGCCCGCAAGTCTGGGCAACAGCCCACGTCGACCCTCACGCTCGACGCGTACCTGCGTCTGCGCGGGGAGCTCGACGAGCTAAGGATCGGGGGCCGTGCGCACATCGCCGAACGGCTCAAGGCGGCCCGGGAGCACGGCGACATCCGGGAGAACGCCGAGTACGACGCGGCCAAGAACGAGCAGGCGTTGATGGAGTCGCGGATCCGGAACATCGAGCGCATGCTCCGCGACCCCGACATCATCGAGGCCCCCGCCGACTCCGAGGTGGTCGCCTCGGGGATGCTGGTGACGCTCCGGCCGCTCGAGGACGACCAGCCGGAGGACGAGGTCTACCTCCTCGCCGAGTCCGCCGAGGAGCGGGCCGCCGGCGTGCGCACGATCACCACCACGTCGCCGCTCGGGAGCGCGCTCCTGGGGGCGAGCCTCGACGACCAGATCGCCTACGAGGCGCCGGGCGGGACCTTCCACTACCTGGTCGTCGGTTTCGAGCCCCGGACCTGAGGCAACAGGGCCTGAGGCGGCACCGGAACCAGGTGCGGCGTCCGCGCCGCGGCGATAGCCTCGGAGCCGGGGTCAGATGAGCGTGAGCCGGTCCGACGAGCCGAACGAGATCACCCGCATCCGCGACATGCCGGCGCCCCGGCTCGCAGAGGGCCTGGCGGCCAAGCCGATGCGATGGCTGTTCACCTGGCCGTACCGGGCCATCCTCCTCGGCGTCTATCGAGCCGGGTTCCGACCGTGGCACCTGACGCTGCTCGGCCTGGTCACCAACGTCTGGGTCGGGGCATCCCTGCTCCGCGGCCAGTTCCTGCTCGCGGGGCTCCTGCTGATCCCGGCCGGGTTGTTCGACATCCTGGACGGTGCCGTCGCTCGCCTTCGGGGGGAGGAGAGCAACTGGGGCGCCTTCCTCGACTCGGTCCTGGACCGCGTGGCCGACGTGATCCTGTTCGGGTGTCTGTACTGGTCGCTCGCCGGGCAAGGCCTGCGCCTGGAGGCGGCCCTGGCGCTGCTGACGCTCGTGATCGCGCTCGGCGTGAGCCACGTGCGCGCGGAGGCGGAGGCCGCCGGCGTGGAGCTCACCGAGGGCTACTTCCAACGGCTCGAACGGTACGTCGCGATGATGATCGGGCTGCCGGTCCCCGGCGCGCTCCTGCCCGCGCTCGCGATCCTCACCGTGCTGGGCGCGATCACCCTCGCGCAACGGGTGTGGTCGGCGGTGACGCGCGTCGTCGCGGCCGCCGCCTCGCCCGACCGAGGCGCCACCCTCGGTGCCTGACGGCGTCACCCGGGTGGAACCCCTGTGCCGGAGAGCGTCCGTTGGGCGAAGATGCACGCGTGGACGAGATGTACCGGCGGGTGGGCTCCCTGGCCGAGGTCCCCGAGGGGGAACTGCGTTCCTTCGACCTGCCGGGGCTGCGCGTCGCGATCGCGCACATCCAGAACGAGCTGTTCGCGTTCGGTGACGAGTGCACGCACGAGGGTTGCTCGCTCGCGGAGGGCAAGCTGGGCGACCAGGAGGACACCGTCGTGTGCCCGTGCCACGAGAGCGAGTTCGACATCGCGACGGGGGAGCCCGTCGCCGGACCGGCGGTCGACCCGGTGCCCGTGTACCCCGTGCGCGTGACCGACGAGTGGATCGAGGTCGGGCCGCCGTCCGAAGGGGGTTGGTGATGGCCAGAGAGCTCCTCCCGCAGGCGGCCGTGATCTTCGGAGCATCGGGCGACCTCACCAAGCGCAAGCTGCTGCCCGCGTTCTGGCACCTGTGGTTACAGGAACGGCTGCCGACGGGTTTCGCGCTGGTCGGCTACGCGCGTTCGCCGATGACGTCGGAGGAGTTCCGCCGGTACGCGTTCGACAACGTCAAGGAGTTCTCCACGCATCCCCCGGGCGGGGAGGCGTGGGAGGAGTTCGCCCGGCGTCTGTCCTACTTCCAGGGCGAGTTCTCGGAGCCGGGCGCGATGAACGACTTCGCGACCTACCTGGAGAAGCTCGACGCGGAGTTCGGGACGGAGGGCCAGCGCTTCTTCGACGCCGCGGTACCACCGGCCGCCTACGCGGACATCGTCCACCGGATCGGGGAGGCCGGCCTGCAGGAGAACGCGAAGATCGTGCTGGAGAAGCCGTTCGGCCGCGACCTAGAGAGCGCGATGGAGCTGAACGCGGTCATCCATTCGGTCTTCGACGAGACGCAGGTGTTCCGGATCGACCACTATCTCGGCAAGGAGACCGTGCAGAACATCCTGGCCTTCCGGTTCGCGAACGGGATGTTCGAGCCGATCTGGAACCGCCGCTACATCGACCACGTGCAGATCACCGTGGCCGAGAAGATCGGGATCGAGGGCCGGGGGGCCTTCTACGAGCAGGTCGGCAACATCCGGGACATGATCTCGACGCACCTGTTCCAGGTCATGACGTTCGTCGCGATGGAGCCGCCGGTGTCGTTCGAGCCCGACCGCCTGCGCGACGAGACGGTGAAGGCGCTCCGCTCGACCGAGATCTCGAGCCCCGATCGCGTGATCCGCGGCCAGTACGCGGGGTACCGGGACGAGCCCGGCGTCGCACCCGGCTCGACGACCGAGACCTTCTCGGCGATGCAGCTCGACATCGACAACTGGCGGTGGGCCGGGGTCCCGTTCTACCTGCGCACCGGGAAGGGGCTGGCCGACAAGGTCAGCGAGATCACCCTGAAGTTCCGCAAAGTGCCGTTCAACGTGTACCGAGGATCCGACATGGACCTGCCGATGCGTGACCACCTCACGGTCCGCTTGCAGCCCAACGAGGGCATCACGATCGGGTTCAATGCCAAGCGCCCAGGACCCGGGATGCACCTGGACCGGGTTGCGATGGACTTCGACTACGCGGAGGGGTTCGCGCAGGCCGAGATCTCCGACGCGTACGAGCTGCTGATCATCGAGGCGATGCGCGGCGATCAGTCGCTGTTCATCCGTCAGGACGGTGTCGAGCGCGCCTGGGAGATCCTCGAGCCGGCGCTCCGCGAACCGACGCCGGTCTGCAGGTACCCGATGGGCACGTGGGGTCCGCCGGAGATCGACGAGCTCATCGCGCCCCGCAAGTGGCACGTGACGGGGATCCACGACGCGCACGACTACATGAGCCGCGCCTACCCGATCTCGAAGGAGCACTGAGGGCGATCGCCACGCGCGCGGGCGACCTGGGGGCGACGCGGCCGGCCGGCGTGTTCCGGATCCGACGGATGGAGCCCGGCGACCTAGCAGCGCTCAACGGCCGGCTCCCCGTCTGGAACGCCCAGGAGTACGGACGCCGGCTCCAGGCCCAGGACCGCGGCCAGATGGTCGAGGCGATCGCGTGGTTCGGCGAGGTGCCAGGCGGCCGTGGCATGGTGCTGTTCCCCGAGCACGAAGAGTTCTCGACGTCCGCCGTCCGCGAGGGATGCGCCGAGGTCCGTGACGTCTTCGTCGTGCGACCCAGGCGGCGGCTCGGCGTGGCGTCGGCGCTGATGGCGGTGCTCGAGGATTCGGCTCGGGACCGGGGGATGCAGCGGGTCGGCCTGTCGGTCTCGCTCGACGACGACGCCGCGCCGGCGCGGGCGCTCTACGAGCGGCTGGGCTACGCGCACGCGCACGGCCCGTTCGTCTCGAGCACCGACCTGGTCGGCGACGACGGCCCGATCGCCGTCGGTGCCGTGATGACCTACCTCGTCAAGGACCTGTGACCTCGGCGAGCCGGCGTTCGAGGTACGCCCGCTGCTGCGGGTTGCTCACGAGCTCCAGCGCCCGCCGGTAGGCCGCCGCGGCCTCCTCGTTGCGCCCGATGCGCCGGAACAGGTCCGCCCGGGACGCGTGGAACAGGTGGTAGCCGTCGAGCTCACCCTCGAGCGGCAGGAACAGCGCGAGCCCGCGTTCGGGACCGTCGGCCATCGCGATCGCGACCGCCCGGTTGAGCTCGACGACGGGCGACGGCGAGATCTCCGCGAGTCGTGCGTAGAGCGCGGCGATCTGCGGCCAATCGGTGTCCTCGGGTCGCGGAGCCCGGGCATGGAGCGCCGCGATCGCGCCCTGCAGCTGGTACGGCCCGGGGCGCCGGGCCGCCAGGACAGCGTCCAGGATCGCGAGACCCTCGTCGATCATCGCGTGATCCCACATGGCCCGGTCCTGGTCCTCGAGCAGGACCATCTCGCCCCCCGGACCCGTCCGCGCCTCGCGACGCGAGTGCTGCAGCAGCATGAGCGCGAGCAGGCCCGCGACCTCGGGCTCGTCCGGCATCAGCGTCGCGAGGATCCGAGACAGCCGGATCGCCTCGTCGCACAGGTCGGCTCGAACGAGCGACCCGGAGGTGGCCGTGTAGCCCTCGTTGAAGACCAGGTACAGGACGGCGAGCACGCCGGGCAGGCGCTCGGGCAGCAGCTCGGCCGGCGGCACGCGGTAGGGGATGGCCGCCTCGCGGATCTTGTGCTTCGCGCGGACGAGCCGCTGGGCCATCGTGGGCTCGGGCACCAGGAACGCGCGCGCGATCTCGCCGGTGGTGAGCCCGCCCAGGGTTTTCAAGGTCAGCGCGACCCGGGCATCCATCCGCAGGGCCGGGTGGCAGCAGGTGAAGATCAACCGCAGCCGGTCGTCCGGGATGCCGCTCACGTCGGTCTCGTCTCCTCCGAGCGTCTCGAGCGCCTCCAGGGCTCCGAGCTGCGCCGTCTTCTCGCGCAGGGTCCGCTCGCGCCGGAGCCGGTCGATCGCGCGGTTGCGCGCGGTGGTCGTGATCCACGCGCCGGGGTTGTCGGGGATCCCGCGCTCGGGCCACAAGCGCATCGCCTGCGCGAACGCGTCCTGCACGGCGTCCTCGGCCAGGTCGAAGTCGCCCAGGACGCGGATCAGCGTCGCGACCGCTCGTCCCTGCTCCGCTCGGAACAGACGGTCGACGACGCCCGCGGTCGCGGACCCTACATCGACGGGCGGCCCTCCTCGTCGAAGACCATGATCGGCCGGATCTCGACCGTGCCGTGCATGCCGATCGGCATCCTCGCGCTCGAGTCGATCGCCTCGTCCAGGCTGGGGCAGTCGACGACGTAGTAGCCGCCCAGCTGCTCTTTGGTCTCGGCGAACGGGCCGTCGGTCGTGATCGTCTTCCCTTCGCGGACGCGCACCGTTGTCGCGTCGTGCGTCGGATGGAGCGCGTCGCCGGCGAGGTGATAGCCCTTATCCTTCAGATACTGCGTGTAGTCGCCCCACTCCTGCATGCTCTTGGCCATCTCCTCGGGCGACGTCGTGCCCCCTTCCGACTCGTCGCCATAGATCAACAGGATGTACTGCATGCCCTCCTCCTTCCGTCACGGCCCGGGTGGCCATCTCCACCCTAACGACGAACGGCGGGGCGGCGTTTCGACAACCTGCCCGAACGGGCTCAGACCCGGAAGGCCACGGCACGCTGGGGCATCCCGAACGCCTGGTCGGCGGCGCGGATCGCCAGCTTGCCCAGGTACCCGTAGCCGGTCGGCGTGAAGTGCACACCGTCGGACGCCCGAACCTCGACCAGGTCGCCGCGCTCGTTGCGGACGAACGCCGTGTAGCCGCCGTCCCGGGCCGCGAACGGCGTCCAGGCGTCCACGTAGGTGCCGAGCGGATCGCCGTTCGCCGTGTTCCGGTAGATGTCGTTCACGCGACGGTAGAAGTTCCAGCGCTCGCGCTCCTTCACGATCGGGATCCCGACCCACACGACCCGTGTGCCGGCGCCCGTCGCCTCCTGCAGGAGCTGGGCCGCGCGCTCCCGGTACCCCTCGACCCACTCGACGCTGCCGACGGGGATCGCGGTGCCGTCGCGCGAGATCTGCGCCTGCGAGTCGTTGCTGCCGAGCAGCACGAACACGAGGTCCGGCCGGAACCCGTCGACGATCTGGCGCATGCCGGCCTCCCAGTTGAAGTAGTCCTCGCGTGACAGGCCCGTCGACTGGCGTCCGAGCGAGAGCACGCGGACGACCGACGGGTTCATCCATCGCTCGATCGCGGGACCGAGTCCCTGCGAGAGCGAATCGCCGATCACCGCCACGCGGAGCTTGTTCGAGTTGGTGGGCGTGCGGATGGCGGTCGCGGCGATGGGCTCGTCGGCTGGGTCCTCACCTCGAGCTCCGTGAGCGGGCGGCGGCGACGTGTGGGTCGTCTCGGAGCCTCCGGTCGGACCGTGCCCCGCCGGGGTGGGCTCGAACTCGGACGGCGGCAGGTGGAAGACCGGCAGGGCCAGCTCGCCGCCGGGCGCGCCGTCCGGGTCTCGACCGAGCGCGCGTTCGACCGAGCTCGTCGCGCGGGACAGGAGCAGCGTGTCCGAGATCGCGACGAGCGGCCGAAGGAGCGCGAGCGCGGCCGTCCGTCGAGCGCCCACAGGGCCGGCCTCGGCGCTCCGCAGCAGGATGGGGGCCGCGAGCAGCGCCCACAGCGACAGGCAGACGACGATCGTCACGAACACGTCCCGGGCCGAGGCGCGCCGCGGTTCGGGCGGCTCGGGCGGCCTCGTCTCCGCCATCATGTCGATCCGTTCGTCCGTCAGCATCGCGGCCCCATCAGAAGCGGAAGTAGATGAACGGGGTCACGCCCTGTGCCCCGAGCGTCGTGACCACGAACAGCCCGCCCGCGAGCGCCGCCCCCTGCAGCACGGGCCCCAGCTCCCCGAAGCCCGCGCGCAGCCGCACGGCCGGATCCCTGGGGAGGTACTGCACGCCGAGCATCCCGGCGATCGTGAGCAGGACCACCGGCGTCACGAGCGCGGTCGAGCCCGCCGCGCCGAGCCGCTCCAAGATCCCGAACGCGCTCGCGAGCGAGTCCGCACGGAAGAACACCCATCCGAGGCAGACGAGGTTGAACGTCACCAGCTGCTTGCGCGCCACGACCCACCCGGAGGATCGCTCGGCGATCTCGAGCGCCCGGGCACGCCGCGTCCGCCATCGGCCGATCACCTGGCCGATCCCGTGGAACGCGCCCCACGCGACGAACGTCCACCCGGCGCCGTGCCACAGCCCGCCGAGCAGCATCGTGATCATGATGTTGATCGCGGTCCGGACCTCGCCGTGACGGCTGCCGCCGAGCGGGATGTAGAGGTAGTCGCGCAGCCATCGCGAGAGCGTCATGTGCCACCGCCGCCAGAAGTCCCGGAGCGAGAGCGCCGTGTACGGCCGGTCGAAGTTGGCCGGGAACTCGAACCCAAGCAGCAGCGCGACGCCGATCGCGATGTCGCTGTACGCGCTGAAGTCGGCGTAGATCACGATCGCGTAGGCGTAGATGGCGACCAGCACCTCGATGCCGCCGTGCGAGTTCGGCGCCCCGAACACCGGGTCGACGAGCTGGCTCGCGAGGAAGCTCGAGATCACCATCTTCTTGAACAGCCCCCCCACGATCAGGAACGACGCCCTCGAGACGTCGATCCTCCCGGGGTCGCGCGGATGGCGGATCTGGGGGATCAGCTCCTCGCCGCGGACGATCGGCCCGGCGATCAGGTGCGGGAAGAACGCCAGGTACACCGCGACGTCGAGCCACCCCGACACCTGGCTCTCGTACCGGGAGACGTCCACGACGTAGCTGATCGCCATGAACGTGTAGAAGGAGATGCCGATCGGGAGCAGCACCTGGAGCAGCGGCACCGGTGGATGGAGCCCGATCGACTCGAACGCGTTCGCGAGGTTGAGCGCGAAGAAGCCGTAGTACTTGAACCACGCGAGCGGCAGGAGCAGCGCCACGACCGATAGGAGCGTCCGCCGACGCCGTGCGCGATCGTCGTCCGTGCGATCGACCCACAGGGCCGCTGCCCACGCCGTCGTGCTCACGAGCGCGAGCAGCCACGCGACCCTCGGGTCCCACCAGGCGTAGAAGACGTAGCTTGCGGCCAGGATGAACCACTTCCAGGCTGCACGGCGCGGGTTCAGCAGCCAGGACAGCGCGAACACCACCGCGAAGAAGATCGCGAAATCGGTCGTCGGGAACAGCATTCTTCGGTTGGGGCGGCGCTACGCGTCGCCTCTGTTCAGACCGTGCCTCGGGCCATGGGGTACGGGTCAGACGCTAGGCTAGCGAAGCGCCATGGCCGAGTCACCGGATCCCGTCGATTTCTTGGACCTGGACCACCTCCTCTCCGAGGAGGAGCGCGCCGTGCGCGACACCATCCGCGACTGGGTGCGCGAACGCGTGCTCCCGGGCATCGAGACCTGGTTCGAGGCGGGGGAGTTCCCGCTCGAGGTCGCCAAGGAGCTGGGCGGCATGGGGTTGCTCGGGATGCACCTGACCGGCTACGAGTGCGCGGGTTCGAACGCCGTGAGCTACGGCCTGGCGTGCCTGGAGCTCGAGGCCGGGGACAGCGGGTTCCGCTCCTTCGTGAGCGTCCAGGGGTCGCTGTGCATGTTCCCGATCTGGAGGTTCGGCTCCGAGGAGCAGAAGCAGCGCTGGCTCCCGCAGATGGCCCGGGGCGAGGTGATCGGGTGCTTCGGCCTGACCGAGCCCGACTCCGGTTCGGACCCCGGGAGTATGCGGACGAGCGCGAGACGCGACGGCGACGACTGGGTGCTCTCGGGCACGAAGATGTGGATCACCAACGGGAGCGTCGCCGACCTCGCGATCGTGTGGGCCCGCACGGACGAGGGGATCCGCGGGTTCCTCGTGCCGACCCCGACGCCGGGGTTCTCGGCGAGCGACGTGCATCGCAAGCTCTCGCTGCGCGCGAGCGTGACCTCCGAGCTCGTCCTGGACGAGGTGCGCCTCCCCGCGGACGCGGTGCTGCCCGGTGTCACGGGGATCAAGGGGCCGCTGTCGTGCCTCTCGGAGGCGCGGTTCGGCATCGTCTGGGGGTCGATGGGCGCCGCTCGCACGTGCTTCGAGACGGCGCTCGAGTACGCCAAGACGCGCGTACAGTGGGGCAGGCCGATCGGCGGGTTCCAGCTCACCCAGCGCAAGCTTGCCGACATGGCGCTCGAGCTCAACAAGGGGACGCTGCTCGCGCTCCACCTCGGGCGGATGAAGGACGAGGGCCGCCTCGCGCCGCAGCACGTCAGCATGGGCAAGCTCAACAACGTCCGCGAGGCGCTCGAGATCGCCAGGGAGGCCAGGACCATCCTGGGTGCAAGCGGGATCACGCTCGAGTACCCGGTGATCCGCCACATGAACAACCTCGAGTCGGTCCTCACGTACGAGGGCACGACCGAGATCCACACGCTGATCCTCGGCGAGGCCCTGACCGGCCTGCGAGCGTACGAGTAACGCCGCGGCGGGTAGCCTGTCCGAAACCCGACACCGGAGGTCCGACCCCAGATGGCACGAGAGCTCGATTGGGCCGTGTTCGAGAAGGCCGTGGAGATCACCGCATCCGCCGTTCGCGGCGCGATGGGTGGCGAGAACAGCCAGCCGGCGACCTACGCCGGCGATGTGTTCAGGAGCGTCTGGACGGCGCTCAAGGCGGCGGTGGACGAGCTTCCCGAGCGCGGGCACACGGGCTTCTAGGCGCTAGCCACCGGCCCGCGAGATGTCGCGGATGGAGACGATCCCGACCAGCTCGCCGCCGTCCGTCACCGGCAGGTGGCGGAACCCGCCGTCGAGCATCAGGTCCCGGGCGGTCCGGACGTCGGACCCGACGTCCACGGTCATCGGGTCGTGGGTCATCCAGTCGGCCACCGGGTGATGCGCGGCGTCGAAGTCGCTGCCCAGCGCTCGCAGCACGTCGCGCTCCGTGAAGATCCCGGTCGCTCGGCCGCCCTCGATCACGAGCGCCGAGCCGACGTGGTGCCCGCCCATGACCGTCGCCGCCTCGGCGACGGTGGCGGTGGGTTCGACCGCGACCAGGTCCTTGCTCATGATGTCCCTGACCGTCGTCATGCCGTCGAGCAAGCCTAGTCGCCGCAGCCGCGGCAGGGAAGCCCTGCGCGCATGGTACGCGCCGAGGCGCGGCGCGTACCCGTGGCGGCAGACCCACGATCCCTACGCGGTCATGGTTTCGGAGGTGATGCTCCAGCAGACGCAGGCGAGCCGCGTCGTCCCGGCCTTCCGGTCGTTCCTGCGCCGCTTCCCAACGGTCCGAGCCCTCGCGGCCGCGCCCCGTCGAGCCGTGATCACGGCGTGGGGCGGCCTCGGCTACAACCGTCGCGCCGTCCGACTCTCCGAGGCGGCCCGCGCGATCGTCCGCGATCACGGCGGTCGGCTCCCCCGCGACCGCCGGGAGCTGCTCGCGCTGCCGGGGGTCGGTCCCTACACGGC
>JBAVEY010000273.1:0-2530 GCA_049587975.1 Actinomycetota bacterium | reverse complement strand
GGCCGTACGCCGCTCGGGCTGCCCCGCCCAGATCGTCCTCGCTCATGTAGTTCAGGTATCGAGAGTCGGCGAACGAGGGCTCGAGGGCCGCATAGGCCTGCCGCGTCCACGCGACGTTCGCGTCGGTCTGTGTCGCATCCATCCAGACAGATGTAAACAGGAGGTTGTAGCCGGAATTCCGATGTTGGACCGCGGTGTCAGCCACGCCGACGCGAGTCGCAGCCCCATGGTAATGCTCCAGGAGGAGGCCGGTCATCGGTGAGGGGCAGTTGGGGAAGACATCGATCATCGTCTCGATCGCATCGTCGGAGAGCTCGCGAAGGAAGCTCGACTTCCAGTAGTTGAGCGAGCCCTTCGGATACCCGGCGTCCAACATAGCGTTGATCGCCGGATAGGGCATGGGCCCGATCTGCACCATCGCGGGGGATCCGAAGTCGAGCAGCGGCTTGAGATCGGCCTCGGCCTGGGATGCCTCGCCGGCGTGGCACACCACGATGGCGGCGAGCGGCGTGCCCGAACCATCGGGCGCGTGGATGAGCCCGCCGTAGGACATGAGTTCGTCGGGCAGATCGGCGGTGAACTCGCGATGGAACTCGAGGACGTCCCGAGCCGCGTCGAACGGATAGGCCGCAAGGCCGCCAGTGACCTGGGCGAGGGGATGGAGCCGGTACTCGAAGGTCGTCACGACGCCGAAATTGGCCCCCGCGCCGCGGAGCGCCCAGAAGAGATCCGGGTCCTCATCGGCGCTCGTCGTGCGAACGTCTCCATCGGCCGTGACGATCTCGGCCGAGACGAGGTTGTCCGCCGCCAGGCCGTGCTTGGCCATCAGCCATCCGAAGCCGCCACCGAGGGTCAGGCCCGCGATCCCCGTCGTGGAGATGATCCCGCCGGTCGTCGCCAGCGCGTGTTCGCTGGTCGCATCGTTGAACTCGCCCCAGGCCACCCCGCCCTGAGCCCGGGCGGTGCGGGCATCCGGGTCGACGGTCACCTGCTTCATGAGGGACAGATCCATCATGAGCGCGCCGTCGGCCACCGCTCTTCCGGCGATGCCGTGTCCGCCGCCGCGGATCGAGATCTCGAGGTCGTTCCCTCGCGCGAACCCGATCGCGACCGAGACGTCGGCGGCTTCCCTGGCACGGGCGATCAGCGCCGGACGCTTGTCGAACAGGCCGTTGTACACCTGCCGCGCCTCGTCGTATCCGGGCGCGTCGGGCAGCAGCAGCTCGCCGGAGAAGGCTCCCTCGAGCGACCGGAGGGCTCGTTCGTCGACAGATCCGGGTCCAGCCATGGTCAACTCCCCCTTCGCGGGCCTCGGCGGCAGAGCCAGGATTGTAGGTGGAGGGCCCGATCGAATGGAACCGCGCCCAGCCCTCCAGGTGTCGACCCGGAACGACGTTCGGTCGACCCGCCGGCCGCCTCCAGCCTCTGGGCGCGTCGGAGGACGGGGTTGGAGACCCGGCCGTGACGTGCCTCACAGCGGACCGATACGAGGAGGCTAGGCTTCCCTCATGTGTATGCTCTACACATGTTCAGCGAGCGGCTCCAGATCCTCGTGAGCCCGGACCAACGCAAGCGGTGGGAGGCCGAGGCCAAGCGGCGGGGCACATCCGTCGCCGGCCTCATCCGGGACGCGGTCGATCGAGACGTCCGCTCGCTCGACCGCGGCGATCGCGCGGGCGCCGTCGACCGGATCCGAGCCATGCAGGGACGGTTCCTGCCTCCCGACGAGCTCGACCGCCTCGTCGAGGAGGAACGGGCCGGGGCCCCGTGAGTTTCTTCGTCGACGCGAACGTCATCGTCTACGCGGCGACCGACAGCGACTACCGGACCCCGTGCCTGCGGATCCTCGAGGCCGTCGTCGGCGGTGAGGCCGATGGGCGGACCTCGCCCGCTGTCCTCGAGGAGGTCTGGTACGTCGAGCGCTCGGGGAGGGCGGGTCCCCTCGACGGATTGGCGACGCAGGCGTACGCGATCTTCACGCCGCTGCTCCCGGTCACCGATGAGGCCTTCCGCCTGGCGCTTTCGATCGGCAGGCCCCAGCTCGGCCCGGCGGACCGGCTCCACGTCGGCACGTGTCGGTCGTCCGGGATCGACACGATCGTGTCCGCGGACTCGGCCTTCGGCGGCCTGCGTGGATTGCGGCGCGTAGACCCGCTGGATCCGACCGCGGTACGCAGACTCCTTTCGAGCCCCCGGCCCTAGCCGCGCGGGGGTCGGCCCTTCGTCGAGGCGGTTTTACGCGTTCGTTACAGCGGGCTACCCCTCTCCACGCCACGGGGGCGTTCGATATGCCCTGATCCGAGGGACGGAAGGAGAGGACATGAGGGTCGACACTGGCGATACCGCGTGGGTACTCACCGCGGCCGCGCTCGTGATGTTCATGACGCCGGGGCTCGCGCTGTTCTACGGCGGGCTCGTGCGGGCGAAGAACGTGCTCGGCACCGTGATGCAGTCGCTGATCGCCCTCGGCGTCGTCACGGTCCTGTGGGTGCTCGTCGGGTACTCGGTCGCGTTCGGACCCGACCTCGGC
>JBAVEY010000272.1:0-2299 GCA_049587975.1 Actinomycetota bacterium | reverse complement strand
CGACGAGCCTGGACCGCTGACCGTCGAAGGGACTACGGTCCCCTGAAGCCATGTCCTTCGCGGTCGACGCCGCGTCGGCGGAGGAAGCCGCCCGGTTCCTGAGGCGGTTCCCGCCGTTCGACGAGCTGCACGGGACCGTGCTCGGCGACATCGCCGCTCACGTCGAGCTCCGCGCGTTCCCGTCCGGCGTAGACATCCTGCGGCAAGCTGCCGAGCCGGCGCATCACCTGTACCTGCTCAGGAAAGGGGTCGTCGAGCTGGTCGAGGACGGCCACCTCGTCGATGAGTTGGGCGAGGGCGAACTCTTCGGCATCTCGGTGTTCTCGGGGCTCGGCCCGGCCCTCACGGTTCGCGCTCGCGAGCCCGTCGAGTGCTACCTGATCGATCCCGACCGCGCGCGTATGATCATGGGAACGGCGGCGGGCCTCACGTTCCTCGCGTCCCACATGTCGCGGTGGCGGGAACGCGATCAGGTGGAGGAGCACATCCGACGGGCCGGGGTCGACGACGCGATCCTCGCCGAGATCGGGACCGCCGGTGACACCCCCACCCTTGCGGCGACGAGCCGGCGGCTCCCCACGATGGTCACCACGCTGCTGGAGCGAGGCGTGGATCCGGTCGACGTCGGCCACGTCATCGGGATGACGATCGACCACCTGACGATGCGCCTGATCCAACTCGTCAAGGACGACCGCGGCGAGCCGCCGGCGGCGTTCGCATGGGTCGCGCTCGGGAGCGCGGCGCGGCACGAACAGGCGTTGACGACCGACCAAGACCACGCGATCGCCTACGGCGACGGTACGGACCCGGACGAGGTGGATCTGTACTTCGCGGCGCTCGCCGAAAGCGTCACCGCCGGCCTTGAGGCGTGCGGGATCGAGCGGTGCCGCGGCAACGTGATGGCTGTCAACCGGGCGTGGCGGCGGACGCGCGAGGGCTGGCGCCGCCGGTTCGGGGAATACGTTGCGGATCCCGACCTGATGGGCGCGCGCATCACCGGGATCGCGTTCGACTACCGACGCGTCACGGGCGCGGTGGACGTCGAAGCGACGCTCAACGAGGCGATCCGGGCCGCTGGCACCGACCGCGCGTTCATCCGGCGTCTCGCCACGACGGCGCTTGAGACCGTGCCGCCAGTCGGCCGCCGACACGACATCGAGGTCAAGCGTCGCGGCGAGCTAGGCGGCCGGGTCGACGTGAAGCACGAGGGCATCACGATCGTCACGAACCTGGCGCGCGTCTGCGCGATTGTGGCTGGATCGACGCAGAACCGAACGATCGAGCGCCTGCGGAGCGCGGCCGACGCCGGGCTGATCCCAGGTCGCACGAGGGACGACCTGATCGAGGCGTTCGGGCTCCTGTGGCGGATTCGCCTCGAGCGGCAGGCCGAGCTGAGGGCGCGGGGCGAACGGCCAGACGACTTCGTCGACCCAACCACGCTCCCGCGGATCACCGAGCGGGCACTCGGCGGGGCATTGCGCGTGATCGCGGACGCCCAGCGGCACCTCGCCCACGACCTCGGGCTTACCCGTCGCCGTGGGTGACGCGATCCGCCGCGCGGGGACGCGGACCGCGATCTGGTCAATCGCGGCCATTGGGGGAGCCGACCCAGCAACGGCGGTGAAGTGCGGCCACGCCCGTGATCAGTGCCGCTGACGGAGCCAGCCGCCTGGACGCTGAGCCGCCGCCGCACAGCAGGTGGAGAGCTTGTGATTGGCAAGCGTCGGATGGAGGCGGTAACCGAGCCTGAGCGTGCAGAGGGAGGGGAGGCCGGGTAGGAACAGACCCGCCGCCGATAGCTCTCTGCTCCAAGGAAGTCGAGGTCGTATCCGACGTTGTGCCCAACAACTCTCAGTCAAGGCACTCTGACCGAATGAGACTCCTTGCCGCTGACGCGTGGAGTAGTCCTTAGTGCTGGCGCGTACGGCCCTTGCGAGAACGGTATCTTGATGCCACTTCACAGAAATAGGGGGGTGTTGAGTGCCGGAGCTCCCGACTGGGCGACCACCCATCCCTCGCCACGAGCACCGAGCGAAGGCAACCTCATGCCCCTCAGGGTCCGACGCTCCGGTCCAGGAGTAGACCGGTGTGCTTGCCTGCTCCACCTCGAAGCGCGTTCGCAGACCCAAGCTTTGGCAAACTTGCTGAGCTCCTCATGGAACGCGGGTGCTGCGCTTCGCGCTGTAGCAGGACCTTCGAACGTGGGGATCGTGTGTCGTCTACGTGGATCAGAATCGGCCGTCTCTACAGCAAGACGAGGTGCCTCGTACCCATATCCTGGCGACCCATTCACGTGGAC
>JBAVEY010000271.1:0-6904 GCA_049587975.1 Actinomycetota bacterium | reverse complement strand
GGACGGCCCTGCGCTCCGCAAAGCGCGCCCTCGCTCGCGGTCTACGCACAAGGAGCCTTGCGGGCGGGTCGAGAGGGTCTACTTCCCCACCCAGGGTTTACGAGTATGGAACCTAGTCCGAGAGAGTTGAGAGAGGTCGATTGACTGCCTGCCAAGCGCTGTAACTTGTCGCGCGCCCCGGCGCGCGAGGCTCTCCTCGTCTCCTCCTGTGTACGGATAGGGAACGTTGTCGGCGGATCGAGAGGCTGGGGACCGTCTATTTGAGGGGGAGGAGGCGGTCCTCCACGTGATGGGATAGGAAGAGGCGGGGGGCCGAAAGTGGTACAGGCGGTCTGTTTGGCGGGAAACCGGCACTGATATCTCGTGGGGCTTCCTTATGGCTCTGCTCGCCGTCCAGGAAGTCGTGATGGCGGTCTGGTTGATCGCGAAGGGGTTCACGGCCGAGAGGCCGGAGCACTCAACGCCTGCCGTCGGTCTCGCGCAGCCCTGGTGAGACCGATCGGGGCCGACCTCGGGTGTACGGATAGGGAACGTCAGCCGCCGGTTAGCGTGATGGCCGCAGGCGCCACACTGGAGCAGGCCGCCGACCCTTCGACCGGAAGCGAGAAGCGGCGTCAGCCCAGGACCATGCCTTCGGCGGAGCCCGATGGCGCCGGATCGGGCAGTCGCATCATGCGGAACGAGGTGACCAACCCCAGCAGCGCGGCGACGAGTGGCACGAGCAGCGCCACCTGGAGCGCGAAGGGTCGAGCCTCCGTGTTGATGCGGATGATCTCGTCCTGGACGTCCTGGGGCTGGCCGACGAGCAGCTCTTCGAGCGCCGTGTTGCTCATCACCTCCGCGTCCTCATCGAGGCCGTCGGCGACCTGCTGCTGCTCCGTGGGAGAAAGCACGGCGCTCGACTTCGCCATGTCCGTGAAGGTGATCGAGAGCGTCGCCAGCATGATGGCTCCGGCGAACGCCAAGCCGAACGAGAGTCCGAACGATCCGCTGGCCGAGTTCACACCCGCGGCCTCGCTGACCCGCTCCTCCGAGATCGGCGACAAGGTGTAGTTGTTGAGCTGGGACACGAGCAGCCCGAGCCCGGCTCCCGCGATCAGGAGCGGGAGGAAAAGGTACCAGCCGGAGTCCGCGCGCGGTACGACCACGATCAGCAGCACCATGCCGATCGCTAGGAGCGCGAAGCCCGAGCGGATGAGCCGGCTCGGGCGTCGGGTCCCTGCCTTCTTCCCGGCCAGCACCGCCACCCCGAACATCGTGAGCGAGAGCGGAGCGAGCGAGAGACCTGTCTCAAGCGCGTTGTACTCGAGCACCATCTGCAGGAAGATCGGCAGGGTGATCATCGCTGCTCCCAGGGCGACGTTTTGGAGCAGCTGTCCCGAGATCCCGAACCGGAACATCTTCGATCGGAACAGATCCGGATCGAGCAGTGTCGGCTTGTTCTCGCGCTTTCGGCGCAGGAGCCACCAGGCGAGCGATCCCAAGCCCACCGCGCCGACGATCAGGAGCTCGGCGACGGCGTCCCCACCTTCCTGCCATGCCAAGATGCCGACGACGACGCCGCCCATGCCAAGGACCGAGAGTATCGCGCCGACCGGGTCGACCTGGCGAGATCCCGTATACGGCACGTCCTTGATGCGTCCGGAACCGAGCAGCACGATCGCGATGATCACGAGCTCGAGCAGGAAGCCGACCCGCCACGAGAGATACGTGGTGATGAACCCGCCGAGCAGGGGTCCGATCGCCGCGGCGACCGCCGCCGAGGCTCCAACCAGGGCATAGACTCGCTTCTGCGCGGCTCCCTGGAAGTTGCCGTGGATCAGGGATTGCATCGCCGGCATCATGAGGGACGCGCCGAGCCCTCCGATCACGGCCCAGAACACGACGATCGCGGTCACGCTCTGGGCGAGCGTCATCGCCAGCGCGCCCGCCGCGTACCCGAGAAGACCGATGACGTACGCGCGCTTCCGGCCGATCAGATCCCCGACCTTGCTGCCGATCAAGATGAAGGCTGCCGAGACGAGCGCCTCGAGTGCGATCGCTGCTTGGACGCTGCTGACGGTGGTATCGAGGTCGTGGACCACAGACGAGATCGACACGTTCATCAACGACGTGTCGAACACGAGCACGAACATCGCCATCGCGAGCAGGATCGCGAGCCGCTGATCGAACGCAGGTTCCTTCACCGAGTCGGTCGTTCCGTCGCTCACCCGACATCCTCGATCTATTCGTCGAAGCGAACCAGCAGCTCCGTCGATGGCTTTCGGCGTGTGGCAGCGTATCGCAGGGGAGCGAAGGAAGCTCTGGACCGAGCGACTCTTGCCGCAGGGGCCCCAAGCCTCATGGGCGGCGTTCCAGCGCCGGCTCATGGTGGCGGAGCGTGTAGGCTCCGCCCTCGTCCTCCTTGCAGTCGTGGCGATGGCATCGGCCCGATGCCTCTAGGCCCATGACTTCGGGCGACGGGAGCGGTCCGCTCGTCACAAGGGTTGCCCGGTCGAAGGCGCCATGCAGGTCAGAGCGGGTGCGAGAGGGGAGAGTCGAACTCCCACGCCCTTTCGGGCACCGGATCCTAAGATGGCTGCGACCAGGGACGGATCTTGCGTCTACGTGTCGTCCTGTGTCGTCTGGTGTCGTCCGGTATCCGTCGGTTGCTGCGAGGTTGGTCCGTTTGTCTGGCGGAACGCGGTCGTCTGCTTGAGGGGCTGGCAGGGGCGGCCGTTCCGGCGTGGGGTTTCGTGGATGGCGCCTGAGCGTTTCGCCTCGACGGCGATTGGGGGTAGGAGCCGCGAGTCAGTCCTTGATAGGAACCGGATCGCTTGTGACGACCGCCCGATCGCCCCTGAGGAACAGCACCTCGCTCCCGATCGGCCTGAAGCCCGCCGCCAGGAACGCTCGGAGCGAGGCGGCGTTGCCACCCGCCACCTGCGCGAACACGACCTCGTTTCGAGGGATCAGCGTTCGGGCGGACCTGATGAGTAGGCGTCCGAGCCCTCGACCCCGCTCGCGTCCCTCGATCTCGAGGGCGAGCTCTCGGCGGCCGGCCAGGCCGCTGCCGAGGGCGATGACCGCGGCGCCGTCCGGGTCGGCGTACACCGACAGATGCTCCCGATACCGGGCGGCGCGGTCCACCCGCTCGTGGGACCCCGGCGCCACCTCGCGCAGCGCCAGCTCTGGTTCGTCGCCGGACAGACCCCCGGCGGCGAGCACGACGTCGACGCTGCCCGGCGGACTGCCCAACCGGTCGCCCAACCACATCAGGAACCCGGCGCTGAGGGGCGCGCCGAGGTCGGTCTCCGGCAGGCGTCGGCGGACCTCCTCCGGGCTGACATCGGCCGCGATCACGTGATGGGCGGTGAACGCGACCACGGCGTCGGACCTGCCCTCGGGCGAGGGCAGCACGCGGACACCGCCGTCGGGCGCGGGGAACCGACCCCGGGCCGCGTCTTCGAGGATCATCCGGAGGGGGTGCATAGCTCCATCGGTTTGAACGGTACTGCGCCGACGCGGTGATCAGTGCCGGCTCGTGAGGCGTGAAGGCGGTCGCTTCTGGGGTCGGGGTTCGGGCGAACCCGTCGCATACGGACGCGCAAGAGCGCGGCGGCTGGACCGACTGCTCGGGCTCGCGGCCACGGCCTGGGCCGTTCGAACCCGCGGGCGCTTATCCGCCGCCCGAGAACCCCCACTCTCCATGCGGGAGGAGCGGCATCATCGAGATGAACGATTGGCGAAGCGCGGCCGTGGCCTTGACCTCGTAGACGACCCATTGCGAGGGTGTCGAGTTATCCAGTTCGTCGATCCGTTCGATCCCCGCGTCGCGGAAGATTCCGTCGAGTGCTCGAGCTTCCTGGGTGGTCACCTCGAAGCATTCGACGGAGGCGAATGGAGGTAGGGGGTTGCCTCCGGTTACCCCCCCGGATGCGTCGTACGTCCGTTCATTGCCGCGGAGCAACGCCTGGGCCGGGACCGGCAGATGGGCCAGGATGGACGAGGGTTCGAGCGCTCCCGAGTTCCAAGGCCAGTACCCGGGGCAGACGGCGAACCTTGACGGGACGTACGCCTTGATCAGGCGATGCTCCAACGCGCTTTCCGGCAGAGCCGACCCGGCGTCCAAGGACAGACCATCGAGCCGTACCGCACCCGAGCGCACGAGCTCGACGCCCTCAGGCGTGAGGCGTTGCTCAAGCCAAACGGGCAAACCCTCCCGACCCCAGATCATCCGCCCGTCGGCGTAGACGAAGATGTCTTCCTTGCCCGCGACGAGCTTCCCGCGCTCCGGCGCGCTTGGCGATGCCCCCTCGGGTGGAAGAACGGAGGCGCCCACCTGGTCGGGGAAGAACGACCCGTACAACGACCCCGTGACCGTCGGTCCGGTCTGCGCCCCTCCCGGAACGGCGGGCGTCTGGAGGCGACCCGACGTCGCGCTGCTCGCAACGATCCAGACCGCCGCCACCGCGACGGCACCAACGATCACCGCCCACCGCATGCTGGCGGCGACGATCGGCTCGGCCGGTTGGACGTTCTCGTCGTCTTGGACCGCCTCGATCGTCGAGTTGCGCATGCGGTCGTCCGCCGGATGCGGCTGCGGGCGGGGAGCCGAGGTGACCACGCGGGGCGTCGTCGGTTCCGTGACTCGGTAGAGGGCAACCCCGCACCTGAGACAGGCGGTCCCGTCCGTCTCGCCGGTCCAGTCACACCGGAGGCAGACCCGCTCGTTCAGAACGGCCTCCTCGGGCTTCTCACGCGGGCACGGATCGCAGATCCTTCGGGCGGAGTCTAGACTGCCGGCTCGCCGTGCGGCGCGGGCTCCCGATACGACCAGTGGCCGGTGAGACGCCGAGCCCGCTGAAATGCACGGTCCGGCCGGTGCCGGGTCGCATTTGAGCGCCCTCCCGCCGCATCCCCACCAGGACCGTCCGAGGTAGGGGTCGGACTCGGTTGTCAGTCCAGCGTCACGACCGTGCAGGCCGTGTGGTACGCGAGCGTAGCGGTGTCGTGGATCGATAGCGTCCACACGATGCCGACCGTCAGACCGTGGAGTCCTCCGCCCGGAGGCCCAGCGTCCGCCGGCGCGAAGCGCGCCTTGCCGACCCCGTTCCCGACCGCGTTCGTGGCGAATGAGATGCCCGCCAGGGGAACATCAGGCACGGTGGTCGGGCAGGTGGCGTCGAACCAGATGTTGAGGGCGACGTCGTAGGTGGTGGACGGGGACGCGCCGTTCAACACGTAGCGCTCCATCGCGAAGACCACGGGGCCGTTCGCGTGGATGTTCTCCACGAACCCCGTTCGGAGCGGCTGATCCCCAACAGGCATAGTGACCGGCATCATCGTCGTCGGCGTCCGTGGCCATCTCGTCGCCGTCGAGGCGCACGTCGGCTTGCGGGCCGCTATACGAGATCGACGCCGAGCCATCTGCTAAGGACTCGGCGCTCCTGCAGGCGTTGATGAACGCCGGCCACCCCGACCGCGTCGAGTTCATGGGGTAGGCGTTCAGCGGATAACTAGGGCCGTTTCGCTCGACGCTGACATGCGTTTTCCCTGGTCAGCACAGCGTTCGGGCCGGTCTGGCTGGCAGCCAGAAGGTCAGGGGTTCGAATCCCCTTGGGTCCACTTTTGGCCTCTTATTCGAACTCGGGCGAGAGAAGAGATGCGAAATACCTCGGAGAAACTCCGTTCGACCGATCCGGTCCTTGATGTAGACGGCCTGGAGCACCGCGTCGTTGAAGCGGCGCCGAACAGACGGCCGCGCCTTCAGGTACGCCGCGTGGCAGTTGCCGGCGAGGCGGATGGCCGTTCGGAGAATGTCCTGCCAACCGTCAAGGTCGCCCTGCGTCGTCTCGAGCTCTGCCTTGGCTGCCTGCTCCGCTGAGCCGATGCGGTCCTGCTCCGCCTTGAGGAGATCGAGCGGGATCGCGTTCGCGTAGAAGGCCTGCAGGAGTTTGCCCCGCTCCTCCGCGAGCTTGGCGAGCGTCTTCGTCAGAAGGACTCGGCGATCCGATGCCTCGGCCTGACGCTCGACGATCTCCGCCTCGAGTTCCTCGGTGAGTCGCCCCACCCACGACGGAGGAAGCTGGATCTGTCGATACAGGTCCTCCACGAGAGCCTCGGCGTCGCCGGCGAGAATGTACGGCTGGCGGCATCCGGTCCTCGCCGAGCCTCGCTGCCCGAGACAGTAGAAGTACAGGTACCTGCCCCTGGCGAGTGTAAGCGACAGGCGCCGCCCGCACTCCCCGCAATGCAGCAGCCCTTTCAGGTAGTGCTCGTGGGCAGCGCGAGTCCAGGGGTGGTCGTGCGCCGGCCTTGAACGCCTTGTATCGATTGGCGGCGTGTACGAGGATGAGCCGGAGACGAGATGGGTGCTTCGCACGAGGCCACATTCGACATCCGGACGTGATGGGTCGACGTCTCTTCGCGCTTGCCTCGCTGCTGTTCGTGGGGATCACGGCCGCGTTCGCGCTTACCGGGGTGCTACAGCACCCGCTCGCGATCGGGGCGGCGTTCCTCGCCGTCGTGGGTGTACTCGAGGGCGTCGTCATGGTCGTGACGAATCGTGGCCCGCGCCGGGCGCTCGGCGCCGTCATCGCCGGGGCGGGGCTGATCGTGTGCATCGGTGTCCTGATCGCCGGAGACGCGCTCGCCTCGGTCGGGGGGGTGTTCGTGGCGGGCGTGATCGCGACGATCCTCGCGGTGCTCGCCCTGCGCCCGCGCCCCTACCGCCCTCCGGCGCAGCCCGCGTCTTCCCCCAGGAAGCCGCTCATCCTCATGAACCCTCGATCGGGCGGAGGCAAGGTCAAGCGATTCGACCTCGACGGCAAGGCACGGCGGCTGGGTGCAGACGTCGTGTACCTGGAGCCAGGGCTGGATGCCGTGGCGGCTCTCCGGCAGGCGGTGCGTGACGGTGCCGATC
>JBAVEY010000270.1:0-1639 GCA_049587975.1 Actinomycetota bacterium | reverse complement strand
GCCTCCTCGATCGTGGACCGGACCACGCCGACGAGGGAAGCCAGGCGATCGCGGCACCCCGCCAGCCGCTCGATCTCCGCCAGGGTCTCGCGGCGGGCCCGCTCCGCCTCCCCAAGCTCCTCCGCCGCATGGGTCCCGGCACCGTTCATCCGCGCCGTGGTCCACCCCCCGGCCTCCAGGACGGCCGACGTTGCCTCAGCCGTGACCGAGGGGTCCGGCGCGGGGCGCGCCGCGGCTTCGTCAACGGCAGCGCGTGCGGCCTCGAGATCGGCTAGGGCGGCGCTGAGCCCGGCCTCGAGCTCAGGGCGCAGCGACCTGACCTCGGCCTCCAGTACCTCGATCCTGGCTTCGGCACTCTTGACCCGCTGACCCTGGATCAGGAAGTGCCGGCGCGCCGAACTCTGCTCCTGCCGGATGAGCTCGATCTCGTCGCTCCTCTCCCCCGCGGCTCGGAGGGGCTCGTCGTGCAGGTCCGGTTCGGTTGGCTCGTGCCAGACGGCCTCCAACTGGGCTCTGGTGGCGGTCAGCTCGAGCTGCAGGCGCCCCGCGTCCGCAACCGCTCCCTCGAGCTCCCGGCGGGTGGCGTCTCGGTCGGTCCTCAGCTCGGCAACCTCGGCCCCCAGCGCACGGAGCTGCTCGGCCCGTTCGGCCAGCTGCGTCTTCAACGTCTCGGCCTCGGACCGCAGGTCGAGCATCTGGGCTTCGGCCGCCTCGGCTCGCTCCGAGGCCTGCTCGAGCGACCTGTCGCGATCCGCCAGGACCAGACCTACGCTCCTGGACGTATAGCCGAACGGGCCTCGCCTGAGTTGCGGTGCTTCCATGGGGATCCCCCTCGACGCTCGGGTGCCGCGCCGCGATTCTCGCGCCCGGGGTATGGCGGTTCAATCACCCGAGCGGACGTCCTCCTAGACGGTCCACGCGGACGCTCGCTCCATCGCGGTCAGGCGGCCCGCGTCGGGCATGCGAAGTCCGGAGGCGACTCCACCCCGATGTCCTTAGGGAGCGGGACCCAGGCACGCTTCGTGAACCCGAGCACGCTGTAGGTCACGTTGAACCGCGTGTACGTCTCGAAGGCGCCTGCCGCGAACCGATCGCAGTTCCCGAAGCGCGTCCGAACCACGATCCACCGGCGATCGCCGCCGGCCAACGTGAACGGAACGAACCTGTCGAGGGAGGGATCGCCCTCGCCGAGGCTGCCGGCGTAACGTTTCGCGCCCGTCTCGAGCCTGACCGTGACCAGCAGCTCGCTCTGGCCCGTGATCTGGATCCCCTGGATCTTCACCGGGAGTGGGCCGTCGTTGACGACCAGGAAGCCGAAGGAGAACGTCCCGCCGTTCACGAATCCCACCCGGACCATGTTCGGGCGGGGGCTCGTCACCGGCCCCGAGGCGAAGTTCGCCGCCGAAAGGGGCTGGAACCGAACGGCGAAGAGCACGATGGCCGCCACGGTAGCGAGGACCGCCAGATATGCGACCAGGCCCCAGGCGCGCGCCTTCCACCGCACCGCGGGGTCGTACGCCATGACCGCCCCAGGTGATTTACGGACGACGCCCATGGTCCTTCACTCCTTGCCGACATCATTCGGCGAGGAAGGCCGGGAACCTTAGCGCTCGATCTGAATCTCCCCCCGGCGTCCCGG
>JBAVEY010000269.1:0-2846 GCA_049587975.1 Actinomycetota bacterium | reverse complement strand
GTCCGCGAGCGCCGAGACGCGAAGGCCGCGCGGGAGGCGCTCGGACGCCTCGAGGAGCTCGCCGCGACCGACGCGAACCTCGTTGGGCCGCTCGTTGACTGCGCCCGGGCTCTGTGCACCGAGGGCGAGATCGTCGACGCCCTGCGCGGGGTGTTCGGCTCGTACACCGAAACGCCGAGGTTCTGAGTGCACCCCGTGTCAGTTGCAAGGTCTTGCAGGTAGCCGCTACGATACCTGCCCGACCCCCGCCGGAGGCGCACCCGACCATGACCAGAGCCATCATCGCCCTCGCGCTCGCGGCGGCGCTGCTGCCCGCGTGCGGGCTGGACCAGCCCGCCGACAACGGGCGGCTCCGGGTCGTCACCACCGTCGCGCCCATCACGAACATCGTCCAGAACGTCGGAGGTGAGCTCGTGGACGTGACCGGCATCGTCCCTGAGGGGACGAACAGCCACACGTTCGAGCCGGCGCCGTCCGACGCGGCCGCGATGTCCGAGGCGGACGTCGTGTTCATCAACGGCCTGCATCTCGAGGAGCCCACCCGCGAGCTGGCCGAGGCCAACGTACGCGACGGTGTCGAGATCGTGTCGCTCGGTGAGCGGACGGTCACCCCCGACGAGTACATCTACGACTTCTCCTTCCCCGAGTCGGCTGGCGACCCGAACCCGCACCTGTGGACTGACCCGCTCTACGCGAAGCGCTACGCCGAGATCGTCAAGAACACGTTGTCCGGGCTCGACCCCGAGGCCGCCGATCTGTACCAGGAGAACTACGCGGCGTTCGCCAGCCGGATCGACGAACTCGACCGGATCGTCCGCGGCGTCACGGAGACCGTGCCACCGGAGAACCGGAAGCTGCTCACGTATCATGACTCGTTCCCGTACTTCGCCCGCGAGTACGGCTGGCAGGTCATCGGCGCGATCCAGCCGGCGGACTTCGCGGAGCCCACCGCTCAGGACGTCGCGGCCCTGATCGATCAGATCCGTAGTGAGCACGTGCCGGCGATCTTCGGCTCCGAGGTCTTCCCGAGCCCCGTGCTCGAGCAGATCGCGTCGGAGACGGGCGCCCGGTACATCGACGACCTGCGAGACGACGACCTCCCCGGTGACAACGGAGATGCCGACCACAGCTACTTCGGTCTGATGGCCTTCGACTTCCAGACGTTCATGGGTGCGCTCGGAGGCGACGTGACCCCGTTCGATGGGTTCGACGCCACGAACGTCGAGTCGGGCACGACGGTGGACTACGCGGCGTGAACGAGCTCATCCGGTTCGACCGAGTCACCTGCCGGTACGGGAGGGAGCCGGTCCTGGTCAACGTGGACCTCACGGTCTCGGAGGGTGACTTCGTTGGGATCGTCGGTCCCAGCGGCAGCGGCAAGACGACCCTCCTCCGGGCGATCGCCGGCGTGGTTCGCCCGATCGCTGGCACGATCCACCGCGATCGCGCGGCGACGATCGGCTACGTGCCACAGGTCGAGACGGTCAATTGGTACTTCCCTGTGACCGTGCGCGAGGCGGTCCTGATGTCCCGGATCGACGGACGCATCCTCCCATGGGCGTCCAAGCGCGATCTGCGCGACGCCGATGAGGTGCTCGGACGTCTGGGGATCGGCGACCTGGGCGCCCGTCACATCCGGGAGCTCTCGGGCGGGCAGCAGCAACGGGTCTTCGTGGCGCGGGCGATGCTGCGGCGTCCGAAGCTCCTGTTGATGGACGAGCCGACGTCGGGCGTCGACGTCCGTACCCGACACGACGTGATGCACCTGATCCATGAGCTCCACCACTCCGGGCTCGCGGTGGTGCTCACCACCCACGATCTGAACGGGATCGCCGCGCACCTGCCCCTGCTCGTGTGCCTCAACCGCGAGGTCATCGCGACCGGACGCCCGCAGGACGTGATCACCCCGGACGTGCTCGAGCGCACGTACGGCGCCCCACTCGAGGTGCTGTCCCACGGCGGCATGCCCGTGGTCGTTGAGCACTACCCCGAGGTCGAACCGGTCGATCGCACGGTCGTTCCGATGCGGGAGGGACATCATGGACACCCTGCTTGAGCCGTTCCGGTACGAGTTCTTCCGCAACGGGATCGCCGTGGCCACGCTGGCGGGTGCCCTCTGCGGCCTCGTCGGCGTCTACGTCGTCCTGCGAGGCATGAGCTACATCGGCCATGGCCTCTCGCACGCGATCTTCGGTGGTGCGGTGGCGAGCTTCGCTCTCGGCTTCAGCTTCTACCTGGGCGCCGGGCTATGGGGGCTCGTGTCGGCCGTCCTGATCCTCCTGATCGCGCGCAGGCGATCCATCGGCGCCGACGCGGCGATCGGCGTCGTGACGACGGCGAGCTTCGCCGTCGGCGTCGTCATCATCTCGGTGATCGGGTCGTTCACCCGCAACGTCGAGTCGGTGCTGTTCGGCAACGTCCTCGGCGTTGATCGGGGTGATGTGCTCGCGGTGGCGGCCGTGACCGCGATCGCCGGCCTCGTGGTCGCCCTCCGGTACCGCCAGCTGTTGTTCACGACGTTCGACCCCGAGGTCGCCGACGTCTCGGGCGTGTCGACGGCCAGGATGGACGTGGTGCTGGCGCTCCTGCTAACCGCGCTCATCACGGTATGCATGAGCGTGCTGGGCGTGACGCTGATCGCCGCGATGCTCGTGATCCCGCCCGTGATCGGTCGGCTGATGACCGACAGCTTCCACCGGATGCTGTGGATCTCGGTCGGCGTTGGCATGTTCTGTGGCTTCGTGGGCGTGTACCTGTCGTACTACCTCGACTGGGCATCGGGTCCGGCGGTCGTGCTCACGGCCGCCTCGTTGTTCGTGGTCGCGTACGTCGTGGCGGCCCTGAAG
>JBAVEY010000268.1:0-11692 GCA_049587975.1 Actinomycetota bacterium | reverse complement strand
GCTTCGGAGGCTCGGCCTAACCATCGGTGGTCGCTCCAGCGAGCCGTGCGAACGCCGACGAGTTCTCCGCGACGGGCCTCCAGGAAGCTGGGACCTGGATCGAGGGGCCGGCCGCCGGGATGATCGTCCCCTCCGACGTCACCTCGCGTCTAGCGGTGCAGGATCCGAGGACGGCGAGGATCGTGATGGCCGCGTGGTCGGATCTGAACCCCGAGACGGCCTGACCATCCGAGGATGCATCGGTGAGGAACGCAGGAAGACCCGATGAGGTCTTCCTGCGCTCCGCCACACGTGGCTACGCGAGGGACGGTGGCCGGAACCCCGGCTCGGGTGGCCACTCCGTCGCTCGAAACGACGCGGCCGTGAGGGTAGATTCCGAAGATGGCCGCGTCCAGGGCGGGCAAGCTCGGCACCGAGATCCTCCTCCAGGCCAAGCGCGCCGACGCTTCGCTGCGTCCGGCCGTGAGAGAGACACCGCTGCTCGAGCCCTCGTGGCTTGGTCGCACCCGAGGCACGAACGTCCTCATGAAGATGGAGTCCCTTCAGGTCACCGGGTCGTTCAAGTTTCGGGGTGCGATGACGAAGATCCTCGCGCTGCCCATCGCCGATCGACCGCGTGGCGTGGTCGCGGCATCGACCGGGAACCACGGCGGCGCGGTTGCGGAGGCCGGCTTCATGCTGAAGATCCCTGTCCATGTGTTCGTCCCCGAATCCGTATCGGCGTCCAAGCTGTCCAGGATCACGACGAGGGGCGCCGAAGTCACGCAGATCGCTGGCGACCCTATTAACGCCGAACGGACCGCGCGCGCGTATGCCGAGAAGCATGGGCTCACCTACATCTCCCCGTACAACGACCCTTCGGTGGTGGCCGGCCAGGCGACGGTCGGCCTGGAACTCCTCCGTCAGTGCGGAACGCCACCTGCTGCGATCTTCGTCCCTCTGGGAGGCGGAGGACTCAGCGCCGGCATCGCGATCAGCGTGAAAACCGAATGGCCAAGCACACACGTGATCGCGTGCTCACCAGCTAATTCGCAGGTGATGATCCGATCCGTCGAAGCGGGGCGGCTCCTCGACCTGCCATCTCTTCCCACGATCTCAGACGGCACTGCTGGAGGCGTCGAGATGGACGCCATCACCTTCGACCTCTGCCGGGCTTGGATCGATGAGTTCCTCACGGTATCGGAAGAGGAGATCGCGGAGAGCATGGTGCAGGTCATCGAAGGCGAACGCATTCTGATCGAAGGTTCGGCTGCCGTTGCCGTGGCTGGGTATCAGAAGATCGCGGACAGATTCACATCCGAGAGCGTGGTTGTCGTCCTCTCCGGGGCGAACGTTTCACGCGGCACACTGCTCGATGTTCTATCCGGATCCGCACACCATCCCGGAATCACCTGAGGACATTCCAGCCGATTCTGCTCCGCGTAGACGACGCGCGCTCTCAGTGCCGCAGCCTCGCCATAGACGACACGCGTGTCGCTACGTCTTGGCTCTTGACTGGCGTTGACTGGGGATCTCGCGCTGGGAGTAGATGGCCCTGCGAGAATCCACCTCCCGGAGAACACGCTCACGTACCCCAACAGAAACCGACGACGTCCCCATTCAGACCATGTCTCCACTGACGTGCGAGGCACTGGTCATCGGCAACCCGGCGTTGCTGAGACGTCATAGTTCTCACGTCTAGGGGCGTCGAATCCTCCTCCCTGATTCGGAGTCGTCCCGATACCACTCGGGTTGGGATCCAGCTCGTGCGCCATGTGACACGATGGCGCGCGATATGTCCGATCATGAAGGCGTTGCTGACCCGATGACCGTCGTCGCCATCCATCTTGGGGGGCCCCAGAACCCACGGCTATGGACGGTCGAGTCGGTCAAGGCCATCGCGGGCAAAGGCTTGGAGGGCGATCGCCACTTCGATCCGACTGGCGCCCCGCCGGGAGGTGCTCTCACACTCGTTGAGGAGGAGATCGTCGACGAGGTGGGACTGCCACCGGGAGGAACACGACGGCAGCTGACAGTCCGCGGTGTACGGCTGAACGAACTGATCGGCAAGCGGTTTCGCGTCGGCGAGGTCGAATGCTACGGCGTTGCGCTGTGCGAGCCCTGCCGGCACCTGGAGCAGCTCACCAGGCCGGGGATCATCGAGGACCTCGTCCATCGCGCTGGGATCAACGCCGACATCCTGACCGACGGACAGATCTCAGTTGGTGACAAGATCGTCGCGATGGACCCAGCTTGAGGGTCCGGCGCGAGCAGACGCTCGAATGCCTCCCGAGGACCGCGGCGCCACGGTTCGATGGCCACCGTGTGCGTGGTCGCCTGATCGACGTCCATGCTGTCCTCATGTCCGCGTGCGATCCGACGAATCTTGTATGGGATCGGCTTGGCTTTCTGCACGTGGCCGGCCGAGTGGCAGGTCGATTCGTACCCTGCGGGTCAAGCGTTGGAGGGAAGGCTTGGGCCCAGCTAGCGGCCTCTTGAATGGCCGCCGGCGCACCGAAATGCCAGAGGCTCACCCAGGCGCCGCGTTGTTCAGGGCGGCGAAGGGTCGCCCAACACTGGCCTGTGAGCGGGGGCCCGCGTAGGCTCCGGCTCGTGCGCAGCTGCTCGAACTGCGGTCGTGAGAATCCGGATGAGGCTGCCTTCTGCATGGCGTGCGGCGCCTCGCTCGCCCCGGCTCCCGCACCGCGCGAGCAGCGCAAGACCGTGACGATCGTCTTCTGCGACGTGATGGGCTCGACCGCGCTCGGTGAGCGGCTCGACCCCGAGGCGCTCCGCCGCGTGATGTCCCGCTACTTCGACCAGATGAAAGCTTCGATCGAACGCCATGGGGGGACCGTCGAGAAGTTCATCGGCGACGCGGTGATGGCCGTGTTCGGGATCCCCCTCGTGCACGAGGACGACGCGCTCCGAGCGGTGCGCGCCGCCGCCGATATGCGTGCGGGGCTCGAGCTCCTTAACAAGGAGCTCGAGCGAGAGCACGGCGTTACGCTCGCGGCTCGGATCGGCGTGAACACCGGCGAGGTCGTGGCCGGCGCGTCCGAGCAGACCCTCGTGACCGGGGATACCGTCAACGTCGCGGCGCGCCTGGAGCAGGCGGCCGCCCCGGGCGAAGTGCTCATCGGCGAGCCGACGCACCGGCTCGTGCGCGATGCGGTCGTGGTCGATCCCGTCGAGCCGCTCGAGTTGAAAGGTAAAGCCGAGACCGTCCCGGCTCTCCGTCTCATCTCCGTCGCTGGCACGGCGGCCGGTCGCGCACGGCGCCTCGATTCGCCGATGATCGGACGGGAGCGACCCTTAGCCCTGCTCTTGCAGCTCTTCGACGGCGTGGCTGCCGATCGCGCGTGTCACTTGGTCACGATCTTGGGGGCGGCAGGAGTTGGGAAGTCCCGCTTGGTCGAGGAGTTCGTCACGCGGCTCGAGGACCGGGCGGCCCTCCTGCGGGGACGGTGCCTCCCGTACGGCGACGGCATCACGTACTTCCCGGTGCTGGAGATCGTGAAGGAGGCCGCCGGTCTCGCCGACTTCGACGCGCCCGAGGTCGTCGAGGCCAAAGTCTGCGATGTCTTGGAGGACGACGAGCAGCAGGAGGTCGTCTGCTTGCGCCTCTCTCAGCTCCTCGGCGTCCAGGAAACCGCAAGTCCCGAGGAGACCCACTGGGCGATCCGCCGATTCCTCGAGGCTCAGGCGCGCAAGGGACCTCTCGTCGTTGTCTTCGACGACATCCACTGGGGGGAGCCGGCACTCCTCGATCTCATCGAACACGTTGCCGACTGGTCGAAGGAGGTACCGCTCTTCCTGCTCTGTATGGCGAGACCCGACCTGCTCGACGTCCGGCCGACGTGGGGCGGCGGCAAGATGAACGTGACGACCGTCTCGCTCGAGCCGCTGTCGAAGGAGGACTGCGGGCGATTGATCGCGAGCCTGCTCGGCGCCGCGGATCTCCCCGCCGTGGTCGCCGAGCGCATCACCGACGCGGCCGAGGGCAACCCGCTGTTCGTCGAGGAGATGCTCGAGATGCTGATCGACGACGGCCGTCTGGAGGGCTCGAACGGCTCTTGGGTTTCCGTCGGAGAGATGGCGGAGGTAGCGGTTCCGCCATCGATCTCCTCGTTGCTCGAGGCCCGCCTCGATCGACTCGACCCCGACGAACGAGCGGTGATCGAACGCGCCTCCGTCGTCGGAAAGGTCTTCTACGGCGGAGCGATCCAGGCTCTGTTCGGGAAGAACCCGCCCCCGAACCTTCGCGAACTCGTGATGGGGCTCGTTCGGCGCGAGCTGGTCCGGGCCGAGCGCTCGACGTTGCCGGGGCAGGAGATGTACCGGTTCCGGCACCTGCTGATCCGTGACGCGGCCTACGAGGGGATGCCCAAGGAGCTTCGAGCCGAGCTGCATAAGCGCTTCGCGGACTGGCTCGAAGACATCGCAGGCGAGCGGATCGACGAGCAGCAGGAGATCCTCGCCTATCACCTCGAGCAGACCGTGGAGCTCCGGCGCCAGCTCGGACCGCTCGGCGAGCGCGATGTCGAGATCTCCCGGCGCGCAACGCGCCACTTGCGCGATTCCGGTAACCGAGCGCGAGACCGAGGAGATCTGCAGGCTGCGACGCATCTGTACGGGCGAGCTGCGGAGCTGCTGCCCGAGGACGACGCTACGTACCCCGACCTGCTATATGAGCTTGCCCGCGTCCTGGCCATGACCGAGCGGCGCAAGGAATCCATCGAACTCTTCCAGCGGGCTCGCGACCTGGCGCGGGAACGGGGGGACCTGCGAACCGACTGGCTATCCCGGCTCGCACTGTCGACCACCCTGATGTCCGTCGATCCCCGAGCCGTGATCACCGTCCGCTTCCGCGAGGAGATTCAGGAAGCTATCAGCATCTTCGAGTCACTCGGGGATGAGCGCGCACAGGCCATGGCATGGCTGCAGCTAGCGGGGACCGACTGGATGCCCTGTCGGTACGGGGAGGCGATCGTCTGCCTGACCCATGCCTATGAGATCGCTCGACGAGCCGAAGACCGTCACTCGCTCGATGAGGTCACCGAGATGATAGTTGGAGCCATGTACTTCGGGCCGACGCCGGCCGAGGAGGCGCTCGATCGGACAGCTGAGATGTTGAGCGATTCACTGCTGTCACCGCTTTCCAGGGGCCTGGTCACGGGCCTCCGGGGAGGTCTGCAGGCGATGGCGGGTGAGCTTGATCGGGCGCTAGAGGACTATGAGGCTGCCGAGTGGATTCTGCGGGACTTCGGGCTCATTCCGGGTGGGGTCATCCATATGCTGCGGGGATTGACTGCCGCCATGTACGGCGACCCAGTGCGTGCGGAGGCCTCACATCGCCGCCACTACGAGATCCTCGAGGAAGCGGGCGACAAGGGCTACCTGTCGACCGTCGCCGCAACCCTTGCGGCGTCGCTCGTACACCTCGGACAGCTCGAGGAGGCCGAGCGCTTCGCGCGGATAAGTCTGGAAGCCGCAGCTGAGGACGACGTCGCCTCGCACTCTGCTGCGGAGGCGGCGTTGGCCATGGTGCTCTCGGCGAGGGGCGACTTCGAAGGAGCGACTGTCGCGGCCCAACGATCGATTTCGGTCGCAGCGGGCAGCGACATGTACTTCGAGCTCGGCCAGCTCCACCTTAACTTGGCTGGGATCTTGGCGAAGACACGCCAGACCGACGAGGCCGTGGAGGCGGCTCGGGAGGCGCTCTCGTACTTCGACCGCAAGGGAGTCGTGCCTGCCGTCACCAGGGCCAAAGCGTTCCTCGCTGAGCTCGGAGATGCGCCTGACTTGTCATGATCTCGCCTCCGGTCCGAACAACTTCGTTGGCAAGCCAACCCACGCGGGCCTTGCGATCCGCCGATCTCTGCTCCGTGCGGATGGCACGCGGTCCTTCTGCCTTCGGCTTCAGCGATCGACGACACACGGTCCACGCCGCCGGGGCTCTTGTCTTCGACGCCAGAGCGGACAACCCGGTGCAGGAACGGCAACTCGGTCTATCCGCAGGAACAGCCCTCGTGGCAGGGCATCCGCCGGCCTTCCGCACAGTCGAAGAAGTAGGCTGGAGAAAGAGCAATCGGTAGGGAGGCGAACAGTGCCAGGGAAGAAGGCCACAGCTAAGAACACGAAGACCAAGAAGACCACTGGGGACATGGCCTCGGCCAAGACGAGCACCCCGAAGAAGGTCAGCGGTAAGAGGGCAACGACCAAAGCCCCTGTGAAGGTGACCGGCCGTTCCGCGAGGCCCTCCAGGCGTGCATCTTCGAGCGCGATGCCGGCGCGACCGGGCGACATCATCGTCATCGACTCGCCCCAGGTTGGCTCCCCAGCTCGTGAGGGGGAAATCCTGAAGGTCACAGTGGGCGAGTTCAGCGTCAGATACCAGGTAAGGTGGGGGGACGGGCGTGAGACCATCATCTCCCCGGGCGGTGGCACAGCACGCATCATCCCAACCTAGCGCCATGGGCGGGCCTGGCGCCCCGAATGACTCTTGGCTCGATCGCGAGATGCGGACTGGAATAGTCAAAGGTCTCGAAGACGCGAAAACTCGCTTCCCTCTGGATCTTGAAGGGCGTCCAAGCCTCGCCGTCCTCCATGTGTCGGAGGCGGATCCCTCCGAGCTCCACCAGACGCTCAATCTCGGCCCCGATCGCCGACGAGTTTCGTTCAGGCGGTCCTGGACTTCCCCGCCGGATTATGATCGCAGAGAATCGCAAGGATCAGTCCGTGTGGCCGATTGTGAATCGCGCTAGGCCTCTGCAAGATCGATCGGGCAGGGAGTCGGACCTTGGTTCGCGCCAGCCCGCGGGACCCCGACGACGCGCGGGTGGTCTTCCACCGTTGCACGACAAACGGTTCTTCGGGCCCGCAGCCAGTCAAGCGACGACACGCGGTTCGCTGCACCTTGTATCCAAGCTGCTGAGCTCTGTGCGCCGGGTCCTCCCCCCACCTGCCCTCGGAGCCCTGCGTAGACAGACTTGCGTCCATGAACTGACAAGGTGGGGCGACGAGGTGAAGCACATTGTGCCCGAGCTGCGGCCGCTTCCGCCGCATAGGAGTTCATGACGCGTCATTGGCGCATCCACTGGCGCCGGTCGCCTGCTGTCCAGCATCTCGGGCTGCTCGGTCACGTCGCCGGATTCATACCAGTCCAACTCGATCCTTGCCGACGCCGTGGTCCTTGATGCGCGCAGGCCAAGAGACAACCATCGCCGTGCTGGTTCCCCCAGCCGAGGTCACCTCTTTGCCGTAGGTGAACGGCGTCGAGGCGGCGTATGCCAAAGCGGTGGGATAGGCGCCGTGCGATCCCGGGCTGCCGAAGTCGTCGAGGTGCTCGATGCTAGAACGGCGGTTCCGCGCCAAGCCGCACGAGGTTCTAGTCGAGCGCCTGCAGGAACGCCTCCCCGTTTGGTGAGCCGATACCGGTGACGTCGTCGTACCCCGGGATCGTTTGCAGCGTGCCGGTCTGGTTCAGCGAGCGGAGCACGTAGTACACACCTTGCTTGGCATTGACGTCGTTCACGTAGTTGGCTCGGACGACGGCCATCGTGGTAGCCGGGTCGACGATGTCGCGGACGGCGCCGGTTCCGGCGAGCGCGTACAGGGCCGGATTCGCGAACCCATGCGGTGTCCCGGCCCGCTGGTCGGCGAGCGCCATGATCCCGGCCATCAGCGGACACGACAGGCTGGTTCCACCGATCCGGTACTCGCCGTAGCGCGCCGAGCCTTTCGGGAAGACCTGGGTCTCACCGACGAGCATCCCGGTATTCGGGTCCCCCACCGTCGCGATGTCGGGGACGACGCGGTTGTCGAAGCCGATCCCCCAGTACCCGGACAGTGAGGCCGGGACCACGCCCTGCTGATAGCTGGGCTCGGGGAAGAGCATGCTTGTGCCGCCGCCGCTCCCGTAGACGAAGCTTCCGGGGGGTTCCGGCCTCCACTCGCCGTGCCGCAGATCGCTGTTGGTCGTGCCCCACCCGGTCTCGAACAGGTACTCGTCCATCGCCCCCACGCCGAGGCTGGTTCCTCCAACGGCGGTCACGTACGGACTCGAGGCGGACCAGTCCACGGTCCGGTAGCCAAGCGTGGCGATCTCGTCGCCATCGTCTCCCGAGGAGAAGTAGACGCCGATCCCTTCGATCCCCGCCTGGATGTACACGTCGCTGTCGGCAACGATGCCCTTGGTCGGGACCTGCTCGCCGAAGACCCCGTACGAGTTGCTGATGAGGTCTGCGCGGTGGTTATCGACGATGTCGATCATGGCTTTGCGGATGTCGCTGCCCCCGCTGCTCGCCGCGCCCCAGTACACGATCGATGCTCCCGGCGCCATCGCGTGCACCGCCTGGACGTCCAGCGTCTGCTCCCCGTACCATCCCTGCTGATTCGCCACGCTTCCTCGCCTCACGGGCTCCGCGAAGATCTCCAGGGTCGTTCGGGGGAGCCCGTGAAGGTCGGAGTACGTGTCGAGATCCTCCTGCAGCGTGGGCGCTAGATAGGCGTCGATGATGGCGACCGTGACACCCGTGCCGTCGTTCCCGTCCGCGATCGCCTCGCTGGTGCCATAGGCGGCTTGCAGCTGCTCCGGCGTATAGCCGCAGGGGGCGTACGGCTGGACCTCCCCGTACGCTTCGGGCTTGTCGGAGGCAAGCTTCTGGCCCCAGAAACGCGAGCACGGCGGAGCATTGACGAAGGCCGGCGGCGGGGGGGCCCGTCTGATGTTCGGATGCACACGCGTCTCAGCTAGCCCAAGGATCCCATCGACTTGACTGGCAAGCGACGCGGGGATCGTCGGAGCCTCGGCCGGCGCCCGGAGCAACTGACGTCCCGAGCGGTAGTAGTTCATCGAGACGTCGAAGCTTCGCTCGACCTGGGCGACCGTTCCGGTTGCGGGGACGTACAGATGATTCGCCGGCGCCGCGCTGACCTGAAAGCCCTCGTCGCGGAGCCACGTCGAAACGGCGGTCACGTCCGCCTCGGGACGGGAAAAGCGCGCCCGGAACTCAGCTGGCGTGAGGTACTGCCCGTACAAGCGGCTCGCCGGGTCGGAGACCCGAGCGAGGACGGTGACGGCTCCGGTCCGATCACGAAGACCCAGGTACATCTGGAAGTCCACGACCTCGACGTCGGCTGCGTCTCGAACCAGCGCTGAAGCCCTGGCGTACGGCGCCGTGCTCCCCACGAGGCGGAGGCGGCCTTCGTGTGGTCCTGCCGCTGAGGGGGTAGGCGGGAGGACAAGCAGGATGAAGACCAGCAGCAAGGAGAGCCGCGCAAAGTCAGACCGCTTGGACACGTGAAATCCCTCAGCCCATGGGTAGCTGGTCGAGACACTAGTGATTGGCCGCTCGCCTTTGCAAGGGACCACCCGGCGACACACACTCAGCGCGTTACGGATGTCGGCGCCCCGGCGCGGCCTCCCACTCAGCCCATCACGTGGAGGACCGCCTTCTCCCCCTCAAACAGACGGTCCGCCACCTCCCGATCCGCCGATCGTGCTCCACGTAGACGACACACGGTCCACGCAGCCGCGGCTCATGCTCGATCCCTCTACCAGCTGATCAGGCCAACAGATACCTGCGACTCAGTGGAACCTCCGAGATCGGGTCGACTGACAAGACGTGCCCGTCGAGCGTCACGGTCCCGTCACCAGGATCGACCTCGATCGGAAGCACCGCGGTGTTGTGGCCCAGCGATCCCCTGGTGGCCGAACGCGTACCGGTCACCGCCGCGAACCGCCTCCGGCTTTCGAGCCGCTCACGGATGCCTCCCTCAAGCGCGGCCCTCGAGACGAACGTCGTCGACAGCGCCGCGGCTGCATCGCCGAGCGCTCCCCAATGCCCGCCGTACCTGATCGGTTCGGCCCCCTCCACCGTGGCGTTCCCCTGGCCGAGGGCGCCCCAGGCGAAGGCACCGGCCTTCAGGATCAACTCGGGCCTCACGCCGAACGCGGCGGGCCGCCACAGGACGATGTCGGCCAGGCGACCGGGGCGCAGGGACCCCACGTCCGCCTCGATCCCGTGGACGCGCGCCGGCTCGGCCGTGACCTTGGCCAGGTAGCGCACGACCCGGGCGTTGTCGTCGCCCTGCTCCTCCCCCGCCCACGCCTTCATGACGTGGGCGAGCTGCCAGGTCCGGCGGATGGTCTCGCCGATCCGGCCCATGCCCTGGGAGTCGCTGTTCACGATCGAGATCGCCCCCAGCTCGTGCAGGGGTCCCTCGGCCGCCATCGTCGCGGGGTGGATCCGTTCGCGCGCGGCCTCGACGTCCTCGGGCACCTCGGGCGAGCCGCCATGCACCGCGAGGATCATCTCCAGGTGCTCGGCCGCCGTCGCGCGGCCGTACGGGATCGTCGGGGTCGTCGAGGAGCAGACGACGTTCGGCTCGCGGACCAGGCCGATCACGTCCGGCACGTGGCCCCCGCCCACGCCCTCCACGTGGTACGCGTGGACCACGCGGCCCGCGATCGCCTCGACCGTGTCCTCGAGCTCGCAGGACTCGTTGAGCCCGTCCGTGTGCAGGCACACGGCGACGTCTTGCGCCTCGGCGCGCTCCAGCGTGGCGTCGACGATCTCGGGGTACGCGCCCCAGTCCTCGTGGACCTTGAGGCCGCACGCGCCCGCCTCGATCACGCGGTCGACCTGGCCGGGGACGTCCGTGCGGGCGCTCGCCTGGAGGCCGAGGTTCACCGGCAGCCCCTCGAACGCCCGGTAGGTCGTGTCCATCACGTACGGCGGCTCCTCGAAGCCGGCCGTGATGAGCGTGGTGACGCCGGCCGACAGCGCCACCGGCACGAGCCTCGGCGTGATGAGATGCACGTGGCTGTCGATCGCGCCGGCCGTCGCGATGAGCCAGTAACCGTTCACGGGCCACGTGTTCGGGCCGATCTGCAGCTCGACGCCGTCGGTGATGTCGGGGCTGCCGGCGCGGCCGAATCCGACGATCCGGCCGTCCTTGATCCCGATGTTCGTCTTCACGATGCCGAGGAACGGGTCCACGACGAGCACGCCGGCGATCAGCATGTCGAGCTCGCTCTCGGAGGTGGCGCGGTCGAACTGCGCCATCCGCGAGCGGAAGTTCTTCGCGTACCCCCAGATCGGTTCGTCCCCGTAGCCGACGTGGTCGTCCTCCACCCGGATCCACAGGTCCGTGTCGCCCAGGCGCACGCGGTCGCCCGTGGTCGGCCCGAACCGCCGCGCGTACTCCTCGCGCGACAGCTCAGCCATCGATGCCTCCCCGGCCGCCGTAGCGGATGAGCGTGACCTCGCGGGTCTCGCCCGGCGCGAACCGGATGGACGAGCCCGCGGGGACGTCGAGGCGGAAGCCCCGCGCGGCCTCGCGATCGAACTCGAGTCGCCGGTTCGTCCGCCAGAAGGGGTAGTGGGAGGAGACGCGGACGACGCGGGACGACGTGTTCGTCACCTCGAGCGTGATCCGGTCGCGCCCGGGCGCGAGCACGATCGGGTCGCTCATCCCCACGGCCTCCGAAGGACGACGAGCCGGCTCCCCTCGTCGAGGAGCACCTCGAGGCGGATCTCGTCGATCAGGTTGGCCACGCTGGGCATGAGCTGCTCGGCCGCGACGGCCCGCCGGCCCGCCTCGAGCACCTCGTCGAACGAGGCGCCGGACCGAGCCGCCATGTGCATCTCGTCGCAGATCAAGGCCGTCGCCTCCGGGGCGTTCAGCGCGAGCCCGCGGGCCAAGG
>JBAVEY010000267.1:0-1981 GCA_049587975.1 Actinomycetota bacterium | reverse complement strand
GCGGTAGGCCTGGGCCGCGGCCCGCTGCGCCCGCCACACCGTCGGCAGACCGGTGCGGAGAGCCTCCACGAGGGCGTGCCCGGCCGAAAGCACGGCGACCGCAGATGTCCCCCGGCGGAGCGCCGCCTCCGCGAGCACGAGCGAGCCGTCCACGATGCCGTCGCTCCAGCCGCACCCTCGACACGCGTCGACGATCGGCGACACGAGCTCCTCGGCGAGCCCCGGCTCGCCGAGCGCCATCCGCACGCGTGCCACGCCGACGTACGCGTCGTACCCCGCGACCCAGGCCCGCGGCGGCCGGACGCGGATCCGGTCGAGGATCGACGCGGCTCGGTCCGCGAGGGTCACCGCTCGGCCGCGCTCGCCGAGCCGCTCCGCGGCCCACGCCCCCATCCCCAGGCAGCGCACGAGATGGAGACCGGCGTCCGACCGTTCGGCCGCCTCGGCACCCTGCTCCAGTAGCTCCGCCGCCTCGCCGAACGCGTCGAGCTCCATCAGCGTCGAGCCGAGCAACGCCGCCGCCCATCCGGTCCACTCGCCGTGCCCCAGCTCGCGGGCGAGGTCGAACGCCCGCCGACCGGCCGAGAGGGCCTCGTCGTAGTCGCCGCGGGTGCGATGCGCGCGGCCGAAGATCGCGAGGTTCATCGGCTCGTTGCCGATGTCGCCGATCCGCCGGTTGATCGACAGCGACTCCTCGAGCCCACCGAACGCGCGATCCAGCCGCACCCTCGCGAGGTCGGCGTACGCGAGCTCTTCCACGGCGAACTGCAGCATCCACAGGTCGTCGTTCCGGCGGTGGATGACGCCGAGCCGTGCGGCCAGACGTTCCTGCGTCTCGAAGTCGCCGGTCTGCAAGGCGACCTGCTTCAACGCATCCATCGCCATCGCCTCCGCGTGCTCGTCGTGGAGGGCGTCGCTCGACCGGAGGGCTCGCTCGCCGAACGCGAGCGCCGCGTCGAAGTCCAACCGGTTCGCGTGCACGATCGAGAGCCGGCTGAGCGCGCTGACCTCGCCCATGGCGTCGTCGAGCTCGATCGCGGCCTCGAGCGCCGACTCGAGGTGCGGGACCGCGGCCCGGTAGTCGGCGGCTCCCGCGAGGACGAACCCGAGCTCGTCGTGCGCGCGCATCGCGACGTCGGGCGCCAGCTCCGGCTCGGCGAGCACCGCCTCCAGATCGTCCCGCGCGCCCGCCGCGTCGCCCGTCCTCGCGCGGACCCGGGCGCGCGTGACGAGCCGCTCGGCGACCCAGCGGTCGGCCGCCGTCCGCCCGAGTTCGGCCGAGAGCTCGATCGACGCGGTGAGGTGCTCGAGCGCCTCGTCGCCCGCGTGCAGGCGCTCGGCCCGGGCAGCGGCGAGGTCGTGCCACCGTCGCGCCGCTTCGAGCTCGCCGGCGCCACGACAGTGGCGCGCGAGGATGCCGAGGTACTCGTCGATCCGCTCCGGCCACAGCTCCTCGATCGCCACGGCCGCCGTCGCGTGCAGCTCACGTCGCCTCCGCTTCAGCAGCGATCCGTACGCGACCTCCTGGATGAGCGCGTGGGCGAACCACACCTCGTCCGGCTGCCCGTCGCGCTCGAACAGGCCCGACCGGACGAGCTCGTCCACGGCCGAGCCGGGGTCCGAACCCACCAGTCGTTCGAGCAAGGGCATCGCGACCGCTCGTCCGAGCACCGATGCCGCCGTGAGCGTATCGCGGGCGCGCCCCCCGAGCGCGTCGAGCCGCGAGAGGATGACCTTCTCGATCGTGGTCGGCAGCTCGATGCTCGCGTTCGCATCGGTCACCACCCACGTTCCTGCCGAGCGGGCGAGGACACCCGATCCCACGAGCGAGCGGATCAGCTCGGCGATGAAGAAGGGGTTGCCGGCCGCGGTCTCGACGACGCGCGCGAGCAGATCTCTGGGCATCGCCTCCCCCTCCAGGAGCGCGTCGACGAGCTCGTCGACGCGTTCGTCCGGGAGCGGCGCGAGCTCGATCAGCTCC
>JBAVEY010000266.1:0-14233 GCA_049587975.1 Actinomycetota bacterium | reverse complement strand
CCGGCCATGGGCTACTCGGACGGCCAGCTCGCCGAGATGGAGAAGATCATCGACTCGGCCGACGCCGACGTCGTCGTGATCGGCACACCGATCGACCTGCGTCGCGTGATCGAGATCCGCAAGCCCGCGGTCCGCGTCCGGTACGACCTCGAGGTGCTGCCGGATTCGCCGAGCCTGCTCGACGTGCTGAAGCCGGTCCTGGGCTGAGGCGGGAACGCTGATGCCTGGGAAGGGACGCGTCGTCGTCGCGCTCGGCGGCAACGCGCTACTCCGGCGCGGGCAAGACGACACGTTCGAGAACCTGTACGCGTCGTCCCGCTCCGCGGCGGAGGGCATCGCCGACATCGCGGCGGCCGGCTGGGAGGTCGTCCTCACCCACGGCAACGGGCCACAGGTCGGCCGGATCCTGCTGCAGCAGGAGGCCGCGAAGCGCTGGGTCCACCCGATGCCGCTCGACGTCTGCGGCGCGGAGAGCCAGGGCCTGATCGGGTACCTGCTCCAGGTCACGATCGGGGACCTCTTCTTCGAGCGCGGGATGGAGCGGCCGGTGGCGACCGTGCTGACCCTCACGCGCGTGCGTCCGGACGATCCGGCGTTCGCGGATCCGACCAAGCCGATCGGGCCGTTCTACGAGGAGGACGAGGCGTCGCGTCTCGCGACCGAGCGGGGGTGGGTGCTGAAGCCCGACCCGCACGGCGGCTTCCGCCGTGTCGTGCCCTCGCCGGATCCGTACTCGATCGTCGAGGCGCCCGTGATCCGCACGCTCGTGGCGGACGGTACGGTCGTGATCGCGTCCGGCGGAGGAGGCATCCCGGTGGTCGAGGAGGGCCCCAGGTTGATCGGCCGCGAGGCCGTGATCGACAAGGACCTGGCCGCCGCGATCTTGGCGCGCGACGTCGAGGCCTCGACGCTGCTGATCCTCACCGATGTCGGCGCCGTCCAGCGGGGGTTCGGCACCGAACGCGCCGAGCCGATCGTGCGGATGTCGGCCGCGGAGGCGCGCGAGCTGCTCGAGGCGGGGGAGTTCGGCGCCGGCTCGATGGGGCCGAAGGTCGAGGCGGCGGTCCGGTTCGTCGAGCACGGCGGTGGGCGATCGGCGATCGGCGATCTCGACGGGGCGGTTGCGGTCCTGGCCGGGGAGACCGGCACCAGCATCGTCTCCGACTAGGCGGTATCCGCGGATGCGCCTGCGCGTCGTCGTCTACAACGTCCGGGGGTTCCGAGATGGATCCGAACGGCTGGCGCGGCTGGTCGGCCGCTTCCGCCCCGACCTGCTCCTGCTGAACGAGACCGGCGGGCGGTGGCGTCTGCGTCGATTCGCCGAGACCCTCGAGATGGACGTCGCCGGCGATCCCTGGTCGCCGTTCCGACGCCGCGTGAAGGATGCGATGCTCGTCCGGCCGCCGTGGAGGCTGGTCGAGCACCGCCAGCACCGATTCGACGGGGGTCCGTGGCTCTACCCACGCGGTGCGCTGGTCGCGAAGATCGAGCACGGCGGGGCGAGGCTCTCCGCGGTCTCGACCCACCTCGGGCTCCGGCCGCGTGAGCGGCTCGCGCACGCACGAGCGCTCTCGGTGCTCGTGGATGACCTCGATACGCCGATCGTCGTGGGTGGTGATCTGAACGAGAGACCGGACGGCCGAGCCGTCGCCCGGCTGTCCGGACGCTTCCGCGACGCCTGGCTCCTCGGGGGCGACGCGGACGGCGAGACCTTCCCGGCCCATGAGCCGACGGCGCGCATCGACTACCTGTTCGTCTCCGAGGCGATCGCGGTCGAGCGCGTCCTCGTCCCGCCGGGCCCCGACGCGCGCAGCGCGTCCGACCATCGGCCGCTCGTCGCCGAGCTCACCCTCCCTCCACCGGGGTAGGCTCTGGAGGTTCGCTCCGGAAGGAGGACCGGCGATGCTCTCACCCGACCTGGAGAACGCGATGAACACGCAGATCGCGTCCGAGCTCTACTCATCGCATCTGTACCTCGCGATGTCGGCTTACTGCGAGGAGCAGGGCCTGCCCGGGTTCGCCCACTGGTTCAAGCTGCAGTCCGACGAGGAGCGCGAGCACGCCCTGAAGTTCGTTCGGCACGTCGTGGACCGGGGTGGTCGCGTGATGCTCACGGGGATCGACGCGCCGCAGTCGGACTTCGGTACGCCGCAGGGTGCGTTCGAGCAGGCGTTGGCGCACGAGATGAACGTCACGATGATGATCGACGGGCTCTACGGGATGGCCGTGCAGCATGGCGACTACGCGAGCCAGGTCTTCCTACAGTGGTTCGTGACCGAGCAGGTCGAGGAGGAGCGCACCGCGACCGAGATCGTCCACACGCTGAAGACGCTCGGCGGCGAGCCCGCGCCGATGCTCATGCTCGATCGCGAGCTCGGCTCGCGCGTGGCTGGAGGCTAGTTCTTCGCGGCGTCGAGCTCCCGGGCGAACGCCAGCACGCGCTCGCGCACGAGCGGCGCATCATGGTCGAGCGTCACCACGTGGTAGGAGTTCGGGCACAGGACCAGCTCTCGGCGCTCCGAACCGATCCGCTCGAGCACCTTCTGGGCGTTCGAGCGGGGGACGACGTGGTCGGTGCTCGAGCGGAAGACCCGATCGGCTGGCGGATCTCGGGGAGCGAGGCCCGGACCAGCCTCATCATCGCCGCCATCTCGGCGATCGCCGGCACCGGCGTCACCGTATCGCCGCGTTCGTCCTGCCCCGGCTTGGCGATGTCGTTGGCGACGCCCTTGACCGTTCGCAGCAACCGGCCGCCGATCGGGAGGGCCAGGAGCCGGCGGTCGAACACGTACGGGTTCGTGAGCGCGATGCCGTCGACCTCATGGGGACGTGACGCGACGAGAGACAGCACGACCGACGCGCCCATCGATTGCCCGAACGCCACGATCGTGCGGCAGCGCGCGCGAAGCGCATCGAGCCCGCTCGCGGCCGCATCGACCCACTCGGTCCACCGCCGGGTGCGGAGATCGTCCTCGTCGGTCCCGTGGCCGGGGAGACGGACGCCCTCGACCGAGAGGCCTTCGGAGGCGAGCCATCCGCCGATCGGCCGCATCGAGGCCGGCGAACCCGTGAACCCGTGGACCATGAGGACGCCGATCTGCCCCCCGGAGAGCGAGAACGGCTCGCAGCCCGGACGGACGGGCGGTTCGGTCACGCGGTCACACGGAGCGCTTGCGCCGGCCGGGGTTCACGAACAGCGTCCCCACCATGTACAGGAACACGAGTCCGACCGCTCCGGTCAGGCCCACCAGGAGGAGGACGAACGTCCACTCGAGCAGACCCCAAGAAGCGAGCACGCAGCCATGCTACCGGAGCGCGCGCCTGCGTCCGCTCAGACCGAGGACGTGGGGACCGGGCCGCCGGGGCGAACTCGAGAGCGCGGGGTCGACTCCGCATCGCTCTGTCTCGGAACGGTCCGGCCCGGAACGGGCCGGTTGACCGGCCGTACAATCCAGGTCTCGACACCTCGACGAACAGACTCGACCGCAGGCCGACCGCTCAGGGAGCAGGAGTGACGACACGCATCGGCGTCCTCACGGCGGGCGGGGACGCCCCCGGCCTGAACGCCGCGATCCGAGCCGTCGTCCGGACGGCCATCGGCGTGCACGGGTACGAGGTCCTCGGCTTCCGGCGGGGCTGGCGCGGGGTCATGGACGGCGAGGTCGTGGAGCTCACCCCCGCATCCGTCCAGGGGATCCTGCACCGTGGCGGGACGATCCTCGGCTCCTCGGGGGCAGATCCATACCACGAGCACGGTGTCGAACGCGTCCGCCGGACCTTCGCCGACCTCAGCATCGACGCGCTCATCACGATCGGCGGGGAGGGGACGATGGGTGCCGCGGCGCACATGTCCTCGGAGGGCGTTCCCGTCGTCGGCATCCCGAAGACGATCGACAACGACCTGTCCGGCACCGACGCGTGTATCGGGTTCGCCACGGCGGTGCAGGTCGCGACCGACGCGATCGACCGCCTGCACACCACGGCCGAGAGCCACGGCCGGCTGATGCTGGTCGAGGTCATGGGTCGCAGCGCCGGATGGATCGCCCTGTACGCCGGGATCGCCGGGGGCGCCGACACGATCCTGCTCCCGGAGCGGCCGTTCGATCTCGCGGAGGTCGCGTCGGTGCTCCGGCGGCGCCACATGACCGGCCATTCGTTCTCGATCGTCGTCGTGGCCGAGGGCGCGATGCCGGCCGAGGGCACCATGCCGGCCCCCGAGTACGCCACCGATCCGCGCGGCGCCCCGCGTCTGGGGGGGATCGCGTACGAGATCGCGCCGCGGCTCGAGTCGCTGACCGGCTCGGAGTCGCGGGTGACGGTGCTCGGGCACGTCCAGCGGGGCGGTTCGCCGGTCGCCGTGGACCGGATCGTCGCGACCCGGTTCGGGGAGGCCGCGACCGCATCGGTGGCCGAGGGTGCGTTCGGACAGATGGTGGCGTTGCACGGGGACCGGATCGGCCGGGTGCCGCTCGCAGAGGCCGCGAAGGTCCGGCCGGTTCCCGAGGAGCTGGTGGCCGTCGCGGAGCTGTTCTTCGAGGAGCGGAGGCGCCCGTGAAGATCGGCATCCTGACCGGCGGGGGAGACGTCCCCGGCCTCAACGCGTGCATCAAGGCCTCCACGCTGCGAGCGACCGAGGAGGGGCACGAGGTGGTCGGCATCCGTCGCGGCTGGGGCGGGCTGCTCGGATGCGACCCGGACGACCCGGCGTCGATCGAGGCGAACGTCGTGGACCTCGACGCGAACGCCGTCCGGACTATCGACCGGAGCGGCGGCACGATCCTGCACACGTCGCGGACGAACCCGGCGAAGGTCCGATCGTCCGAGGAGCCCGCGTTCCTCCGCTCGGAGGAGGACGAGGGGCCCGTCGACCACACACCCCATGTCCTCAAGGTGCTCGACCGGCTGGGCATCGACGCGCTGCTCCCGATCGGCGGCGACGACACGCTCTCGTTCGCGCTCCGCCTGCACGAGGAGGGGGTCCCCGTCGTCGCGATCCCGAAGACCATGGACAACGACGTGCACGGCACCGACTACTGCATCGGTTTCTCCACCGCGATCACGCGCACCGTCATCTTCATCCACCAGCTCCGGACGAGCGCCGGCTCGCATGAGCGGCTCGCGGTGGTCGAGGTGTTCGGCCGGTACAGCGGCGAGACGTCGCTCGTGTCCGCGTACCTGTCGGGGGTCGAACGTGCGGTGATCAGCGAGGTGCCGTTCGACGTCGAGAAGCTCGCGAGCAAGCTGATGCAGGACAAGCGCTCGAACCCCAGCAACTACGCGATGATGACCATCTCCGAGGGCGCCACGATGACCGGCGGGGAGACCGTCCACGCCGGGATGGCCGACGCGTTCGGGCACCTGAAGCTCGGCGGCATCGGGCAGGTGACCGGCGAGGCACTGCGCGAGATCACCGGCGAGGGCATCATCTACCAGCAGGTGGGCTACCTGATGCGCTCGGGTTCGCCCGATTCGCTCGACCTGATGGTCGCGACCAACTACGCCGTGATGGCCGCCGACCTCGTGATCGAGCGACAGTTCGGGCGTCTCGTGGCGCTGCGGAACGGCAACTACACGAACGTGCCGCTCCCCGTCGTCCGCCAAGGCGTCAAGCGCGTCGACGTGGGGGCGCTCTACGACGTCGAGGCCTACCGTCCGAAGATCCGTCACGTGGACGGCAAGCCGATGTTCCTGTACTGAGGCTTCGGTCGGGCGCTCCCTATACTCGGTACCCGTGAAGGATCTCCGGGTCGACCTGCGTTCGGACACCGTGACCACGCCGTCGCCGGCGATGCGGCGCGCGATGGCCGAGGCCGAGGTGGGCGACGATTGGTTCGGGGACGACCCGACGGTCAACCGGCTCCAGGAACGCGCGGCAGAGGTCGTGGGCAAGGAGGCCGCCCTGTACGTCCCGACCGGGACGATGGCCAACCAGATCGCGCTCCGCCTGCAGTTCTCGGGTCCCGGCCATCTGGTGGTAGCCGAACCCCGGTCGCACGTCGCGTCGACCGAGGTCATGAGCGCGGCGGTGCTCTCGGGCATCGCCTACCGGACCGTGGGCGGCGACCGGCGCGGCCGGATCACGGCCGACCAGGTACGGGCGGCGCTCGAGCCGGACGAACCCTACGACGTCGAGATCGTGGACCTCGTCTGCCTCGAGAACACCAGCGGTCATGCCGGCGGCACCGTGATGGACATCGAGGACTTCCGGTCGATCCGCAAGGTCGCCGCTGACGTCGGTATCGCCGTGCACCTGGACGGCGCGCGGATCTTCAACGCGAGCGTCGCGTCCGGGGTCGACGTGGCCGAGTACGCGGCCGAGGTGGACACCCTGATGTTCTGCGTCTCGAAGGGGCTCGGGGCGCCGATCGGTTCCCTCGTGTGCGGCACGGCCGAGCAGATGCGCGAGGGACGACGGATCAAGATCCTGTTCGGGGGAGCATGGCGGCAGGCCGGGGTCTTGGCCGCGGCCGGTCTGGTCGCGCTCGAGCAGGGGCCGAAGCGCCTGCACGAGGACCACGAGCGGGCGCGACGGCTCGCCGAGGCGGTGGCCGAGATCGTGCCCGGGAGCCTGGATCCGACGGATGTTGAAACGAACATGGTCTTCGCCGACACGGAACCGATGGCGATGACGCCCCTCGAGGTCGCGAACCGACTCGAGGAACAGGGCGTCGGCGCGAGCGTGGTCTCGGGCAAGGTTCGGATGGTCACGCACGTCGACATCGCCGACGAGGACGTCGAGACGGCGATCGCGGCCTGGCGGGCCGTGGCCGCCGGATAGGAGGGTCACAGGTGAAGCTGTTCGGCCCGAGGTACCCCGAAGAGATCGCCAAGCGCATCCCGCCCGGCCAGCGGCTGGTCAAGACCTGGCCCGTCCTGCACTTCGGCCCGATCCCGGACTTCGACGAGTCGACGTGGACCCTCGAGGTGAACGGCCTCGTGGACAACCCCTACACGCTGACGTACTCGGAGCTGAAGGCGCTCGGCCCGGTCGACGTGCAAGCGGACATGCACTGTGTGACCGGCTGGTCGACCCTCGACAACACCTGGACCGGCGTGCCGTTCCGCGTCCTGGCCGAGAAGGCGGGGGTGCAGGACGAGGCCACGTGGGTGATCGCGCACTGCGACTATGGCTACACCTCGGACCTGTCGCTCCAGGCGATGATGGACGACGACGTGTTGGTGGCCTGGGCCCATGGCGGCGAACCGCTCACCGGCGAGCACGGCTTCCCGCTCCGCCTCGTCGTGCCCAAGCGCTACGCCTGGAAGAGCGCGAAGTGGCTCCGGGGCCTCGAGTTCTCCGCGCAGAACAAGCGCGGGTTCTGGGAGGTGCGCGGGTACCACATCCACGCCGAGCCCTGGGCCGAGGAGCGCTACTCGTACCAGGAAGGGCCGAGGGCCGAGCTCGAGCCGTGACGCGGGAACTGGAGCGAGCGCGATCCGGATGCAGCTGCCTGAGCGATCAGGTCGCGAGCGAGCGGATCGTCTCGAGCTCGAGGCGGCGTCGTTCGCCCGAGGAGGGCGTCTCGACCACGACCGACAGGTCGTGCACCTCGGGTTGACCGACGATCGCGCGGAAGCCCTCCAGGCCGATCTCGCCCTCGCCGACGATCTCGTGGCGGTCGCGCTTGGAGCCGCGTTCGAACTTCGCGTCGTTCAGGTGGATCAGGCGGAGGCGGTGGGCCAGTCCGAGGCTCCGGAGCTCCTCGAACAACGCGTCCACGCCGGACGGCTCGTCGAGCGCATAGCCGGTCGCGAACAGGTGACAGGTGTCGAGGACCAGGCCGAGGCGCTCGTCGTCGACGGCGTCGAACAGCGTTCCCGCCTCGGCCAGGGTCGAGGCGACGGCGCCGCTCGTGCCGGCCATGAGTTCGACCAGGAGCTGCGTCTCGTCCGGCGTCTCGGTGAGGACCGCCTGGAGGACCGTCGCGGATCGGTCGAGGGCGTCGGTGACCTCGCCGGTGCCGCCCGCGCCGGCATGCACGACGAACCCGCCGGCCTCGAGCACGCCGCACGCCGCGACCGAGCGCCGGCAGAGCTCGACGGACTTGGACAGGAACTCCGGGTTCGGCGATGCGATGTTGACGAGGTACGGGGCGTGGACGAACAGCGGTCCGATCGCCGCTTCTCGCCAGTCGGCCCCGAACGCTTGCGCGGTCTCCAGCCGAGGACCCGACCAGGCCCGAGGGTTCGAGATGAAGAGCTGGACCGCCTCCGCCCCGGTCTCGCGGGCGAGCGGGATCGCGGTGCGGAGCCCACTGCGGAGGTGGGCGCCGACCCTCACGCCACGTAGATGTGGACGAGGTCGCCCGCGCGCACGGTCGTGCCCGACGCGGGTTCCTGGAACACGACCCTCGAGCCGCTGTGCCCGGGCACGATCGCGACGTCGACCAGCAGACCCAGGCTCCGGAGCTGCTCGACGGCCGCGTCGCGCCCCATGCCGACGACGTTCGGCATCGCGAACTCGGGGGGTCCCTTCGAGACGACGATCGTGACCGTCCCACCGGGCTGTAGGTCGGTGCCCTTCGTCGGCGTCTGCGAGATCACCGTTCCCCGCTCGACCTTGTCGGAGAATTCCTCCTGCACGTCGACGGTGAACCCCTGGGCCTCCAGCACCGCGACCGCCTCGCCCTGCAGCAAGCCGATGACCTTCTCGACCGGGACCGGGGTCGGGCCCTTGCTCACGACCAGGTCGATCGCGCTGCCCTGCGGCGCCTCGGCGTCGGCCTTCACGCTCTGCCGGATCACCTGGTCGGCGTCGAACCGTTCGTCGAAGGCCTTCGTGACGTCGCCGACCTCGAGCATGGCGTCCCGCACCGCCTCCTTGGCGTCGGCGAGCGGCATGCCGACGAGGTTGGGGACCCGGACCGGCGGCGGACCGAGCGACGGGACGAGCGTGACGCGGTCGCCGCGCTCGAGCGTCGAGCCCTCCGCGGGCTGCACCTTGAGCACGCTCCCGGCGGGGACCTTCGTCGAGTAGCGCCCCTCAGCCATCCGGACGACCAGCCCGGCATCGTCGAGCTGCGCCTGCGCCTGCGCCACCGTGAGGCCGACGACCTTCGGCACATCGACCTCATGGGGGATCAGGTAGGTCCACGCCCCCCACAGCGCGGCGACGATCGCGAGCAGCGCGGACGCGATGCCGAGCGCGAACCGACCCTTCCTCCGTCGTCGCTTCGGATCGCCGATCGCGCGGCCGGGGATCGTGACCGTCTTGGCCGGGTCCGACGCCGGTGCCGTCGCGGACGTGACGTCCACGCCGGTCGGGATCACGGTCACCTCCGGCGCGTGCTCCGGCGGAACGAGCGAGGCGAGCGGCGGAGCCTCGGGGAGCGTCCGCGCCTCGGCCTCGAGGTCACGCCGGGCCTCGGCGGCCGACTCCGGGCGCAGCTCCCGCTGCTTCTCTGTCACCGAGGCGACCCAGCCGTCGAGCGACACCGGCACCCCCGGGTTGAAGGACGACGGCCGCGGCATCGGCTCGTGCAGGTGCTTGTACGCGATCGCCATCGGCGTCTCGCCGGTGAACGGGAGTCGCCCCGTGAGCAGCTCGAACGCGACGACGCCCAGCGCGTACAGGTCGGTGCGCGGGTCGGCCGGTTCGCCCAGGAGCTGTTCGGGGGCGAGGTACTGCACGGTCCCGGTGACGTGGCCCACCTCCGTGATCTGGGCGTCGGCGAACGCCCGCGCGAGCCCGAAGTCCGCGACCTTGACGATGCCGTCGCGCGTCACCATCAGGTTCTCGGGCTTCACGTCGCGGTGCACGATCCCTTGTCGGTGCGCGTGCTGGAGCGCCGCGAGCGTCTGTTCGAGCACGTCCGCCGCCTGTGCCGGGGCGAGCAGCCCTTCGGCGTTCACGATCTCGCGGACGGACAGGCCGGCGACGTACTCCATCACCATGTAGTAGATGCCGTCGACGCTTCCCCAGTCGTGGACGGCCACGATGTTCTGATGGTTCAGGCTCGCGGCCGCGCGCGCCTCCCGCCGGAAGCGCTCGATGAACCCCGCGTCGCCGGCGAGGCTTCGATGCAGGACCTTGATGGCGACCGGGCGTTCGAGGACCGCGTCGCGGGCTCGGTAGACTTCGCCCATGCCGCCCGCGGCGATACGATCGATGACGTGGTAGCGGCCGTCGAGCGTGTTCAGCGCGAAGGCGAGGTCCGCGTGGGCGGACCGCTCGGGCATCGTGCTCTTCGAGATGGTCGCCTCCCGTTGCTTCCTGGGTGTTGCGGGCGGACATCCTGGGGCCGGGGGCGCGTCCGAGCGACTATCCTAGCGCGCCGGTGCTCGTCAACCGTGGAGCCGGGGTGACCGACCCGGACGGCTACCCGGCCGAGTTCGAGCGTATCGAGGCCGCGGTGGACGCTGGTCAGACCGATCTGCGCGCCCTCGGGTTCTGGCGCCTGATCGCCAAGGTCAAGGCCGACCCGATCCTCGCGCACCACTGGGCCGAGCAGGCGGGCCGGATCGACAGGAAGGCGTTCGAGGCCCGGGTTCGGTTCCACGCCCCGGTCTGGGTCGGCAACCTCCTGCTGCTGGTGGGGACGCTCGTGGGTGCCGCCGCGGTGGGTCTCGCTCTCGTCACGGACTCGGGCGAGCTGGCGGGGCTCGCGTTGGTGTTCGCGGCGCTCGACTGGTCCGCAACGTTCCACGTGCCCGCGCACTGGCTGGTCGGCCGGGTGGTGGGCATGCGGTTCCTCGCCTACTACGTCCGAGACCTGATCCCACCGGTCCCCGGCCTGAAGATCGACTACGCGACCTACCTGCGGGTCGCCCCGGAGTCGCGGGCGTGGATGCACGCCTCGGGCGCGATCGCGAGCAAGGTCGCGCCGTTCGTGGCGCTCGCGTTCTGGCCGGCGAGCGGGGCCCCCGGGTGGGCCGCCTGGGCGATCGTCGCCTACGGGGTCGTGATCGTCGGCACGGACGTGTTCATCTCGACGCGGAAGAGCGACTGGAAGCGGTTCCGGCGAGAGATGCGTGTGGCCCGCGGGCAGGCCGCGAACCGCTGACGCGACGGCTATCCTGGTTCCGAACACCCTTGCATCGAACCGGGGAGCTCGGGCGACCGGGCTGAGAGGCCGCCACACCGCGGCGGCGACCCGAAGGGACCTGATCCGGGTAATGCCGGCGGAGGGAGGCGAACGCTCGATGGTGGACCCTCGTTCGCTCCGCGTCTACGTGCTGACGTCGAGCGGTTCGGTCCCCGGACGCGGGCACGGCGAGGTCGCGTCGGGCGCCATCGCGGGCGGAGCCACGGCCGTGCAGCTGCGGGCACCCGAGCTCGACGACGCGGCGCTCACCGAGCTCGGGACCGAGATCGCCGGCGTCTGCCACGCGGCCGGTGTGTTGTTCGTGGTGAACGATCGCCTCGAGGTGGCCGCCAGCCTCGGCGCGGGCGCCCACGTGGGGCAGGACGACGACCCGAGCTCGGCGCGGGCGATCCTCGGCCCGGACGCCGTCCTCGGGGTGAGCGTCTCCACGCCGGACGAGGCTCGTGCCGCGGCGGGCGACGGTGCCGACTACCTGGGCGTGATGGTGTGGGCGACGCGGACCAAGCCGGGGGCGCGGCCGCGCGGCCTCGATGGGCTCAGAGCGATCGTCGAGGCGACGGATCTCCCGGTGGTCGGGATCGGCGGCATCGACGCCGGCAACGCCCGCCAGGTCCTCGAAACGGGAGCGGCCGGGATCTGCGTCGTCTCGGCCGTGGGCGCGGCGCCGGATCCCGAACGCGCGGCCCGGGCGCTGGTGGAGGTCGTGCAGGGTTGGGAGGCAGGCGTCCGATGAGCCAGCAGCGGACGGGGAAGGCGACCGCGGAACTGTTCGAGCAGGTGATCCTGCGCCGGCTCGGGGCGAGGGACGACGACGTGCTCGTCGGTCCCCGGCACGGGGTGGACGTCGGGGTGGTCCGGGTCGCCGACGGGACCGCGATGGCGCTCACGGCCGATCCCGTGTTCGTGGTGCCGGCGTACGGCTGGGAGCGCGCTGCGTGGTTCGCCGTGCACATCCTCGCCTCCGACGCGGCGACGAGCGGCCTCCCGTTGCGCTGGATGGCCGTCGACCTGAACCTGCCGCCGGAGATCACCGACGAGGACCTGACGGCGTTGTGGGACGCGTTCCATCGCGCGTGCGAGGGGATCGGGATCGCGGTCGTGACGGGTCACACCGCGCGGTACGACGGATGCACCTGGCCGATGGTCGGCGGTGCGGTCTGCATCGCCTCGGGTCCGGAGGATCGGTACGTCACGCCGATGATGGCGCGGCCGGGCGACCGGATCGTGATCACGAAGGGAGCCGCCATCGAGGCAACCGCGTTGTTCGCGGCCACGTTCCCCGAGCGGTTGGCCGAGGGCGTCGGGGTCGACACCGTGGCCCGGGCCGACGCGCTGTTCGAGCAGATGACCGTCGTGCCCGAGGCGGCGGTGGCGCGCGGTTTCGGCCTGCGCGACCTGGGCGTGACCTCGATGCACGACGCGACCGAGGGCGGCGTGTTCGGCGGGCTCACCGAGGTGGCCGCGGCCTCGGAGGTCGGGATGCGGATCGAGCTCGAGGCGATCCCCGTTCGCGACGAGGTCCGCGCCGTGTGCGGGTTCGTCGGGATGGACCCGTACACGTCGATCAGCGAGGGGAGTCTGATCGCTACGGTCGTGTCGGGACGGGCGGATGCGTTCGTTGCCTCGTTGGCGCGGGCGGGCATCGCTGGCGCGGTCGTCGGCGAGGTGACCGAACGCGCGGAGGGCGTCGTCCTGGTGGACGGCGCGACCGAACGCGCGCTCGAACATCCAGGGCTCGATCCGTTCTGGGGGGCCTTCGGGCGGTGGGCCGCCGAGGCGGCCGGGATCGCGGTCTCCGGTTAGGGTCGTCGGCGCGGCGCCGGGGTCCACTCATCGGCGAGCATCGCGTACCGGACGTGGTCACGCCACCGCCCGCCGATCTTGAGGTACCTGGGCGAGTACCCCTCGCGGCGGAACCCGAGCCGTTCGACGAGCGCGATCGAGCGGGTGTTGTCGGGCTGGACGTTGGCCTCGACGCGGTGGAGCCTCAGCGTGCCGAACGCGTGCCGCAGCACCAGCCCGAGGCCCTCCGTCATGGATCCGCGACCCTGGTGCGGGACGAACGCCGAGTACCCGAGGTACGCGCTCCGCAGGTTGCCGAACACGATGTGGCCCAGGCTCGCGCTGCCCGCGAGGGCCGAGTCGTCGTTGCGACAGATGAGGTAGGACTCGGCGAGCGGCCGCCCCAGCATCGCCCGGAAGTCCTCGGCGTTGTCGGGCAGGTAGGCCCAGGGCCGATGCAGCCTGCGGCTCCGCCGCACCGCACGGATGAAGGCCGCCTCGTCGCCCGGCTCCATGAGACGGATGGAGACGTGCTCGCCTCGCTGGAGCGTCCCGAGCCTCATCGCACAAAACGGTACCCGGTAGGCTGCTGCGCGATGGACGTGGTGACCGTGGGCGACGTGATGATCGACGTGCGGGTCGACTCCGATGGACTCGAGGAGGGCGGGGACGTGCACGGGCGCGTCCTCGTTCGGCCCGGCGGCAGCGCCGCGAACGCAGCCGTGTGGGCCGCCGAGGCGGGCGCGACGGCGCGTGTGCACGGCCGGATCGGAGCGGACGTCGCCGGTGCGCTCCTGCGCGACGAGCTGATCGCACGCGGGGTGGAGCCGGCGCTCGCGATCGATCCGAGCTCCGACACCGGCACGATGCTCGTCGTGCACGAACCCCGCGAACGCTCGATGGTGGCGGACCGGGGCGCCGGCGGGCGCCTGTCCCCGGAGGACCTGCCGGAGCGGATCGAGGCCGGCGCCGTCCTCGTGTCCGGCTACTCGCTGCTGTTCGAGCCGACCTCGGCCGCCGGGGTCGCGGCGCTGGAACGCGCCCGGGCGCGGTTCGTCGCGGTGGACGCGGCGTCGTGGCCCATGATCCGCTCGTTCGGCGTGGATCGGTTCTTCGCCTCGTGCGCACCCGCGACGATGATCCTGGCCAACGAGCGGGAGGCCGAGGAACTCACCGGGCGTCGCGGGGGCGCCGCCGTCGACGAGCTCGCGCGCCGCTTCCCGGTCGCGTGCGTGAAGCTCGGCGACGAGGGCGCGTTGATGTCGTGGGAGGGGCTCGTGATCCGGAACACCACCGACCCCGTCATCGAGAAGGACCCGACCGGCGCCGGGGATGCGTTCAACGGCGTGCTGCTCGCCTCGCTCGCCGCCGGCCGCTCGGCGGGGGACGCGCTCGGCGCGGCGTGC
>JBAVEY010000265.1:0-2094 GCA_049587975.1 Actinomycetota bacterium | reverse complement strand
CGACAACATGGACGGGCTCGCCGTCGGCGTTGCCGCCATGTCCGCGCTGGCGTTCTTCGGGATCTCCGCGTACGAGCACCACTATCTCGTCGGGTCCCTGGCGGTCGCGCTCGCCGGCGCGTGCCTGGGGTTCCTCCCCCACAACTTCCCGCCTGCCAGGGTCTTCCTCGGGGACGCGGGATCGCTGCTCGTCGGGTTCCTGCTCGCGGCGATCGGGCTCAACCTCGACCTGATCGGGCAAGCGGGCGTGATCCGGGTCGCCGTCCCGGTCCTCGCGCTCGCCGTCCCGCTGTTCGACACGACGTTGGTCGTGATCGCGCGGTTCCGCGACGGGCGGCCGGTCCTGCGGGGAGCGACCGACCACACGTCCCACCGTCTCGCGGCCAGGGGCCTCACGCATGTCCAGGTCGCGCTCGTCGCGATCGCGGCGCAGGCGGCCTGCTCGATCCTGGCGCTGGGCCTGTTCGTCGCCTCGGAGGGAACCGTGGTCGCGGGGGCGATCGTGGCCACCGCGCTCGCGGGCGGTGCCTTGCTGGCCATGCTCCGGCTCGAGCATCCGCGGGCTCCGACCGACGAGATCGGGTCGGACGACCTGATCGAGATCCCCGAGGCGGAAGACGTCCTCGGGTCCTCCTCTGCGGTCGTCGACGACCTCGGTATCCTGAACGTCCGGGAGGACCCGCTCGATGGCTGACACGTCCACATCCGAGTTCGACTTCAGGGCGATCCTCGGGGTCCTGTGGCGGAGGAAGTGGAGCATCCTCCTGATCGTCGCGCTGACGACGGGATCGGCGCTGTTCTTCAGCTACCGGCGCACCCCGATCTACTCCTCGACGGCCGAGGTCCAGGTGACCCCTCTCACCGCCAGCCAGATCCTGACCACGAACCCGTACTGGACGCTGGCGAACATGGACAACGAGATCCACGTCGTGCAGTCGACCGCGGTCGCGGTCCTGGCCGACAAGACGATGGAGGGCCGGGCCGGGTCGGGAACGCTCTCGGTCGAGGTGCCCACCAACACCCAGATCCTGCAGATCGGGTACTCCCACCCCGATCCCGAGACGGCGCGCAACGGCGCACAGGCGTTCGCGAACGCCTACCTCACGTACCGAACCCGGGTCGCGGTCGCCGCGTACGCACAGGCCCGACAGGCGATCCAGACACAGATCAACGAGCTCCGGAGCGACCTCGAGGACGCCCAGGCGGCCCTGGAGGCCGCTCCGGCCGGGTCCTCCGACGAGACCGTCGCGGCCAACGAGGTCGACCAGCTCTCGAGTCAGATCGCGGGCCTGAACACCCAGGTCGCGTCCCTGGTCGCGCCCGACATCACGCCCGGCACGCTGATCCAGCCGGCCGAGGTCCCGACTTCGCCATCCAGCCCGAACCACCGCCAGGACGGGGCCCTGGGCTTGGTCGCCGGCCTGGTGCTCGGGGTGGGGTTCGCGTTCCTGCGCGAGCGGATGGATGACAGGATCCACGGCCGGGCCCAGCTCGAGGCCGCCGTGGGAGCGCCGGTCCTGGCCGTCGTGCCGAAGGTCCCCGGCTGGCGGAAGCGAGCGCAGACGAGGCTCGTCACGACGTCGGCGTCCGGGAGCCCGGCCGCCGAGGCCTACCGCTCGCTGCGAACGAACGTGCAGTTCATCTCGCGCGACGGAAGCATGCGGGTCATCTCGGTGACCAGCCCGCACGCGGGCGAGGGCAAGACCACGACGGTCGCCAACCTCGCCACCACGCTCGCTCTCACGGGCAAGCGGGTCATGGCGCTCTCGGCCGATCTGCGCAAGCCTCGGCTGCACCGGTTCTTCGGCCTGGGCAACGGGGAGGGACTCTCCTCGGTCCTCGCTGGTCAAGCGGAGCTCGCCGAGGTCGCCCGGCGAGTGGCGGGTCTCGACTCGCTGCGTATCGTGACCAGCGGGCCGGTGCCTCCGAACCCGGCCGAGCTCCTCAGCTCGGACGAGATGGAGGCGCTGCTGAGGGACTTGCGTTCGAGCGCCGACTACGTCGTCATCGACACGCCGCCGGCGCTGGTCGTCAGCGACGCGATGATCGTCGCTCCGCGGGTCGACGGCGTCGTGGTGGTCGTGGACGCCGACG
>JBAVEY010000264.1:0-1889 GCA_049587975.1 Actinomycetota bacterium | reverse complement strand
CCCTAGGACGCGAGCCAATCGGCCGCGTCCTTGGCGTGGTACGTGAGGACGAGGTCGGCGCCGGCGCGACGGATCGACGTCAACACCTCGAGCACGGCTTTGCGCTCGTCGAGCCAGCCGTTCTGGGCGGCGGCCTTGACCATCGCGTACTCGCCTGAGACGTTGTAGGCGGCCATCGGGAACCGCGTCTCGTCCTTCGCCCGACGGATCACGTCGAGGTAGGGGAGTGCGGGCTTGACCATCACGACGTCGGCGCCCTGGTCGATGTCGGCCGCGATCTCGCGGATCGCCTCGTCGGCGTTCGGCGGGTCCATCTGGTAGCCGGTTCGATCGCCGAACCGCGGCGCGCACTCGGCCGCCTCACGGAACGGCCCGTAGAACGAGGACGCGAACTTCGCCGCGTAGGCCATGATGCCGACGCGCGCGAACCCCGCCTCGTCGAGCGCGTCGCGGATCGCCTCGACCTGCCCGTCCATCATGCCGCTCGGGCCCACCAGGTGCGCGCCGGCCTCTGCCTGCGCGAGCGCGATCCGCCGGTAGCGCTCGAGGGTCGCGTCGTTGTCGACGTGGCCGTCGGGATCGAGGACGCCGCAGTGGCCGTGATCGGTGTACTCGTCCAGGCACAGGTCGGCGATCACCACGCGGTCGTCGCCGAGCTCGTCGCGCAGCATCCGCAGCGCCTTCTGCGCGATCCCGTCGGGGTTCCACGCCTCGGAGCCCTCGGCGTCCTTGCGGTCGGGGACCCCGAACAGCATGAAGGCGATCACGCCCTTGCTCGCGATCTCGACCGCCTCCTTGCGGAGGGATTCGAGCGTGTGCTGGGACTGTCCGGGCATCGAGCCGATCGGGACCGGGTCGGACACGCCCTCCTTCACGAACAGCGGCGCGATCAGGTGACGCGGCGCGAGCTCGGTCTCGCGGATCAGCGCGCGGAGCGCGGGGGTGCGTCGCATCCGTCGCGGCCGGTGCCGAGGGAAGGCGCTCATCGGATGGATGCTACCGCGGGACGAGCGCGCGCTCGACGGCCGCCACCAGGCCCTCGATCGTGTGCGGGTCCGCGACGGCGTGCACGCGCAGGCCGTGGTCGCGGGCCTCCCGCGCGGTGACCGGCCCGATGCAGACGACCTTCGGGTTCCCCCTGACGGTCCCGAGCGCGCGCACGAACCCGCGCACGGTCGAGGCGCTGGTGAACGTGACGGCGTCGACCGTCCCCGCTCGCAGCGCCGCCCGGGCCTCGGCCGGGAGCGATCGCGGCATGCGCGTCCGGTACGCGTCGACCCGCGTGGGCGTCCAGCCCCTGCGCGCCAGGACCTCCTCGAGCCCTGCCGGCGCGACGTCGGCGCGTGGCAACAGGACCCGGCCGCTCCCCCGGGGGAACGCCCGGCCGAGCGCGGCGGTCGTGAACGACCTCGGGACCAGATCCGGGTCGCGGCGGCTCCAGCGGCGGAACGCCTCGGCGGTCCCCTCGCCGACCGCGGCGACCTCCGCCCGGACGTCCCGGGGTGCCAGGCGGTCGGCGAGGACGCCCACGGTCCGGGGGCTCGTGAGCGTCACCCACGCGAACCCGCCGTCCGCGAGCTCGTCCAGGGCCGTGGTGAGTGCCGCGGTACGCAGCGGCGTCAGCTCGATCGCCGGCGCGACGATGGCCGTGGCGCCCCGGCGCTCGAGCAAGCGCGCGAGCTCGTCCGCCTCCGGTCGGGGTCGCGTCACGATCACGGTCCGCCCTTCGAGCGGCTTCACGGGCGCACGAGCCCGAGGATCTCGTTCGCGCCGCCGGCCGCGAGGTCGAGCGCCGCGAGTTCGGCCGCCTCGGCGGGGCTCGCGGCCTCGACCTCGGTCCTGGCGAACCGCGACCCGTCGGGCGTCAGCGCGATCGCGATCATGCGGAC
>JBAVEY010000263.1:0-5326 GCA_049587975.1 Actinomycetota bacterium | reverse complement strand
CACTCCGCCGACCAGGGCGGCGCGGCCCATCCGCCGCAGGAACTCCCGACGGGTGATGTCATCAGACCATGCCCGCACATCTACCATTGCATGATTCTTCCGCTTTGGCGCATTGTACGGACCATCTCGTCCTCCTCCGGTTTGGCGGCCGGTTGGCGGCGAAGATGGGAGCGGGCAAGGACCGAGGCCCTGCCCAAGTAACGGACCGAGGCGCGCGCAGTGCGCTCGGTGAATCGGACACCGTCGACCCGCAGCGCAAGGTGGACGATCTCCCGGCTCGCGAGCTCCTCGCCGGCGCGAGCGAGCGAGCAGAGCCGTGCGGCCACGTTCAGCGCGCCGCCGCGATAGCCGCCTTCGACGGCCACGGCCTCGCCGGCGTCCAGCCCCATCCCCACCGTGAGTGGGAGCGATGGATCGACGATCGTCTCCTCGACGAACCGCTGCTGGAGGGCCACGGCTCCCCGGATCGCCGAGCGCGGCGAATCGAAGACAACCAGGGCCTCATCCCCGCGCAGCTCGAGCACGTGCCCGCGGTGATCTTCGACCACGGCTCGGGAGACTTGGGCGAAGCGCCCGGCGAGGCGCCCGGCCTCCTCGTCGCCCCGTTCCTGCGTGAACGTCGTGTAGCCGCGAACGTCGGCGATCAAGAACGCGTGAACGCCCGTGTCTCCGCCGGCATCGCTTTGTGGCTGAGGAGCACTGCCCGGCTCGCCCGCTGGAGGCGACCGGCCTTCGTGCGGAGAACTCACCCGGGGCAGTATCGACCCTTCTTGTCCTCGACACCAGGTGCGGGCTGGGAACCCCAAGAGCCCAGCTCTTCGAACCTGCGAGGTGTGTTGGGCATCTACCTGCGGTCCGATCGTCGGGGCGGGCGGATTCGAACCGCCGGCCTCCTGCTCCCAAAGCAGGCGCGCTACCAGGCTGCGCTACGCCCCGTAGGGTGGATGCTAACGCGCTGGCCGGACGGAACGTCAGCACCGAAAGGTCTGCGACCGAAGTCGTCGAGCGCCACGGTCAGGCCGGCGGGAGGGTCAAGGAGTGGACCCACGCGGGGCCGCCATGCCGACGCCGCCGGCGGCAGCGGGCTCTCGTCGGTTACCGCATGGAGATGTACAGGAGACCGTCCGCCTCGCCCGCCTCGAATACGGGGCTCAGTTGCGGTGGTCGAGCCGCGCGAGTCGTTCCACTCGCTCACGAAGCGCGCGCGGAAGATCGGACCCTCCGCGAGCTCGGTTGACGGCAGCCTCAGCGCGGCCTTCCGCTTCATGCGGACGTGCTCAGCCACGTAGACGACACTCGTGCCGCCCCGTCCGAGGAGCCGTTCGATCCGGTACCCGCCGATCTGGGTTCCGACCCTCGGGTCGGCGCTCACGAGCCGAGCCTCGTCCCGCAGTTCGTGCAGTACTGACCATCCGGCGAGTTCGACGTCCCGCAGTTCGAGCAGATGAGGTCGTCGTCCTTGGGGAGTGGGACGGGCGGCAGCACCACCGCGCCTGCCGAGGGTGGAGGCGGAGGGGGCGGGAGGGGACCTTCGGGTGCCTGGCTCGGACCGCCGGGGCCGGGAGCGCCGGGTGCCTGGCTCGGACCGCTGGGGCCGCCGCCTGGACCTCCGCCTCCCACGCCAGCACCACCACTACCCAGACCTGCGCCGCCGCTGGTCGAGGGGCCGCTCGCTCCCTGACTGGCTCCGGTGCTGGCGTGCTGAACGTGTTCGGCGCCCTGTCCGACGGGCTCGGTCGGCTGGCCACCCGGAACTCCGGGTGATCCGGCCCACCCGTGACCGCCTCCCAGACGCTCGACGGGGCGGGCACCCCGCGTCCCGGCACGACGAGCCAACGACGCACCGACCGCGCCCGCGGTGCCCACCACGATCGGGATACCGGCGGCGCTCGCCGGGGTGAGCGGGAGCATGCAGAACTGCTGGAGCATCACGGCGGTCCCGAGGCCCGCGGTCGCTCCGCCGGCGAAGCCCTGCAGCGACGAGCGCGCCATGCCCATCCCGCGCGCCCTCGTGAACGAGAGCACCAGGAGGATCCCGCCCCCGACGCCGATCCCGGTCGCTATGGCGCCGGCGGCCGTGGTGAACGGGCTCCTCCCCTCGATGCACACGTACGCGACGCCGCTGCAGTCGTCCCCGACCGTCTGGACGTCCACCGTCACTTCGAACAGCCCGACGGTGGCTTTCGACATGTTCGCGAGGTTGACGGAGCCCGCCCAGCTCAGGCCGTCCTGGGCGATCGTCACAGACCCGACCTGGACCCCCCCGCCCGCCACGTGCACCGTGTACGAGAGGTCGGTGACCCGCGAATCGGACGTTCCGGCAACCGGGACCTTCGAGCCGGACTGCAACGAGACGGCGCTGTCGGGGGTTCCGTGGCCCTTGGTCACGCTCACGCCGTCGATCGAGGCGGTGCAGGGGCCGGTCACCGTCGCCACGGCTTGCGACGGAAGCATCGAGACCCATGCGACGGCGAAGGTCGCGGACAAGCCGAAGAGCGCCAACGCGCGCGTCATGACCGCGCTACGCTAGGTTCCGCCCCACGGATCCGCAAGCGGCTCGGCCGCGAACACGCGCGCACCGATGGTGCGGCGACCGCTGTTCGTCGAGATCCCCCGCGCTCCCTCACGCCGTACCGTCGGATCCTCCCGGTGATACAAAGGGGACCCGATGCGCACCCTCTCTCGATCGCCGGTCGGCCTGCGAGACGCCGCCGTCGACCTTCGCGGCGTGACGCGCCTCTTCGGCGCGGCGCCCGCGCTCGTGCGTGTGGACCTTTCGATCGAACGAGGGGAGACGGTCGTCCTCCGGGGGCCGAACGGAGCCGGCAAGAGCACGTTGCTCCGTATCGTCGCGACGGCGCTCTCCCCCACCTACGGCGGGGGATCGGTGCTGGGGTTCGACCTCGCCACCGCTCGTGAGGAGATCCGACGGCGCTCCGAGCTGCTCACGCACCGAACCCGTCTGTACGAGGAGCTCTCTGCCCGCGAGAACCTCGAGTTGTTCGCGGACCTCCTCGGCATCTCCCGCGATCGCGTCCAGGACGCGTTGGAGCGCGTGGCGCTCGCGGACGTCGCGGCCGAGCGCGTCCGGACGTTCTCCGCCGGCATGCGCCAGAAGGTCGCGATCGCGCGCTCGATCGTCCGCGACCCGGAGCTCCTCCTGCTCGACGAACCGACCACCGGCCTGGATGTCAACGCCCGCGATGCCGTCGACGAGATGATGCTGCAGGCGTCGCGACAGGGGCGAACGCTCGTGATCGCCACGCACCAACCGATCGCACCGGGTCTGGCGCCACGGACCGTCACGTTGCGCGACGGTTCCGTCGAGGCCGGCTCATGACGTTCGCGCGTCAGGCCACCGCCATCGCGCACAAGGACCTGTTGATCGAGGTGCGCGGACGGCACGCGATCGGGACGCTGCTCCCCTTCGCGGCGACCGTCCTCATCACGTTCGGGTTCGCGTTCGGTCCGGGTCACGACGTGCTCGAAACGGTCGCTCCCGGCCTCCTGTGGATGGCCCTGCTCTTCTCGTCGGTGATGGCGTCGCGTCGGACGTACCAGACCGAGACCGAGGACGGCGCCCTCGAGGGCCTGCTGCTCGCGCCCATCGACAAGGCGGCCGTCTTCCTCGGCAAGGCGTTCGCGATCACGGTCGAGCTGCTGGCGCTCGTGATCGCCGTCCTGTTGCTCGTCGTGGTCCTGTTCGATCTGTCGGTCGCGAGCCCGTTCCTGATGCTCGCGGCGTTCGTGCTCGGGGTGATCGGGCTCGCGGCCGTCGGGAGCCTGTTCGGGGTCGTGGCCGAGTCCCCGCGCACCCGCGAGGCGATCTTCCCCATGCTGGTGCTCCCGCTCGTGGCGCCGATCATGATCGCCGGCGTCCGAGCCACCGATCTCGCCGCGGCGGGACCGTCGGGCGAGGTGCTGTCCTGGCTCGGTCTGCTCGCCGCGTTCGATGTGGTGTTCCTGTCGGTCGGGGTCCTCGTGTTCGGCTACTTGTTGGAGGACTGATGGCGGCGACCGCGGAACGGACCCTCGGGAAGGCGACGTCCCGCGGCGGCGAGCGCGTCCTGGGGATCACGGCGCTCGTGGCGCTCGCCATCTCGGCCGTGCTCTCGCTGATCGTCGCCCCGCCCGACGCCGTCCAGGGCGAGGTGCAGCGGATCATGTACGTGCACGTTCCCGCCGCGTGGCTCGCGTACCTCTCGTTCTTCGTCGTCTTCGTCGCGAGCATCGCCTACCTGCGAACGAAGAAGACGCGATGGGACCGCGTGGCCGCCGCCTCGGCCGAGATCGGCGTGCTGTTCACCGCCCTCGCGATCGTGCTCGGGATGCTGTGGGGCAAGCCGGTGTGGGGAACCTGGTGGACGTGGGATCCGCGGCTCACGACCACCGCGGTCCTGCTGCTGATCTACGTGGCGTACCTCGCGATCCGCCGGACCACGGACAACCCGTCGCGCCGTGCCCAGTGGGCCGCCGTGATCGGTATCGTCGGGTTCATCGACGTGCCGATCGTCCACCTGTCGGTCGTGTGGTGGCGTTCCCTGCACCAGGGCCCGACGGTCTTTCGGCTCGGCGACCCCGAGATCGGGGGGACGATGCTGCTCGCCCTGCTCCTCGGGGTCGCCGCCTTCACGGTCACGTACGCCTACCTGATGACGCTGCGCCTGCGCGTCGGGCGGCTCGAGGAGCGAGCGGCACGCGAGGCCCTTTCGCCGTTGGTCGGGGTCGAGCGCTGATGGCGCCGAACACCGGCTACGTGATCGCCGGCTACCTGGTCACGTGCGCGGCGCTCGGCGGGTACACGCTCCGGCTGTTCGGGAGGGCCCGCGCCGCGAAGCGCCGCGCCCAGGCGATCGCCGAGCGCCGGCGCGACGGCTGATTCTCGAAGCGCAGACCTGCGGGACGCGCCTCGAGGTGATCTTCGCCATCGCCGCCGTGCTGATGAACTTGAGCAGGGGTCTCACCCGTCAGGTCGTCGGGATACAGGCCGTCGAGCCCCTCAGGAGGGACAGCGGCGGCAGGTGGCCCAGGTGGTGCCCGATGTGGATGAGTTGGGCGGAACGCGGGTGGCGGCTCAGCCCCCGGCGAGCGCGTCGCGTGCCTCGGCGATCAGGTCCTTCGCGGTCTCGCGTTCGACCCCGAAGGGCGCCGCGTCCAGATACGTCTCGAACGCGGCGATCGCCTCCTCGGGACGCCGGAGCCCCCGCAGCAGGATGACCCCTCGGAAGAATAGGGCCTCCGGGTACCGAGGGTCGGTCGAGAGCGCGCGTTCGACGGATCGGAGCGCGTCCTGCGGCCGTCCGGCCTGGTACAGGATGATCCCGAC
>JBAVEY010000262.1:0-19125 GCA_049587975.1 Actinomycetota bacterium | reverse complement strand
AAGGAGCTCGTGGACGGCTGGAGCCAGCGCGCGTCGATCCGTGGCTCGGTCGCCGTGATCTGCTCGGACGGGCTCGAACGCGGCGAGCCCGACGTGCTGCGTGACCAGATGGCCAAGCTCCGGCGCCTCGTCCACAAGATCGTCTGGGTCAACCCGTTGAAGGGGAGCCCGCACTACGAGCCGCTCGCGCGCGGGATGGCCGCGGCGCTCCCCTCGATCGACGAGTTCCTCCCCGGCCACAACCTCGAGAGTCTCGAGGAGCTCGCGCGCGCGCTCGCCGACTAGGACGGAGGCGACCCGACCGTCGTGGCGAGCGCCGCCTCGAAGGCCCGCGTCATGGCGGCGTAGCCGATGGTGTTCGGATGGAAGTCGTGGTCGAACCGTTCGGAACAGGCGTAGGTCCATTGGCACACCCGCGCGACGTTGATCGGCACGTCGCCGACGCCGCGAACGTGGACCATCGTGTCGAAGTCCGTCGCGGAGAACGCCCCCTCGATGTCGGCCACCGGCACACCGAGCGCGGCGTAGGTCTGCCGGAGCGTGTCGTTCATCGCGCTCCACACCTGCGCGATGGCGACCGCCGCGTCGTGGTCGATCCCGGGGATCGTCCAGACCACCAGCAGCGGATCCGGGTAGTCCGAACCCACGATCGGCACGTCGGGGTCGGCAGCCCGCAACGTCTCGACGATCGCCGTCAGGCGTGTGGAGATCTTCGGCAGCAGCTCGTCCACGCATGCCTGGTCGAACGCGACGGCCCGGAAACGGAAGCAGTGGAACGTGTCGTTCGAGCCGATCTGGAGCGTGACGAACGCGACGTCCTGGCTTTCCAGCGCCGCGACCGCCTGGTCGAGCTGCGTGCCCTCGGCGTACGGGCACAGCCGCCTCGTGTGGTCGATCGTGTTCGTGCGCTCGCCGGGACAACCGAGCTTGACGAGTCGCAGATCGGGGATGCGTGCCTGCTCGAGCTGCAGGACCTGCTCCGCGTAGCCGCTGTGCGTGTCGCCGTTCGGCTGGTAGCTCGCCGCGAGCGAATCGCCGAGCGCGAGATACGTCGGTCCGGCCGCCGGCGCGGCGCTCGCCGCGACTGATCCGACCAGGACCCCGAGCGTGGCGAGGATGACGGTGTACCTGCGTAGCCGCATGCGCTCCTCCTCTTCCGTTGGCCTGTTCCCGACGGCCTGTTCCGATGGACGGAGCGACCGTATCGAGGGGCACGGGCCGGCACATCGATGCCAGCCCGCAACCTCACCCAGGGGTAACCCTGATGACCGCGGTCGCGGCAGGTGTCAGGATGGACGCGCCGCGCCGAACGACGCCGTTCGGCCCGGACCGGAACGGTGGAAGGGGTACGCGTGAGCCAACCGCTGAAGGTGATCGCTCTCGCAGCATCCGCCGTCACGCTGCTGCTGGTCGTCGCGACCGCCGCCCTGTTCTCGCTCGACGGTACCTTCGGTGGGGACTCGCTCTCCAACGTGCTCGGCCTGCTGGGCGTCGCGTGCTACGCGACGATCGGTGGACTGATCACGTGGCGCCTGCCCCGGAACGCCTGCGGGTGGATCCTGCTCTGGGTCGGCGGCGGTCTCGCGCTGGGGCTGTTCACGGACGCGCTGCGGACGTACGCGCTGGGGGATGGCGACGTCACGCTCGCGACATGGGCGGCGTGGGCGAACGCCTTCTTCTTCTTCACCACGGTGGTGCCGGGGATCGAGCTCTACCTCGTCGTGTTCCCGACCGGGCGCCCTCCGTCACCGCGCTGGCGACCCCTCGCGATCGCCGTGATCGCGATCTCGGTCCTCGGCATGCTCGTCAACCAGCTTCTGCCCTTCGACCTCGACGGGATCGAGAACCCCACGGTCGTCGCGGGCCTCGAGCCGGTGCTGCGGCCGATGCTGGCCGCGATCATGCTCGGGGTCGTCGTGATGGCGATGCTCGCCGTCGTCTCGGTCGTCGTCCGGTTCCGACGGGCGGTCGCGCCCGAACGGCAACAGCTCCGGTGGCTCGTCGTCGTCGCGGTCCTGGCGGCGGTGCTCCTGGTCGGCGCGATCGCGTTCGGCGTGCTCGGTCTGGATCGGATCGGCGACCCGCTGGGCATCGTGTTCCTCTGGATGCTGACGACGGGGCTCCCGATCTCGGCCGGTATCGCGCTGGTGAGGCATCGGCTCTACGGCATCGAGGTGGTCGCGAACCGGGCGATCGTGTACGGCTCGCTCGCTGCCGCCGTCACGACGATCTACGCGGTGATCGTGGCCGGAGTCGGGACCGTGGTGGGCAGCGGCGACCGACCGAACGTCGTCGCGGCCGTGGCCGCGACGGCCGTGGCGGCGGTCGCGTTCCAACCGGTCCGCCGGCGCGCGCAGATCCTCGCCGACCGGCTCATCTACGGGGATCGGGCCTCCCCGTACGAGCTCCTGGCGACGTTCACCGAACGCCTGGACGATGCGTCGCTCCAGGAGGTCCTGCCCCGGATGACCGCCCTGGTCGCCGAGGGCACGGGCGCGGAGCGGGTCCGGATCTGGCTCCCGGACGGCAGCGAGCTGCGGCCCGTCGCCGCGTGGCCGTCCGACGGCGCGCCGCCGGCGCCGGTGCGGCTCGAGGCCGGTGAGCTCCCGCGCCTGGACGACCCGGCCTTCGCGGTTCGCCATGGGCGAGACCTGCTCGGTGCGATCACCGTCGCGATGCCGCCGCGGGAGCCGATGACCCCGGCCACCGAGCGCCTGCTGACGGACCTGTGCGCCCAGGCGGGGCTGGTGGTGCGGAACGTCTCCCTCGTTGAGGAGCTCCAGCGGTCACGCCAGCGATTGGTCACCTCGCAGGACGAGGCGCGGCGACGGCTCGAGCGCGATCTCCACGACGGCGCGCAGCAGCGCCTGGTGACCTTGTCGCTGGATCTACGGATGGCCCGCGATCGTGCCGGTGCGAGCGGCGACGTCGAGCTCACGACGAGGCTCGACGTCGCGGAGCAGGAGCTCGCGCGGTCGCTCGCGGAGCTCCGAGAGCTGGCGCGCGGGATCCATCCGGCGATCCTCACGCAGAACGGTGTGGGTGCGGCGGTCCGTTCCCTGGCGGAGCGATCGGCCGTCCCGGTGGAGCTGCGATCGGTCCCCGAAGGCCGCTACGCTCCCGAGGTCGAGGCGACGGCGTACTTCATCGTGTCGGAAGCACTGGCCAACGTGGCGAAGCATGCTCGCGCCTCGCGCGCGTGGGTCGCCGTGGATGACGGAGGCGACCGCCTCGCGATCGAGGTACGCGACGATGGTGTCGGAGGCGCGGCGATGAACGGCGGGTCGGGCCTGCGGGGTCTCGCGGACCGCGTGGAAGCCGTCGGCGGGCGGTTCGACGTCCGGAGCGAACCCGGTGCCGGCTCGATCGTGCTCGCGGAGATCCCGTGCGCGTCGCGGTAGCCGATGATGCGGTGCTCTTCCGGGAAGGCATCGCCCGATTGCTCATCGACGGCGGATTCGATGTGGTCGGTCAGGCGGCGAACGCGGACGAACTCCTCACGATCATCCGCGAAGCTCCCTCGAACCGGCTCCCCGACGTGGCCGTCGTGGACATCCGGATGCCTCCGTCCCACTCCACCGAGGGCCTCGTCGCCGCGAAGACCATCCGTACGGAACATCCTCAGGTCGGGGTGCTCGTCCTGTCTCAGTACATCGAGACCGAGCATGCGATGGACCTCCTCGGGGATGGCACCGGTGGCACCGGGTACCTGTTGAAGGACCGGGTATCGGACCTGGAGGGGTTCCGCGCCGCGGTTCGGCGGGTCGGGGAAGGTGGTTCCGCGATCGATCCCGCGGTGATCGCGCAGCTGGTGGGCCGCCGACGCGCGCGCGATCCGGTGGCAGACCTCACCGACCGCGAGCGCGAGGTGCTCTCGCTCATGGCGGAAGGCTGCTCGAACCGGGCGATCGGGACGGGCCTGTCCATGAGCGAGAAGACGGTCGAGGCCCATGTGCGGGGGATCTTCACCAAGCTCGGCCTCGTCCCGGCTCCGGACGAGAACCGTCGTGTCCTCGCGGTGCTCGCCTATCTGCGATCCGCATGACCCACGTGCGGTCCTAGGATGCCCGGATGACGGCGAGCGAGGATCTCGGCAGGGTCCGACGGATGGGCCGGCTCACCGAACCGGCGGAGGCGGGTCTCCTCACCTACGGCGAGTACCTCGCGGTCCCCGAGTTGATCTCGTTGCAGCGGTTGCGCTCGGATCCGCCCGTCCACGACGAGTTGCTGTTCATCGTCGTGCACCAGGCCTACGAGCTGTGGTTCAAGCAGCTGATCTTCGAGCTCGAGTCGGTGCGCGACCGGATGATCGACGGCGACGCCGAGCGAGCGCGCCACTACCTCACGCGCGTCCAGGCGATCGAGCGCGTCCTGATCGACCACATCCAGGTGCTCGAGACGATGACGCCGCAGGACTTCCTGGAGTTCCGCTCGCTGCTCACGCCCGCATCGGGGTTCCAATCGGCGCAGTTCCGCGAGGTCGAGTTCCTCTCGGGGCTCAAGCAGCGCGGCTACCTGCGCGATCTCGCGGCGTCACCCGACGAGCTCGCGCGGCTCGCGCGACGGCTCGACGAGCCGACGGTCTGGGACGGGTTCGTCGCGATGCTCGAGCGCGGCGGTCTGCAGATGCCCGAGCAGGACGAGGAGGCTCGGAGCGCGAGCCTGCTGCGGATGGCTCGCGAGGTCGGGTTCGCCCACCTGTTCGCCGTCGCCGAGCGCCTGCTCGACCACGACGAGGCGTTCGCGCAGTGGCGCTACCATCACGTGTTGATGGTCGAACGCGAGATCGGTGCCAAGCCCGGGACCGGCGGGTCGGCCGGCGTCGAGTACCTGCGTTCGACGCTGGGCAAGCGGTTCTTCCCCGAGCTGTGGGACCTGCGCTCACACCTCTAGCCGCGGCGGTCGACGTACCCGTCGATCAGCTCGAGCAAGCGCGCGCGGCCGAACGGGTCGTCGTGGCCGCCGTGGACGACCCGAGCGGGGACGTCGCGCAGACGTTGCATGCTCCGCACGTAGTCAGCGATGTTCGACTCGGGGAGCTCGTCCAGGAGCAGGCCGCTCTCATAGACGCAGTCGCCGGGGAACAGCGTCCGCGTGTCCTCCTCCCACAGCCCGATCTCGCCCGGCGTGTGACCTGGGAGATGCAGGACGCGGAGGGTCCGTTCGCCGAGGTCGATCGCGTCGCCCTCGTCTACGACGCGGGTCGGCGTCACCGGGGTCACCGCATACGCGGCGGGGTCGAACGCCTCGTTCGGCAACGCCGTGAGCAGAGAGGCCGGCGGGTCGTAGCCCGAGAGCTCCTCGGGCGGGTAGTCCTCGATCCGCAGGGACGCGAAGCCGTCGGCGCTCGCCACCGCGACGGCGTCGTCCCGGTGCACGACCACCTCGTCGAACTCGTGGAGCCCACCCGTGTGGTCGAAGTGCCGGTGGGTCGCGACGGCGACCACCGGACGTTCGAACAGGTCGGCGAGCTCGGTCCGGAGCGACCCGACCCCCAGCCCCGTGTCGACCAGCGCGTCCCGGTCCCGACCGCGGACGAGGTACAGGTTCGCCTGCAGGAACGGGTCGACGTTCGGCTCCCGGATGCGGACGACGCCATCGTCGACGTTCCGGTGCTCGAACCACCGCTCGGCCACGCGCACGCGCGGGATGCTACCGGCTTGACGCGACCCGCTCCGTCGGGATACGACCGGTGCCCACTCGATAGAAGGAGGGGTTCGGATGGCGACCGATCTGTCGATCTCGCTCCCCGACGAGCCGGGCGGGCTCGCGAAGGCCGCGGGGGCGCTCGGGGCGGCCGGTGTGAACGTCGAGGGCATCGCTGGTCTCGGCGGTGGCGGGCACGGGCACGTCCACCTGCTCGTCGAGGACGCGGGGGCCGCGCGGACCGCGCTCGAGGGCGCGGGCGTCACGGTCGAGGGCGCGCGCGAGGCCGTGGTCGTCGACGTCTCGACCGAGGATCGTCCCGGCAAGCTCGCCGAGCTCGCGGAGGCGATCTCGGGCGCCGGCGTGAACCTCGCCGCGTGCTACGTGGCGTCGCGTTCGCGGGTGGTCTTCTCCTCGGACGACCCGGCGGCTCTGCGTTCGGCGCTCGGGATGTGAGCCGGACCCCGGCTTGACGCCGAACCGTGACGGGCGTAGACCGACCGGGACGGGTTGGGAGTGTCTGGGCGAAGGAGGTGCCGATGAAGGACCTCACCGTCTCCCTCGAGGACCGCGCAGGGGCGCTCGCAGATCTGGGCGAGACGCTCGGAACGGCCGGGATCAACATCGAGGGGATGTGCGCCGTCACGAGCGAGGGACGTGGGATCATCCACCTGCTCGTTGAGGACGCGGCCGCGGCGCGCATGGCGCTCGACGGCGCCGGCATCAAGGTCGAGGGAGAGGCCGAACCGATGGTCTCCGAGCTCGCCTCGGATCAAGTCGACCAACCGGGAGCCATCGGTGCGATGGCCCGCGCGATGGCCGATGCCGGCGTGAACATCCAGGTCGTGTACCTGGCGACCAAGAACCGCGCCGTGGCGGTCACGAGCGACAACGCGAAGGCGCGTCAGGCGCTCGGGATGTGAGGCTCGCCGGAGGCGGCCGGGGCCGCCTCCGACGGTCCGTCCGCGTACGCGCGGTCGAGGATCTCGATCGGGTGGAGCACGCGCGTCGTCGACCCGAGCTCCCGGAGCCCGGCGGCGATCTGGATCGAGCAGCCGGGGTTGGCGCTCGCGACCACCTCGGCGCCGGTCGACGCCACCGCCTCGGCCTTGCGGTGCCGGAGCTCCGAGGACATCTCGGGCTCGAGCACGTTGTAGAGCCCGGCGGCTCCGCAGCACAGGTCGCCGTTCACGAGGTCCAGGACCTCGAGGCCTGGGACGACCCGCAGCAACGCCCGTGGCTGCTCTCCGATCCCCTGCACGCGCAGGGCGTGACAGGCGTCGTGGTACGCGACGCGCTCGAACCCCGGACCTCCGGCCGGCACCTGCAGGAGGCCCTCCTCGTGCAGGAACGCCATCACATCTCGGACCTTCGATGAGAACGCTCGCGCCTCGTCGGTCGGGACGAGGTCGCCGACTCCCTGCAGATGCGCGCCGCACCCGGCCGCGTTGACGACGACCACGTCGGCGTCGGCGAACGCACGGAGGTTGCGTTCCACGAGTTCGCGCGCGGTGTCGAGCCGCCCGTGGTGCGCCGCGAGCGACCCGCAGCACACCTGCGCACGCGGGACGACGACGCGCCATCCGTTGCGCGCCAGCACGCGGATCGTCGCGCGGTTCACGCTGCGGAACCAGCGGTCCTGCACGCACCCGCTCAGCAGCGCGACCGTCCCACGGACCTCGCCGGCGGGCACGGTGACGCGCGGGAGCCGGCGGAACAGCTCGGACCGCCGCGGCACGAGGGCACGGACGCGCCGGGGGAGCGCGAGGCGCGCGAACGGCTGGAAGGCCGCGGCGAGCCACAGCACCTTCTTCCTCGGCAGTGCGACGTCGAGGCCGACCCATCGCAAGAACCGAGACGGTCGGGAGCGGAGCGGTTCGACCTGGACGCGAGCGTGTTCGACCATCCGGCCGAACGGCACGTGCGAGGGACAGACGTCCTCGCAGGCCCGGCACGCGAGACAGAGATCCATGAAGCGCGCGAACGTCCCGTCGGGTTCGGACCTGCCCTCGGCCACCGAACGCATCGCCGTGATCCGGCCCCGCGGGGACGCCGACTCCTCGCCGGTCACGCGGTACGTGGGGCAGTGCGGCAGGCACAGCCCGCACGCCACGCATGCTGCCAGGTCCGCGTCGGCTGGCGCGTCGAGCGGGAATGGCCATCTCGGACCGAGTTCGGGGGTCGGTCCGACGAACCGCACCCCGACGGGCATCTCGCCGCCGAGCGGGACGCCGCCGTCCGCCTGGTCGCTCTCGGTGCGCACGCGTTGATGCTAGACCGACGGCTCGCCGAGGACGGCTGGAATGGCGGAATCATCGCCGGATGACGAAGATTGGCCCGTCGCGCAAGGCCTCGTCGGTCAACGTGCTCGACCTCGTGGACATCAGCCGAGCTCGGCGAACAACTACGCGCCGCCCCCTTTGCTCACTTGGGCGAAAGCGACCCAGACCGTCTCGGTCGGTTCGTCGATTGCGATGACCGCCGCGGGACCTCCGATCGGGATGGTTTCGGGTTCGTCGGTGATCGGGTCGATCCGCGAGAGACTGGGTCTCTGCGTATCATCAGGACATGCAGAAGATTCGCCCGTCGCGCAAGGCCTCGTCGTTCACCGAGTCGGTCATCCGCGAGATGACGCGCCTCGCGAACGCGCACGGCGCCATCAACCTGTCGCAGGGCTTCCCCGACTTCCCCGCGCCCGAGGAGATCAAGGAGGCGGCTCGGAAGGCGATCGGGGACGATATCAACCAGTATCCCCTCACGTGGGGCGCGGAACCCTTCCGCGAGGCTATCGCCGAGGCCTACCTGTCGCGGTACGGCATGTCGTGGGTCGACCCCGAGCGCGACGTGACGGTCACGTGTGGTTCGACCGAGGCGATGGTCGCGTCGATGCTCGGCGTGCTCGACCCCGGCGACGAGGTCGTCGTGTTCGAGCCGTTCTACGAGAACTACGGGCCCGACACGATCCTGGCGGGCGCCGTCCCCCGCACGGTCACGCTCGCTCCGCCCGATTGGACGTTCGACGAGAACGAGCTGGCCGCCGCGTTCAACGCGCGGACCCGGGGCATCGTGATCAACACGCCCAACAACCCGACGGGCAAGGTCTTCTCGCGCGAGGAACTCGGACTCGTCGCCGAGCTCTGCCAGCGCTGGGACGCCGTGGTGTTCACCGACGAGATCTACGAGCACATCACGTACGACGGGTTCCGACACGTGCCGCCCGCCGCGATCCCGGGCCTCGAGGATCGGACGGTGACGATCAGCGCGCTCTCCAAGACCTACGCGGTGACCGGCTGGCGCGTCGGATGGGTCGTGGCGCCTGACGCGCTGACCGGCGGGATCCGGTCCGTGCACGACTTCCTCACGGTGGCCGCGCCGGCGCCGCTGCAGGAGGCCGGGACGGCCGCGCTCGGCATGCCCGAGACGTTCTACGAGCGGCTGGCGCTCGAGTACCTCGAGCGACGCGACACGTTGCTGCGGATCCTGGACGAGACCGGGTTCGGATCGAGCCCGACCCGCGGCGCCTACTACGTGATGGCCGACGTCTCCCACCTGGGGATGGGGGACGACGTCGAGGTCGCCCACCGACTCACGAAGGAGGTGGGGGTCGCGGTCGTGCCGGGCTCCTCGTTCTTCTCCCGTCCCGAGCTGGGCACCCACCTCGTGCGGTTCGCGTTCTGCAAGCGCGTCGAGACCCTCGAGGAGGCCGGGGCGCGCCTGCGGAAGGCGTTCGCCTAGCTCAGAGACCGCCCCAGCCCCGGCCGGGGGCGAGCACGCCGTTCGGGTCGAACGTCTCCTTCAGGCGGTGTTGCACGTCCGGTGCCGGCACGGGTGGATCGCCCAGGCCACCTGGACCGCGAACGACCGGCGCGATGCCGGCGACGGCGCCGGCGCTCGCGCGCAGCGATCGGAGCTCACCGTTCGCGTCCCGCAGGCCCACCCACCCGAGCCCGACGCCCGCGAGCGCTCCCCACGCCGAACCCGTGAGCACGCCGGCGAGTTCCGACGGCGGGACCGCGACCTCCGCCACGACGGGCCGTTCCTCCCAGGGTCGCTCGAGCGGGAACGGCGCGTCGTCATCGACGACCGGGGTCCCGGCGACCTGCTCCGCGATGGACGTCTGCTCCTCGACCTCCTCGGGCCAGCCTTCGAGACGGACGTCCACCCGGCCCGGCGTGGAGAGCACCGCCGTGGCGCCGGATACCGCGCCCGCCAACCCGTCCGCGAGCGGGAGATCCCCGGTGAACCGCAGCGTTCGGCGGGCGTGGGGGAGCGGACGCACCTTGAGGGCGACCCGCACGACCACCGCCAGGGTCCCGAGCGAGCCGGCGATCAGCTTGTGGAGGTCGTACCCGGTCACGTTCTTGACCGTTCGAGCGCCGCTCCGAACGAGCCGTCCGTCGCCGGTCACGAGCTCGGCCTCGAGCACGGTGTCCCGGAGGGCGCCCACCTTCAGCCGCCGCGGGCTCGACGCGCCGCTCGCCACCACGCCGCCGACCGTCGCGTCGCTCGGCGCGTCGCTCGGCCATTCCTGCCCGCCGGCGGCCAGGATCCGCTCGAGCTCGCCCACCCGCATGCCGGCCTCGACCACGGCGATCATCTCCGCGGGCTCGTACGCCACCAACCGGTCCAGCTGTGTCGTCCACAGCTCGGCGTCGACCTCGGTCGGATTGCCCTTGTCCAGGTGGCGCCGGCCGCCGACCACGAGCAGCCGCCGGGCGGCTCCGTTGGCGTCGCGGACCGCGTCCACGACGTCGGCGAGCGACGACGGATGGATCAGATCCATGAGCTCTCCGGCAGGTGCGCGGCCACGGCAGCGGCGTCGGAGCCGCGCGCCATCGCGAAGTCGCCGCAGCGGGCGCCGTCCGGCAGGACCTTGCGGGGGTTCATCCGTCCGTCCGGGTCGAAGGCCGACCGGACGCACGCCTGAGCCGTGAGATCGTCCGCAGAGAACACGAGCGGCATGAAGTCGCGCTTCTCCAGGCCGATGCCGTGCTCGCCCGAGAGCGTCCCGCCCGCCTCGACGCACAGGCGGACGATCTCCTCGCTCGCGCGCAGCACGCGTTTGAGCGTCCCGGGCACGCCGCGGTCGAACGACAGCAGGGGGTGCAGGTTGCCGTCGCCGGCGTGGAACACGTTGGTGACGACCAGCCCATGGCGCTCGGCGATCGCGTAGACGCCCCCGAGGACCTCGGCCAGCCTGGTCCTGGGCACGACGCAGTCGTGGAGGTGGTAGTGCGGCGCGATCGTCGCCACCGCGCCGAACGCGTTCTTGCGGCCCTTCCAGATCAGCGCGCGCTCGTCCTCGTCCGCCGCCACCCGGACGCTCCGCGTGCCGTTCGCGCGTGCCGACGCCTCCACGGCGCGCGACTGCGCCTCGACCGCCGCCGCCGTCCCGTCGACCTCGACGATCAGGATGGCCGCCGCGTCCGTCGGATAGCCGGCGTGCGCGAAGCCCTCGGCGGCGACCACGATGCCTCGGTCCATCATCTCGACGGCGGCCGGCACCACGCCGCTCGCGATGATCCCGCTGACGGTGGCCGCGCAGTCCTCGACCGTCTCGAAGTCGAACAGCATCGTCCGGACCGACGGGGGGAGCGGCGTGAGCCGAACGCACGCGGCCGCGACCACCCCGAGCGTCCCCTCGCTGCCGATCACCACCGATCGCAGGTCGAGACCCGCGGCCTCGGGCGCCTCGGAGCCGAGGCGCGCGACGCTCCCGTCCGGCAGGACGACGTCGAGCGCCAGGACGTGGTTCGAGGTGACGCCGTAGGCGAGGCAATGCGGGCCGCCGGCGTTGGTGCTCACGTTCCCGCCGATCGACGACGTCTGCTGCGAGGAGGGGTCGGGCGCGAACGTGAACCCGTGCGGGCGGAGGGCGTTCGCCAGATCCAGGTTCGGAACGCCGGGCTCGACCCATGCCAGCCGGTCCGGTGGCCGGATGTCGAGGATCTGGGTCATCTTCGTCGTCACGACCACGAGGGCGTCGCCGATCGGCGTCGAGCCGCCGGCGAGCCCCGTCCCCGAGCCGCGCGGGACCACGGGGAGGTCGTGCTCGGCGGCGACGCGCACGCAGGTGACGATGTCGTCGCGCGAACGCGGGAACGCGACGAGCGCGCAGCCGCCCTCGACCATCGAGGCGTCGCGCGCGTACAGACGGAGCTCGAGCGGGTCGGAGAGCACCCCGCCCGTCCCGAGCGCGTCCTCGAGCGCTCGCCGGGCCGCCTCGACGTCGGCCATGGTCGACCTCAGGCTAGCGCGAGCGGATGTGGGCGCTCAGGCGACGTGTCCGGGCTGGCCCTCGGGCGTGGTGAGCGTCCGGCCCTGGTCGGCCCACTCCTCGAGGCCGTGCTCAAGGTTGAACGCCTCGAACCCGCGCGCCCGCAGCATCAGGGTCGCGAGCTCGCTCCGATTGCCCGAGCGGCAGACGACCACCGTCGTCTTCGCGGGGTCCAGTTGACCCGTGGCCCCAGCGAGGATCGAGTTGAGCGGGATGTGGATCGAGCCCTCGATCCGTCCAGCGCGCCACTCGTAGGGCTCGCGACAGTCGACCACCTGGACGTCGCCCAGGTGTTCGGCAAGACCGTTCGAGGTCGTCAGGTCGGTCGTCACGTCACTCATGCAGGTGCGAATCCTATCAGTGGGGTGCGGAACCATGGAAGCCTCAGGTCGCGAGCGCGCGTTCGAACGCCTCGAACGCGGGACGACCGAACAGGACGAACCGGACCTCCCGAACCGACGTCCGAGCCCGCCGGACGGCTCCGATCGCGACGGTCGAGGCCTCCTCGACCGGGTAGCCGTAGACACCCGTCGAGATCGCGGGGAAGGCGACGGTCGCCGCCCCCAACTCGTCGGCGAGCCGAAGGGACTCGGTATGGCACGAGGCGAGCAGGCCCGAGCGATCCTCCGAGTTCGAGTAGACCGGCCCCACCGTGTGGATCACCCACCGCGCGGGCAGGTCGCCTCCACCTGTCGCGACCGCCCGGCCGGTCGGGAGCCCGTCGGGAAAGGTCGTGCGCCGGATCTCGCGGCACTCGGCGAGGATCGCGGGTCCGCCGGCACGGTGGATCGCACCGTCGACGCCGCCGCCACCCAGCAGGCTCGGGTTGGCGGCGTTCACGATCGCGTCGACGTTCTGGGTCGTGATGTCGCCCTCGAACAGCACGATGTCGGGCCCGGCCACGACGACATCGTAGGTTGTGAGCCGAGCCCATGGATGACCGAGACATCGTCGCCGAGGTGCGGGACCTCCTGCTCCCGCATCCGCATATCCGGGCAGTGACGCAGGTCGGGTCGCGGGCGACCGGCAGACCGACCCGGCTCTCGGACTGGGACTTCGCGCTGGAGACCGATGACTTCGGAGCGGTCGCCCTCTCGCTGCCCGAGATGGTCTCGCCGCTTCGACCCCTCGCTCGACAGTGGGACCGGATCAGCGCGTACCCCTGCTACATGCTCATGCTCATCGGGCCCGTCAAGGTGGACCTCATCTTCCCGGACGAGCCGTGCGAGGCCCTCCCTCCCTGGACGGTGACCGCCGAGACGCTCGACGGGATCGACCAGCACTTCTGGGACTGGATCCTGTGGCTCGCGTCCAAACGCGAGAAGGGCGAGGACGAGCTCGTGCGGCGCGAGCTGGTGAAGATGAGCGACCACCTGCTCCGGCCCCTCGGGATGGACGAGGCACCGGGGTCGATCGACGCCGCGCTGCGCGGCTACCGGGCCGCCCGGGACGAACGCGAGCGTGGGTTCGGCGTGAGGGTCTCGAGACGCCGCGAACGCGAGGTGTTGCCGGCCGTCTCGCTCGATCGAGGGGGCCCTCCGACGGACGTCGGCTCCCCGACTCGACCGGGATGAGCGCCCTGGGGTTGAATGGTCGACGTCGGCTCCCCAGGAGAGGATGATCGAGATGGCCGGGATCGTGTTGGACGGCGTGTCCAAGGTCTACGCGGACGGCACCACCGCCGTCTCCGACCTCTCGCTCGACATCCAGGACGAGGAGTTCGTCGTGCTGGTCGGCCCATCCGGCTGCGGGAAGACCACGGCGCTCCGGATGGTGGCGGGGCTCGAGAGCATCACCCACGGGACGATCGCGATCGGGGACAAGGTCGTGAACACCGTCCCGCCGAAGGAGCGGGACATCGCGATGGTCTTCCAGAACTACGCCCTGTACCCGCACATGAGCGTCTACGACAACATGGCGTTCGGCCTCAAGCTGCGGAAGCTCTCCAAGGAGGAGATCGATCGCAGGGTCCGGGAGGCCGCAGATATCCTGGGACTCGAGGAGCTCCTCGAGCGCAAGCCGAAGGCCCTGTCGGGCGGGCAGCGGCAGCGTGTGGCGATGGGGCGGGCCATCGTCCGCGAACCGCAGGCCTTCCTGATGGATGAACCCTTGTCGAACCTCGACGCGAAGCTGCGGGTCCAGATGCGAGCGGAGGTCTCGCGCCTGCAGAGCGATCTTGGGGTCACCACGATCTACGTCACGCACGACCAGGTCGAGGCGATGACGATGGGCGATCGGGTCGCCGTGATCAAGAAGGGCGAGCTGCAGCAGGTCGATGCTCCCCAGACCCTGTACGACCATCCGAAGAACCTGTTCGTGGGGGGATTCATCGGCTCCCCGGCGATGAACATGGTCGAGGCCGATCTCGAACGCCAGGACGGCGGGATGTTCGTCACGTTCGGTGGCACGACGCTCCGTGTCGATGATGCGGTGCTCGCCGCGCGTCCCGGCATCCGCGGGTACGAGGGGCGTCGGGTCATCGTCGGGATCCGGCCCGAGAACATGGAAGACGCCTCGGTCATGCCCGTCATCCCGCAGGACCGGCGGATGACGGTCGACATCGTCCTTCGGGAGGCGCTCGGCGCGGAGGTGCTGGTGCACTTCTCGGTGGACGCCCCGCCCGTGTTGACGGAGGACACGCGCGAGCTGGTGGGCGAGCAAAGCGGACCCACGGCCGGGGCCAGCGTCGCCGTACAGGAGCTGGAGAAGGCAGCCGAGATCGGGACGTCGACGTTCGTCGCGCGCCTGGACCCGCGAACGCGGGCTGCCGAGCGACAGAAGCTGGAGCTCGCGGTCGACACCGCTCGCCTGCACTTCTTCGACCCGGAGACGGGACTCAGCATCTACGACGACGACGCGTAAGGCGCCCGGCCCGTCGAACCGCCCGACCATGCAAGCGGTTCCATCTTGCGTGCCTAGCCGAGGGTTCGAGTTGACGGCTCACACGGGGCGACTAGGATGAGAGCGCTTCCACCGACCGAGAGGACGTGGAGCCGTGGCCGGGACGCTCGACGAGCTCGCTGCCCTGAGCGGCGTCTCGCGGGCGACGGTCTCTCGGGTGATCAACGGTGGGTCGGTCTCCCAGGCCACGAGGGAGCGGGTCCTCGCCGTGATCGAGGCGACCAAGCTGCGGCCGAACGCCGCCGCGCGGACGCTCGCGTCCGGTCGCTCCGGCGTGATCGGCGTCGTCATGCACGTCGCCCCGCCCGAGGTCTTCGGCGATCCGTACTTCGCCCAACTGCTGCATGGGATGAGCGACGCCCTCTCCGAGCAGGCCGCCGGGATGATGCTGTGGCTCGGGAACCGTTCCAAGGAGGAGACGCTGGATCGGATCCTGTGGTTGGGGTTGCTCGACGGCGTCATCGTCACGGCGGACAACCTCGAGGATCCGCTGGTGGATGGTCTGCTCGCGTCGGATCTGCCGACCGTCCTCGTGGGTCATCGCAGGGCCGATCGTTCGGCGAGCTACGTCGACGTCGACCACGTCCACGCCGCCGACGTCGTCACGACCCATCTCATCGAGGTCGGGCGACAGCGGATCGGCCACATCACCGGTCGGCGAGGGACGGTCGCAGGCGAGGATCGCATCGCGGGGTACCGGCGAGCCATGGAGCGACGAGGCCTCCTCACCGACGGGTTGATCGTCGAGGGGGACTTCGGCCGGGCTTCGGGCGCATCGGGTGCCATCGAACTGCTCGACCACGGCGTGGACGCGATCTTCTGCGCCAACGACGCCATGGCCGCGGGCGCGCTCGGGTCGATCCGTTCGCGCGGTGTCGACGTCCCGCGGGCCGTCGCGCTCGCGGGGTTCGACGACCTCGAGTTCGCGGCCCGCCTGGATCCGCCACTGACCACCGTCCGACAGGGGATCCAGGAGCAGGGGACCCAGGCGGCCCACGTCCTGTTCCAGCTGCTGCAGGATCCGGCGGCCGGCCCGCGGCGCGTGATCTTGCCCACCGAACTCGTGGTCCGGGCCTCGACCGTCGGAGGCGACCGAACGACATGACCACCCGCGAGGCAGCGGCGCGCGAGGAACCGACGCGGGGCACCGCACGCTTCCTGTGGGGGGTGGCGACGTCGGCCTACCAGGTGGAGGGGGCCGTCCACGAGGACGGCCGGGGGGCATCCATCTGGGACACGTTCTGCCGCAAGCCCGGCAAGGTCCGGGACGGCGACACGGGGGACGTCGCCTGCGATCAGTACCACCGGTACGAACAGGACGTGGCCCTGATGGCCGAGCTCGGGATCGGCGCGTACCGGTTCTCGGTGGCGTGGCCCCGGATAAGGCCGCTGGGCCGGGGCGCCGTGAACCGCCGCGGACTCGACCACTACCGCCGACTGGTCGACGCGCTCAATCGGCACGGGATCGAGCCGGTCGTTACCCTGTACCACTGGGACCTGCCGCAGGCGCTCGAGGACGCTGGGGGATGGGCCAACCGAGACACCGCGTCGTGGTTCGCGGAGTACGCGTCGCTCGTCCACGAGGCGTTCGCGCACGAGGTGCCGGTCTGGATCACGGTGAACGAGCCCTGGGTCTCCGCGTGGCTCGGGTACGGGACCGGAGTCCACGCCCCGGGGACGACCGACGACGCGGTCGCGCTCGCCGCCTCTCACCACCTCCTCCTCGGTCACGGACTGGCCGTGGACGCGATGGGAGGCGATGGCGCCGTAGGGATCACGCTGAACGTCCAGCCGGCCACGCCCGCCTCAGACGACGAGGCCGACGTCGAGGCCGCGCGGCGGGCCGACCTCCACATGAACGCGCTCTACCTGGATCCGATCTTCGGTCGGGGCTACCCGGTCGACTTGGTGGAGCACTACCGGTCGGTCACCGACATGGCCTTCGTTCGCGCCGGCGACCTCGAGATCATCGCTCGTCCGTGCGACCTGCTCGGCGTGAACTACTACCGGCGGTTCACCGTGACCGCCTCGCCCGGCGACCTGCGGGCGGAGGAGCTGCCGGGATCGCTCGGGGCCTGGTCCGTCAACCCGCCGGACGTCCCCGTGACCGAGATGGGGTGGCCGATCGAGCCGGATGTGCTGACCGAGCTGTTGCTGCGTGTGCACCGCGAGTACTCGCCGCCGCGACTGTTGATCACCGAGAACGGGGCCGCTTTCGACGACGTCGTCGGTCCCGATGGCGAGGTCGACGACGTGGCGCGGATCGCCTTCCTCCGCGATCACGTCGGAGCCGCCCTGCGAGCCAAGGAGGCGGGCGTGCCGCTCGAAGGGTTCTTCGTCTGGTCGCTGCTCGACAACTTCGAGTGGGCGGAGGGCTACTCGAAGCGGTTCGGGCTGGTCCACGTCGATTTCACGACACAGGCTCGTATACCGAAAGGGAGCGCTCGGTGGTACGGCCGGATCGCCCAGGATGGGCTCACGGGCCCACCTGGCGACCCGAGGCGGGTACCCGGGTGACCCGAGAGGGGGTGGAGTTGACCGAGAACGTCACGTGTGGGCGGAATGGTAGCGGGAGCGAAAGGGGGCACCAGCCATGAGGCGATTGAAGATCATCGTGCCGTTCGCCGTACTGGTACTGATCGCGGCGGCGTGCACGAACGACAACGGTGGAGGTGGTGCGACCGGTGGTGGCACCACCGGCGCCGCCCAGGAGGAGAACACCGGGACGGTGAACGTCCTGAGCGCGTTGGCCGCCGAAGAGGCCGACACGCTGCAGAACCTGTGGGACACGCAGTACGGCTCGAGCGTCGACTACCAGGTCGAGTTCGAGGGGTCCGAGCAGTTCGAGGAGCAGCTGCAGATCCGGTCCGAGGCGGGGACCCTGGACACGATCCTGCTGCCGCAGCCTGGCGCGGTGAAGGCGCAGGCGGCCTCGGGCAACGCGCTGTCGCTCGAGGACCTCGGGTACAACATCGACGACCTCAACGCGACCTTCGGCGAGTACTTCGTGTCGCTGGGCGAGTACCAGGGCAAGCACTACGGTCTGCCCACCAACTCGAACTACAAGAGCCTGATCTGGTACCCGAAGGACGATTTCGACAAGGCGGGCTACACGATCCCGACCACCTGGGACGAGCTCATGGCCCTGTCCGACCAGATCGTGGCGGACGGCGGGACGCCGTGGTGCGTCGGCTTCGAGAGCGGGACGGCTACCGGATGGCCGGCGACCGACTGGGTCGAGGACATCATGCTGGCCACCGCGGGACAGCAGACGTACACGCAGTGGGTCAACCACGAGATCCCGTTCACGGACCCGGCCGTCAAGACGGCGGTGCAGGACTTCGGCGACGTGATGTTCCACCCAGGGTACGTGCTCGGTGGCGCCGACCAGACGCCGTCGATCGCGTTCGGTGACGCGCCGCTGCCGATGTTCGACAACCCGCCGGGCTGCTGGCTGCACCGGCAGGCCACGTTCATCAACGCCTTCTTCCCGGAGGGCACCGAGTACGGCAAGGACTACTCCGCCTTCCCGTTCCCGACGATCGACCAGCAGGGAGGCCTGTTCGCCGGCGAGATCGCGGTCGCCTACCGCAACTCGCCCGAGATCAAGGACTTCCTCGACAAGTTCAGCGGGGAGGAGTTCCAGTGCCTGATGGGCGGCGACCCGGGTCTGTCGAGGCTCTCGCCGAACGTCAACGTCGGGCAGGACTGCTACGCCAACCCGGTCCTGGCCGACGCGTCGGTGTTGCTCACGAACGCACTGAGCGGCGCCAACGGCGTGCAGGGAGGCTTCGACGCCTCGGACCAGATGCCGCCGGAGGTCGGTTCGGGTTCGTTCTGGACCGGCATGGTCCAGTACATGCAGGACGGCCCGGACTCGATCGACACGGTCCTGCAGAACATCGAGGACAGCTGGCCGTCCGGGTAGCGTGATGACCCGGATCGGTCCGTGCGGGAGGGGACGGCCACGCGGCCGTCCCCTCCTCGTTTGCGTCTGGGGCCGCGAGGAGGCATCGTCCCCTCGATGAAGGCGATCGAGCGATGAGCGCATCCGGGGGTTCGAGCGGGGCCGCGACCCTGACGGCGCCGCCCTCCAAGCCGCGGGCGCTGGGCGTGTTCATCCTGCGTCTGCTCGTCGCCCTGGCGATCCCGGTGGTCGCCTTCGCGGTCCTGTGGCGGACGTTCGACTACATGCGCGACGAGAACGCCAACCGTCTGCTCGTGGTGGGCGTCGCGATCGTCGTGGGGGTGGGCGGCGTCTTCTTCCTGTACTGGGCGATGAACCGGATCGTGGACCTGCT
>JBAVEY010000261.1:0-1815 GCA_049587975.1 Actinomycetota bacterium | reverse complement strand
GTCGAGGGGCTCACGCACCGCTACCCGACCAAGGTGCTCGCCGAGCTGATCTCGACGTGCCCCCAGTACTGCGGCCACTGCACTCGGATGGACCTGGTTGGCAACGACACGTCCCAGATCCTGAAGTTCAAGTTCGAGATGAAGCAGAACGAGCGCTGGGACGCGATGCTCGACTACCTCCGACGCACGCCGAGCGTCCGCGACGTCGTGGTCTCGGGCGGCGACATGGCCAACGTCCCGATCAAGCGTCTGCAGGAGTGGCTGTTCGACCTGTTCGACATCGAGAACGTCCGCGACGTCCGCATCGCGACCAAGGGCCTGATGGGGATCCCGCAGCACTTCCTCCAGGACGGGGTGTTGGCCGGGTACGACGCGATCGCCAAGCGGGCACACGAGCGCGGCGTCGAGGTCGCGATCCACACGCACGTCAACGCCGCCCAGCAGGTGACGCCGCTAGTGGGTTCGGCCGTCCGCAAGCTCCTGGACATGGGCTACCGAGACGTCCGGAACCAGGGTGTGCTCCTGAGGGGCGTGAACACGACCCCCAACCAGATCCTCGAGCTGTGCTTCATGCTGCTCGATCACGCGAAGGTCATGCCGTACTACTTCTACATGTGCGACATGATCCCGAACAGCGAGCACTGGCGGCTCTCCGTGTGGGAGGCGCAGGAGCTGCAGTTCGCGATCATGGGGTACCTGCCGGGGTTCGCGACCCCGAGGTTCGTGTGCGACGTACCGTTCGTCGGCAAGCGCTGGGTGCATATGCTCAACGCGTACGACCGGGTCAAGGGGATCTCGTACTGGCGGAAGAACTACCGAACCGGGATCGAGTACGACGACCCCGAGGCGCTCTCACGCGAATACCCCTACTACGACCCGATCACCACGCTCCCCGAGGAGGGCAAGCGCTTCTGGCGCGAGTTCCAGGCGGAGCAGCAGGGCAAGCGGCTCCAGCCGGCCTGAGGCCGTCCGCGCCGCGGAGCGCTTCTACGGCAGCAGGTGCAGGGTGTGTTCGCTGTTGCCGGTGTCGTCGACGATCTCGACCGTCGCGGACCCCCCGACACTCTCGAACTCGCCGGTGCCCCCCGTGATCGCGAGCACCCAGGTCCCCCCGACCTTGAGCTGCGAGACCGGGATCAGGCCCTCGGCCGTCACCGTTCCACGGGCGGGGATCTCGTAGACCTGCGAACACGAGTCCTTCTTCGCGAAGTGCACCGAACAATCGACGAACAGATGACCCGCGACCGCGTCCTGGGCGTCGGTGAGCTCGCTGCGGAAGATGTAGCGGTCGCCGGGTCTGAAGTCGTTGGCCTCGCCGACCAGGTCGAGGTTCCTCCCCCTCAGCGTGTGCTCGCCGAAGACCACGGTCTCCTCCTGCACGATCCCCGTCCCCGCGAACGCGGACGTGAGCCCCGCCGCGAGGATCCCAAACATCGCCGCCCACAGCACCACGACGAACCGTCGCATGTCGTCTCCCTTCCCTGGGCCTTCGCTCGGCGGGTTTCCACCGAGTGGGCATCATCCCGTCAGCCGGGACCACGTTCAACGATCCAACCCGCGGGACTGCGATAGGGTCAGCGGCCATGCCTAAGACCCTCTTGCGTGTGTCCGCGTTCGCCTTCCTGTTCGCGCTGGTCGGGAGCTCCTGTGGAGACGACGCGCCCGACTGGACGCCGCTCCCGCCACTCGACTACGGGAAGGCGCCGGCCGCGGTGGACGCGAACGCGTTCGAGACCGCGACGCCGATCAAGCATGTGGTGTTCGTGATCAAGGAGAACCGCACGTTCGACAACATGTTCGGGCTGTACCCCGGGG
>JBAVEY010000260.1:0-2231 GCA_049587975.1 Actinomycetota bacterium | reverse complement strand
ACGAGTCGCTCGCCACTTGAGCTCTCGACCTCGACGCAACTGCCGCCGATTTCATGCGCGCCTCGGTGGATACAGACCTTCAAAGCTGCTCGTCCTCTGACGCAATAGCGCTGAGCGAATCGATCCGCTCTACGAACAGCTCGATCGGGAACCAATTGGGGTTCTGCGTGGCGAGCGGCTGGAATCGGACCTCGGCACTCCCTCGACCCTGTTTACGGAGCTGACCGGAAGCGCCCCGAGCGGGCTGGCGATCGACCCAGCGGCCGGCAAGATCTACTGGACCAACCAGTTCACCGACCAGGTCCGGGTCGGGAACCTAAGTGGCGGCACCGCCTCGACCCTGTTCGGCAGTGACGCTCCCGTCCCCACGGTCGAGCGCAACCCCATCGGGGTCGCGATCGACCCCGCAGCCGGCAAGATCTACTGGACCGACCTCGGCAACTGCTGCAGCGGTCCCGGTCAGGTCCGAGTCGGGAACCTGGATGGCTCGGGTACGCCCTCGACCCTGTTCGACGGCGAGGGCGGCCCCGGTGGGCTGGCGATCGACCCGGTGGCCGGCAAGATCTACTGGGCCACCTTCGGCCCCGGCGTTATCCGGTCCGGACCCCTGGATGGCTCGGCTCCTGCCTCGACCCTGTTCAGCGGCGAGAGCGCATCGCTCTTCGCAGCGCTGCTCAAGTCGCCTGTGAACACCGGGCGTCCGCGATCTCCGGGCGGAGCCAAGGTGGGGAAGGACCTCACGTGCCAAAGCGGGACGTGGGCACCCGACCTGCTCGGGGCGTTCCTGTACAGGACCCCGGCCAGCTTCGCCTATCAGTGGAGGTTGGGTGGGTCGCCAATCTCCACCGATGCGACGTTCACGCCCATCGCGGCCGGCGACTGCACCTGCACCGTGACGGCCACCAACCAGGCCGGGTCGACCTCGCAGACGAGTGCTGTAAAGAAAGTCAAGGTCAAGTAAGTCAAGGTGAGCAGGACGAAGAACCTTCAAGTTCGTAAAGTGAGGCCGTAGCACGAAGGGCCGGTCTTCGGACCGGCCCTTCTGCTGTGCGCGAGCCAATCACCCGGTGACCCGGATGCGTTCCCCGAGGGAACCGTGAACGTTGCTGGTCTCTAGCCGAAGCCGTGGCCACGAGCCCGGGCATTCCATCCCCCGCCGCGCACCGAGAGCCCGCGCCGCACGGCGAGCCATCGTTAAGCCGACGTCTTGTCTTGGCAGGAAGACGATTGAGGACGAAGATGGTCGCGTCTGATCGAAGCTCGGCTTCGTCTGGAGCAGCCCGTTGGAGACATCCGCTTCTTCGCCTCGACGAGGCAGTCGAGGCATCAGACCCCCGTTGACTTTGGCTGTAGTCATGGCCGTGCTTGTCGCAACAGCTTCTCCCGCGCGCGCCGCGGCTCCAGAGGTCATACTCGACGGCCCCAGGGTGGGTGAGTACCAACCGGTCCGGGGTGGCGGGTGGATCGCGTGGCAACAGAACACGAGGAAGCGACCCGACCATTACGACCTCTACGTGCGACCGGTGGGCGGCGGTTCGAAGTTCAGGGTCAACGCCAAGGGTCTGAATGGAGCCAACGGTGACATCGAAGACAACCTGCTCGTCTACCAGCAGTTCGTGAGGAAGCGATCGGGTCTTCGTTTCTTCGATCTGACGACCAATGAGCAGAGTAGGCCACCGAGCGGGGTCAACACCGAGCAATGGGAGTACTGGCCGAGCCTGTCAGGGCAGTGGCTGCTCTACGGCCGGCTGATGCACAATGGGACAAGGCGCTTGATCCTGTTCGATCTCTCCACGGGTAAGGGCAGAGTGCTTGCACGAGTGCGCGGCGAGAGCTCGTTTCTCGCGCCGGGCCAGGTGAACGGGGACTGGGCCGTCTGGTCGAGGTGTGCTTCTGAGTCGCCCTGCAACGTCGTTCGCTATCGCATCTCGACAGACGAGTCCGACATCATCGACAACCCGCACCACCGTGAGCAGCATTCGCCGTCGGTGGACGCAAACGGAACGGTGTATTTCGCGCGCGGGAATGGGGATTGCGGGAACCGCGTGAGGCTGATCCGTGAGCGGCTTGACGGGTCCGATGAGGAGCTGTGGCGTTTGCCGAACGGCGACGATATCGGAAGGACCCATCTCCAAATGAGACCGCATGGCAGCACCGTCCTCTACGACGAATTCAGCTGTGGGCGAAATGTCGAGTCCGATGCCTGGCAGATTGTCGGCTAGAGGGTCAAC
>JBAVEY010000259.1:0-1675 GCA_049587975.1 Actinomycetota bacterium | reverse complement strand
ACCTGGGGGTCGGCGTACCAGTTGCCGAGGCGAACGCTACCGGGACACGCCGGGGGTGCCGTCGTTGTCGAGGGAGCTATCGTCGTCGGTGGCGGTACCGTTATCGTCGTCGTCGGCTCTACGGTGCTCGTAGGTGACACCGTGGTCGTGGTTGTCTGACAGTTGTCCAGGTCCACGATCTCCTCGTCGTCGCACGGGTTCCCTGGTGGCGGAGTCGTGGTCGTCGCGGGAACCGTCACAGTCGTTGTGGTGCAATGGGGCGCGTTGCCTCCCCCGTTGTTCCCGTTTGCTTGGCAGTCCTGCCCGTTGTCCGGGTTCGGATCAGGGTTGTTGGGCGGTGCAGCGTAGGCTACCCCGAGGGGAAGCAGCACGGACAGGGCGATGGTTGCTCCGATGAGTAGCTTCTTGATGTTCCTCGCCTCCTTCCCCTTGCAGTAGCTGATGGATCATCGCGAGGCTGCGATCGGTGAACCGGAGGGCCCGCGGTCATCCTCGCCGGAACCACCGAGGCACTTGCCTTAGCTGAACAAGGTCCCGGAGTGGTGGCACGAAGCAAGGGTTAGCCAGACGCGCGTTAGGTCGATCCAGCGAATCGCTTAGAGCACGAGTTTCGTCAGGGGCCACTCTGTGTAGGTCATGCGTCCTCAAGACATCGGCTCTTTGGGGCGGCGTCTTTCTAGGTCGAAGGACCTATCTTCCCCTAGCCATTCGGACCGATACCCAACAAGGCAAGTCACATGGGACGCCGAGTCGGGACGAGTGACCCGTGAAGATGATCCTCTCCTATTGTGCGATCCACCGAGGTTGCACCATCGAGGTGTTCTTCGGCGAGCAGGCAGACGGTCGCATTCCCTGGCCTGATCCCGACCTCAAGCTCGATGCGGAGCGCGATTTCCCAGGCTTGGTGCCGATTCACGTGCAGCACATTGAGAGCAAGGTGAAGTCTGTCTGAGGCTGGACGACTCAGCCTGAATCGCGCAGCATCCCCACGAGCACCGCCCTTAGGTACGGGTCCTCCCCGGCGTCGATCAGCAGCTCGGCGAAGGTCTGCGTCTTCGGGTTCCAGTAGAACGCGCCGACCCGGTCGGCCCGCTCGAGGTCGGGGAGCATGAGGACGTGGAGCAGCTCGGGGCGGGGAGCGGGGCCCGAGGGCGTCCTGGCGCACGCGCAGCCGCTTCTCGATCTGATCCGGTCGCACGGTTCGGGGACTATGCCCTGGGTACAGGAGCACGGAGGACGGACGACCGAACCCACGGGAAGGAACCGCGACCATGAAGCTGACGACCACCACAATCGTCACCGTCGACGGAGTGATGCAGGGGCTCGGCGGGTCGGACGAGGACCGCAGGGGCGGATTCGAGCGCGGCGGATGGGCCATGGCGGACAACGACAACGAAAACATGGCGTTCCTGAACGAGGTCTATGGGCGCGCCGACGCGTTCCTGTTCGGGCGGCGGACCTACGAGATCTTCGCCGGCTCCTGGGGAGCGTGGGACGATCCGGGCGACAGCGCGATCTGGACGGCGTTGAACACGAGGCCCAAGTACGTGGCATCGACCACACCCTTCGACCCGAAGTGGACGAACACGACCGTCCTCTCCGGTGATGTCGCGGCTGCCATCCGCGAGCTGAAGGCCAAGGCGGGAGGCGAGCTGCAGGTGCACGGCAGCGGCGT
>JBAVEY010000258.1:0-4575 GCA_049587975.1 Actinomycetota bacterium | reverse complement strand
AGGTGACACACACCCTGGCAACCCGAAGCGCCACCTCGGGAGGGAACGTTCCTTCCTGATCGGATCTCCTTGCCCGCGCTGCGGAAGGAGACGGCGTTGGAGGACTTGGCAAGGTGTCCCGTCCCGGTCTACGCACAAGGAGCCTTGTAGGCCGAGCACGAGGGCTGGGTAGCGCAGGCACGGAAACCGTCGCCTGACGCGACCGCGAAATGCACTGCTCGGGCTCGCCACGCCCCTCCTGGGGGCGGCCTTTACGCCGAAAACCCTCCTCGGGGAACCGGGCTCTCAGCATCGAAGGTCGCTAGGCGGTCCCCTGCTTAACTTCCTCCACCTACTCACGGGTGTGCCGCTCTAAGAGCCGGATCGACTCCAGCGAGAACCGGGCGACGTGCGTTCCGTCCGAACAAGCTGCGTACAGACGATGGAAGGAACGACTCGGCGAGCTCCGCAATACGCTGGCGCACGGCGGGTCGCTCCTCGACGAAGAGCGAGACCCGGTAACGGCAATCGAGCTCTTCGCGGCCATCCGGCGGTTTGCGGAGGCCGTCTTGGCATGCCCCAGCTCGCCTCAAGGCTTCTAGCGGCGAACCACCCGATCATCGTTCGCGGCCGGTCGCGGATGTCGACGACCGATACATGTCGCGAATGACGTGCGCGTGGGATCCTGCGTGCCCGAATTGATTCCGACGTTGTTGGCCAATTCGATTCAGGCGAACCACGGTGCACCCAGCCTGGTGTCTAGGACTAGAGCCGCGGCTGGGTGGATCGTGTGTCGCGATCGGATTCGCGGAGTCAGCAGTCACGCGGTTCAGGCCATCGCCCCGCTCCGTGATGAGTCCGGGTTGCCTCCCACCGAGCGGATAATCGGCCCCGGGGGCCGCTGCCGTGAGAATCGGGCGCACGTTCAAACCGTCGGCTCGCCATGCGGCGCGGGCTCACGGTGCGCCGAGTGCCCGAAACCGTCGCTCGGCAGTCGCTCAGTTGATGTGCATGGCGCCGGGACGCCCTCATGTGGATCGTGCGCTAGCCACGGCTTTCTCCGCGCCAGTCCTTCGCCCACGCCGTGACCTCTGGCCACTTCGCCGTGCGGCGCGGCCGTGGGGGTTCCAATCCCCACGGCCGACACGATCCGGGTTTGAGCGGTTCGTCAGTAGATGCCGCCCGAGCCACCGCCGGCGTTCGCGATGAGGACGACGAGTCCGGCCACGACCGCCAGGCCCACCAGGATCCCGACCCAGACCTTCCAGGTCCAACCGCTGCGCCGCTGCATGCCGCTCGAGTTATCCATGCTGGACCTCCTTCGGCTTGTCTTGCTCGGCTTCTGCGTCCTTACCCCTTCCACAACGGCTGGACGCACCCGCGACGTCCAATCGGGAGGGTGATGAAGATCACCGGGTGCGAGGCGAGCCACGGTGGCACCGGGGGCGGATCTGCTTCTTTCGGGACTTCTCATCGGCGATGTACGAGCTGCTGAGTTCCCCGGCAGGACCCACCGGGAACGGGTGAGTTCTCCAACGTCCGCGGCACGGTCCACGTCGAAACGCTCGATGCGGCCGAACGGGGAACGTTCAGTCTGATTCCGTAGTCGGCTCCACGTCTTAGTCCGTTGGATCAGGCGAAGGTGACGGAGACAACCCGCCTCTTGCGGTCTGGCTTGGAGGCGGGGTGTCTCCGTCATCCCCCTACTTCGATCCGACGATCGAACAGCGGTAGACCTCGTCCGTCGGGACGAGCGTGATCTCAGGATCGGCTCCTGCCGCAGCCGCCAGAACATCATCTTCAGAGACGAACTGGTGGGGAGTGACTCCCGGGTTGAAGACGATGAGGACCTGGTGCCACAAGGGGTTGAACCCCTCACCCTGGATGGCATCGATCACCGAAAGGAAGTCCTGCTCTTCGTCGAGGTCGTTCGAGGCGTAGATCGTGTTGATGTTGCGGTTGTGCTTGAGGAGCGCCTCCGACGCCGGCACCTCGAACATGTTAACGGTGACTTGCTCCCCCTCGTAGAAGACGGGCCTTTGAGTCGCAGCGCCGTTCGGGCTCCCCTGCGCTGCGAGCGCCGCGCCACCCATGAGGGCAACGAACAGGCCCCCCGTGATGAAGATGGCTCCGATCCTTGAGGCGACTCTGGTTCCTCGCATACCAACCTCCCTATCTCGTGGTTCCGCACCCGATCGAACGATGGTCTCGGTCATCCCTCCATCGATGCTCTCCCTTCTCTGGTTGCGGGTGGTCGGTCGACCACATGGTCAGGTGTACGGACGAGCAGAGCGGTTGGCCCATTCGTTCGTGGCACAACGACCCAGGGAGGCGCTCAGGTGCATCGTGTCCGACCCCCCACTCATCGGTGCGGGAGATGGCTCATCGGCGGAACCCGTCCATCGCGACTGCGGTCCCTCACGGTCATAATGGCGGGCGGATGCACCGGGAGCGGTGATGGAGCAGGGGTTGTTCGGCAGGGAGACCGAACTGGCCCGCGTCTCGAAGCTGCTGGACGGCATACCTTCGGGGCCGGTCGCGCTGATCCTCGGCGGAGAAGCGGGCATCGGCAAGAGCACCCTGTGGCTCGAATCTCTTTCCCAAGCCAAGGGGCGTTCCTATCGTGTGCTCTCCTGTCGCCCCGATGAGTCAGAAGCGAAGCTCTCCTACGCCGCCCTGGCAGACCTCTTGGAGGGGGTCGTCGAGGAGAGCCTGGAAGGACTTCCCTCACCCCAGCGATCGGCCCTCGAGGTCGCTCTCCTTCGCGCGGACGCAACCGGCATCCCACCCGACCAGCGGGCTATCTCGACCGCCTTCCTCGGGGCGCTGCTCGCGCTCGCCTCCGAGAGTCCGACGGTGGTGGCGATCGATGACACACCGTGGTTGGACGCGCCCTCGGCCCGAGTGCTGGAGTTCGCGATTCGGCGTTTGAACGATGCGCCGATCGGCCTCGTCATGACCGCGCGCTCTCAGGAGCTTGAATCGCTCCCTCTCGGGCTCGGGCGGGCTCTCCCGGATGACCGGATCCAAAGGGTCATGGTCGGACCGATGACGCTCCAGGCGACCCGCAACATGTTGAGCTCTGAGTTGTCCGTGCGCTTCCCGCGCCCCCTCCTGCTTCGCATCTACGAGGCATCGGCAGGGAACCCGTTCCTGGCTCTGGAACTCGGACGAGCCATCCTTCGACGTGGGGTAGAACAGGCACCGGAAGGAGACCTTCCCGTCCCGTCGAACCTCTCCGACCTCGTCACCGATCGGTTGTCCGAGCTCTCCGATCCGGTTAGGCAGGTGCTCCTGGTCATCTCGGCCGCGTCCCAGCCGACGGTCTCACTGGTCGCAGGAGCGATCGGCGGTCCGACGGCCGAAGACGACATCGAGGATGCCTTCAAGGCCGGCGTCATCGAAGGGAGCGGCGGGCGCATCCGGTCGGCTCACCCGCTGCTTGCGACCGTGGCGTACTCGGAGTCCTCGGCGGAGGCACGGAGGGATATCCACCGCCGGCTGGCCGCGGTCGTGGTCGACCAGGAGGAGCGGGCGCGTCATCTCGCGCTCGCCGCCGACGGGCCGGATGAGGGTGTCGCCGCGGAGTTGGAGGACGCGGCCAGCAAGGCAGCCGGCCGCGGCGCGCCGGACGCTGCCGCCCAGCTGTCGGAGCTCGCTCGCGGGCTGACGCCGTCCGAAGACGCCGAGGCGCGGATCCATCGCACGGTGCACGCCGGTCAGTACGCCTTCGAGGCGGCGGACGTGAGCAGGGCTGCCATCTTGCTCGAGGAAGCGGTGGCGGCTGCCCCCACCGGCTGGCTGCGTGCGGAGGCGTTGCTCTTCCTCGCCAGGATCCACTACCACAGCCATGACGCGGTCTCGGCACGATCACTCGCCGAAGAGGCCCTTGCGGAAGCGGCGCAGGATCCGGTCTTGAGGACCCAGATCGAGCTCGAGCTCTCGGCGGCTGCGGAAGCGGTCGGCGACCACGACAGCGCGAGGGTTCACGCCCGTGCGGCAGTGGATCTGGCGGAGGATCGGGGTAACCAGACGACGCTTGCAGAAGGTCTCGCGTTGGTCGCCTTCTACGACTTCCTCGCCGGGAAGGGAACCCAGCGCAGCGTGATGAACCGCGCGGTGGGGCTCGAGGGGATGGGGGGGGACCTCCGGCCGCTCCGAAGCCCGACCTTCCGCGAGGCCTGCGTGTCGCTGTGGACGGACGATCTGGACGCGGCGAGATCGACGCTGACCGACATCGAGAAGGGCTGCCGGGACGGAGGCGATGAGGGCTCGCTCGCCGTGATCCTCTTCATGCTTGCGCTGCTGGAGTGCTGGGCCGGTGATTGGAGCGTGGCGGGCCTCTACGCGGATGAGAGCTGCACCATCACGGTGTGGACGGTCCAGCAGCCCTATCGCGCGCTCGCCCTTTCCGCCAAGGCGCTCATCGAGGCCCACCGGGGACAGGAGAAGGCCGCACGGACCGCCGCCGAGGAGGGGCTGGAGCTTGCCCGGCAATCCGGTCTGAAGCAGGCGGGTCAGTTCAACCTCTCGGCGCTCGGCTTCCTCGAACTGTCGCTGGGGAACGCGGAGGCAACCGATCGCCTGCTTCGGCCG
>JBAVEY010000257.1:0-42663 GCA_049587975.1 Actinomycetota bacterium | reverse complement strand
GAGCCCAGGGAGGAGCCGTGGCTCAGCAGGACACATCCGGGACGACCGCTCGGATCGACAGATGGGTCGAACGCGAGGTCATCCAGCCGATAGAGGACTTCCAGGATCCCAAGCAGGAATGGCGTCGGCTGTTCTCCGAGCTCTTGGGGACGTTCTTCCTCGTGCTCGTCGCCGCTGGAGGCGGGATGATGGGTCAAGCCTTCCCCGACACCATCAGTCGCACGGCTGCGGTCGTCGCGCCAGGCCTGATGGTGATGGCGATCATCCTGTTCATGGGCAAGGTTTCCGGGGCCCACCTCAATCCGGCGGTCAGCCTCGCCTTCGCCCTCCGTCGCGACTTCCCGTGGCGCAGGGTACCCGGGTACATCGTCGTGCAGCTCGTCGGGGCCGTGCTGGCCGCATGGTTCCTCCAGTCCGTGATCCACGTATCGGCGACGTACGGCTCCAACTACCCCGCGGCCGGCTACTCCTCGCTCGACGCGTTCCTGATGGAGTCGGTCCTCACGCTCGGGCTGGTGAGCGTGATCCTCGGGACGGCGTCCGGCGCGCAGAGCATAGGTGTGTTTGGCGCCATCGGGGTCGGCGCCTACATCGCTCTCGCGGGCCTGTGGGGTAGCCCGATCTCCGGCGCCTCCATGAACCCGGCACGAACCTTCGGCCCGGACCTCGTCGGGGCGAACTTCACCGATTACTGGGTCTACGTGGCGGGACCGCTGTTCGGCGCGCTGCTGGCCGTTGGGGCGGCGTTCGTCCTTCGGGGGTCCGGGGGTGGCCGAGCCGGATCCGGTGCAGCCCAGGGAGCCCTGCGCACGGAGGTCGAGCGCCCAGAGGCACCGTGAGGCGGGAGCGCGATCCTCAGTAGCTGCTTTCGGTCAGCTGCACCTTGCCGCGGAACAGGTACTGCACCCCCGCCGTGTACAGGAGCACGAACGGGAGGCCGATGATCGCCACGACGAGCATCACGGTCAGCGTCTCCGATGCCGCCGCCGCGTTGGTCACGGTCATGCTGAAGCTCGCGTTGGTGGAGGACTTCAGCATGTTGGGGTATAGGCCGGCGGCGACGGTCGCGAGCAGCAGGGCGAGCATCGCCGAGCTGGCGAAGAACGCCTTCACGTCGTGGCCCCGGCGCACCATGACCACCATCGTCACGAACGCCGCGAGCGCCCCGATCGGGAACACGATCGGCCAGACGTCGGTGGTGTAGGTGTCGGTCACACCGTACTCGGAGACCGCGATCCACACGGCGGCCGCAGCGCCCACGAGCGCGAACGCGACCTGGAACCGCGGGATCCACCGGCGGATCCGGGCCTGGATGTCCCCCTCCGTCTTCACGTTCAGGTACAGCGCGCCGTGCAGCAGCAGCATGACGATCGTGGTCACGCCCAGCCAGATGGCGAACGGATGGAGCAGGTCCAGGATGCTGCCGATCTCGACGTCGCCGTTCTCGTTCAACGGCACCCCGCTGATCACGTTGCCGAACGCCACCCCGAGCAGCAGCGCCAGGCCGTACGACGAGGCCGAGAACACGGTGTCCCACAACGATCGCCAGCCGGAGCCCTCGCGCTTGCTCCTGAACTCGATCGCCACGGTCCGCAGGATCAGCGTGAGCAGGACGAGCATCAGGGCCCAGTAGAACCCCGAGAACAGCGCGGCGTACACGACGGGGAACGCGGCGAACAGCACGCCTCCACCGACGACCAGCCAGACCTCGTTCCCGTCCCACACCGGTCCGATGCTGTTCAGGATGACGCGTCGCTCGCGGTCGTCCTTCGCGGCGAACGGGTGGAGCATCCCGACGCCCAGGTCGAACCCGTCCAGGATCAGGTAGCCGGCGATGATGGCGACGAACAGCACGTACCACAGGTCAGCGAGCGACATGGTCCTCCAGCTCCAGCTCTCCGGAGGCGCGTGCCTGGGCCTTTCGACCGAACAGCTCGCGGAACGTATCCGGCAGGCCCGCGCCGGGTCCTTCCGGCTCCGGCTCCTCGGGCCCGTGCTTGATCTTGCGGTCCAGGAGGAACAGGAACAGCGCGAGCAGCAACGCGTACAGGAGTGCGAACGTCACCAGGGAGAGGAAGACCTCGGGCGTGCTGAGGGTCGGCGAGACCGCCTCGTCGGTGCGCAGGACGTTCCACACGATCCACGGTTGCCGGCCGACCTCCGCGGTCCACCATCCCGCGATCGTCGCGACCTCCGTGAGGAACACCGTCGACACGAAGATCCACAAGAGCCAGCGGGGCATGCGCTCACCCCTGCGCCGATGCCAGACGAACCAGCCCACCACGCCGATCAGGGGGAAGAGGAACCCGAGGTCGATCATCAGGTGGTACGCCTGGAAGGCGACGTTCACCGGGGCCCAGTCCTTCTGGGGGAACTTCTCGATGCCGGGGACCGGGGCGTCGAAGCTCCCGTACGACAGGAGGCTCAGCAGGCACGGGACGCCGATGGCGTACGTCTTCTCGGAGCCTTCATCGACCCAGCCGACCAGGTACAGGGGCGCGCAGGACTCCGACGTCCAGTTCCCCTCGATCGAGGCCAGCTTCTCCGGCTGATTCTTCGTGACCGCGATCGCCATGTTGGCCCCGAAGATGAACACCTGGAGGACGGCCATCACCGTGAAGAACCTGATCGCCACCTGGAAGTTCTTCCTGGCGAACTCGCGGTGACGGTTCTTCAACAGGTACCAGGCGCTGACGGACAGGACGAGGGCGGCGCCGATCATCCAGGACGCCGCCCACGTGTGGAGCAATCGCGGGATGAACGACGGGGTAAACACGATCGATCCGAAGTCGGTCATGAACGCCTGGCTCCCCCACTGCGTCGTGTGGGTCGTGAACCCCTGCGGGGTCTGCATCCACGAGTTCGCCATCAGGATCCACAGGGCGCTGAAGTGCGCGCCGAACACGACGAGGGAGGTCGCGAGCAGCCACATCCGCGGCCCCAGCCGCTCGCCGCCGAACAGCATGAGCCCGAGGAAGCCACCCTCGAGGAAGAACGCGAACACGCCTTCCGCGGCCAGGAGGCTGCCGAACACGTTGCCGACGAACCTCGAGTACTGCGACCAGTTCATCCCGAACGCGAACTCCTGTACGACCCCGGTCGCGATCCCGAGCGCGAAGACCAACCCGTACACCTTGGTCCAGAAGAAGGATGCCTGGCGCCAGACGGGGTCTCCGGTCCGGACGTGCTTCCACGCCATCCAGACCATGAGCAGGCCGAGACCCATCGAGATCGGCGGGAAGATGAAGTGGAAGCTCGCGGTCAGGGCGAACTGCAGCCGGGACAGGAACTCGGGGTTCACATCACCACCCTTCCCCTTTATCGGACCGGCGTGTCACTCTGCCGCGCATCACAACCGTTGCATGTGTCGAGGAGCACCACACCAAAGGATGATTCCCTGGATCGACCAGCTCACGCAACATGGAAACCGACTGAACCCTCGGTTCCCGGACCTTGAGCAGCGGGTCGTCCGAACCGTTGTGACGTAGGGTTGCTGGCGGCACAGGAGGCAGCCGACGGACGACACGCCGAAGACCTCATCGGAGGGCTCCCGCACGGCAGGGTCTGATCGCGCTCGACCGCCCGCCACCGTGGCCCACTCGACACCGACGGAGCGAACGGCCCGGGGGAAGGCGGCCAGGGCGAAGGTTCCTCGCTCGAGCCACACGGGCTGGGACCCGCCATCGGACCGTCGCGACCCCGTCGACCTCCTCGAGGAGCAGGCGACGTCGCGGGTCCCCGAGCTCGTGCCGATCCGCTACGGCAGGATGCTGACCTCGCCCTTCGCGTTCTATCGGGGGGCGGCCTACATCATGGCCGCCGACCTCGCCTCGACGCCGAGGTCCGGGATCAACGTCCAGGCCTGCGGTGACGCACACCTGTCGAACTTCGGGGTGTTCGGCTCACCCGAGCGCGAGCTCCTGTTCGACATCAACGACTTCGACGAGACCCTTCCGGGCCCGTGGGAGTGGGACGTGAAGCGCCTCGCGACGAGCCTGGCGGTCGCGGGACGGGCCAACGGGTTCTCCGAGGCCGAGCGCCGCGACGTCGTCACCACGTCTGTCCGCGACTATCGAACGGCGATGCGTGAGTTCGCCGCGATGCGCAACCTCGACGTCTGGTACTCGCGCCTGCAGGTGCAGGAGGGGTTGCCGCGCATACGTGCCCTGCTCGACAAGAAGTCCCTGGCGGACGCCGAGAAGATGGTGAGCAAGGCACGGACCAAAGACAGCATGCAGGCGTTCGACAAGTTGACGCACGTCGTGGACGGCGAGCCGCGGATCATCAGCGACCCGCCGCTGATCGTTCCGGTCGAAGAGATGCTTTCGGCCGACGTGGCCGCCCAGCTCAACAAGGGCATCCACGAGCTCCTGCGCACGTATCGCAGGAGCCTCCTCGGCGATCGCCGACACCTGCTCGAAGACTTCCGCTTCGTCCACATGGCGCACAAGGTTGTCGGGGTGGGCAGCGTGGGAACCCGCGCGTGGATCGTCCTGATGCTCGGCCGCGACGACGCCGATCCACTCTTCCTGCAGGCCAAGGAGGCCCAGGCCTCGGTGCTCGCGCCCTTCGTCGGCAAGAGCCAGTATCAGAATCAGGGTCAGCGCGTGGTCGAAGGCCAGCGGCTCATGCAGGCCGCGAGCGACATCTTCCTTGGATGGGAGCGTGCCAAAGATCTGTCGGGCGAGACCCGCGACTTCTACATCCGGCAGCTACGCGACTGGAAGGGTTCGTGGCCGCCCGAGGCGATGAACCCGCAAGCGATGGGCGTCTACGGCCAGATCTGCGCTCGGACGCTCGCCCGCGCTCACGCTCGATCGGGCGACCGGATCGCGATCGGCGCCTACCTCGGGAGCGGCGACACGTTCGACCGGGCGATCGCGGCGTTCGCCGAGGCCTACGCCGACCAGAACGATCGGGACCACAAGGCGCTGAGCGACGCGGCCGCGAAGGGACGGATCGAAGTGAAGTCGGGGATCTAGCGCCTCGGATCGCGGAGGCGCGGGGTCGGGGATCGGATCTGAAGGAGGGTTATGCATGGCGACGCCGTTCAAGGGCACCATCAACATGGACATCAGGGACTCGGAGCCGGACTGGTCGCCGTTCGAGCCGCCGAAGGCGCCCGACGGCGCCCCCAACGTCATCTACATCGTGCTCGACGACGTGGGCTTCTCGGCGATGAGCACCTACGGCGGTCCGATCGAGACCCCGAACATCGACCGAATCGCGAACCAGGGCGTCCGCTACACGCAGTTCCACACGACGGCGCTCTGCTCGCCCACGCGCTCCTGCCTGCTGACCGGGCGGAACCACACCCGCAACTCGATGGCGTGCATCACGGAGGGAGCGTCCGGGTTCCCGAACGCGAGCGGCACGATCCCGCCCGAGAACGGCATGCTCTCCGAGATCCTGGGCGAGCTCGGTTGGAACACATACATCGTCGGCAAGTGGCACCTGTGCCCCACCGACGAGATGAACCTCGCCTCGACCCGCCGCAACTGGCCGACCGGCCGTGGGTTCGAGCGCTTCTACGGCTTCCTGGGCGCCGAGACGAACCAGTGGTACCCGGAGCTCGTCTACGACAACCACCCGGTCAACCCCCCGAAAACCCCGGAGGAGGGGTACCACCTCACTGACGACATCACCGACAAGGCCCTCGAGTTCATCAAGGACGCGAAGGCGATCGCGCCGGACAAGCCGTTCTTCCTGTACTACGCGCCGGGCGCGGCGCACGCCCCCCACCACGTGGCCAAGGAGTGGAGCGAACGGTTCGCGGGTCGGTTCGACGACGGCTACGAAGCGATGCGCGAGCAGACCCTGGCGCGCCAGAAGGAGATGGGCATCGTCCCGCCGGAGACCGAGCTCCCGCCGATCAACCCGATCGGGACCACCGAGACCCGCACGGGCCCCGACGGGAAGCCCTTCCCGGCCCTCGACGTCACGAAGCCGTGGGACTCCCTGTCCGACGCCGAGAAGCGGCTGTTCTCCCGCATGGCGGAGGTGTACGCGGGCTTCCTCGCGCACGCGGATCACCACATCGGCCGGCTGCTCGACTACCTGGAGTTCTCGGGAGAGCGCGACAACACGATCATCATCCTGGTCTCGGACAACGGGGCGAGCGGCGAAGGGGGTCCCGAGGGCTCGGTGAACGAGAACCTGTTCTTCAACGGCGTTCCCGAGGACATCCAGGCGAACCTCGACATGCTCGACGAGCTCGGGGGTCCGAAGACCTACAACCATTACTCGAACGGTTGGGCGATGGCCTTCAACACGCCGTTCAAGATGTGGAAGCGCTACGAGTTCAACGGGGGGACCTCCGACGCGTGCATCGTCTCGTGGCCGGCCGGCATGAAGGCCCGCGGCGAGCTCCGGACCCAGTACCACCACGCGATCGACCTGGTCCCGACGGTGCTGGACTGCCTCGGCATCGAGCCTCCGGAGCGGATCAAGGGCCACGTCCAGAGCCGGTTCGACGGCGTGAGCATGCGCTCCAGCCTGGACGATGCGTCCGCGACGTCGAAGCGGACCACGCAGTTCTACTCGATGCTCGGCTCGCGAGGCATCTGGCACGAGGGCTGGAAGGCGATCACGACCCACCCGACGATCGCCGGCTGGAGCCACTTCGACGCCGACGAGTGGGAGCTGTACCACACCGACGTCGACCGCTCCGAGCTGCACGACCTCGCCGCCGAGAGCCCCGAGAAGCTCCGGGAGCTCCAGAACCTGTGGTACGCGGAGGCGGGCAGGAACGAGGTCTTCCCGCTCGACGACCGCTCGGCGCTCGAGATCCTCCTCACGCCGAGACCGCTGCTCTCCCCGCCGCGCGACCGGTACGTCTACTTCCCGGATACCGCGGACGTTCCCGAGACCCAGTCCGTCAACATCCGCAACCGCTCATATGTGATCGGGGCGCTCGTGGATATCCCGGCTCCCGGCGTCGAGGGCGTCCTGTTCGCCCACGGAGCTCGCTTCGGCGGGCACGCGCTCTACGTCAAGGACGACCGCCTCCATTACGTCTACAACTTCGTCGGCGTGATGGAACAGCACATCGTGGGATCGGAGGACATCCCGACCGGCGAGGACCTGATCCTGTCGGCCGCGTTCGACAAGGACGGCGAGGACCCGCCGAACGTGGCGACCGGGATCCTGTCGCTGTACCACGGCGACACGAAGGTCGGCGAGGGCCGGATCAAGACCCAGCCCGGCTACTTCTCGCTCGCAGGCGAGGGTCTGTGCGTGGGACGCGACAGCGGTGAGGCGGTCACCGACGACTACCCGGGCAGTTCGCCGTACACGTTCACGGGCGGCACGATCAAGCGGGTCGCGGTCGACGTGAGCGGCGAGCCGTACCTGGACCTCGAACGCCAGGCCGTCGCGATGCTGGCGCGAGAGTAGTCACAGGACCCGGAGACCAAACGGGGGCCGCGTGGGGGCATCGGGGACGGCGACGCAGGGCGATCGAGTCTCGGACGCCGGGAGCGGCGGTCGCCTGACGAAGCTGGACCTGCGCGCCCTCCGCCGCGCCGACATCCGGATCCGTTCGCGGGCTTCATGCCCGTGCCGGGGGGGATGGGCGTATCCTAGGCCGCGCTCACGGCCGGCCTGGTCGCGCTCGGGGTCCCGAACACGGCGGCCATGTCGACTGCGATCGCCTATCGGCTGGTGACGGTCCACCTACCGCCCATCTGGGGCTCGTTCGCGACGCGCTGGCTCAAACAGCATCAGTACCTGTGATCCAGCGCGACGGGTCCTTCCTCGCGTCCGTCGCGTGGTACTCGGCCAGCAACCGCTCCTCATCGTCCTCCCTCGGGAACATGAAGAAGACGAGTGCGGCCCCGAGCAGCACCGCGACGATCCCCGCCGTGTAGGCCCACTGGTCCCCGGAAAGGAACGAGGCCTGCGCCGCTGCGGTGATCTGGTCCGCGTACTTCGGGTACTGCTGGGCGATCGCCTCGGCACCCGCGAACGACTTGGTCAGCTGGGCCTCCACGCTGTTCGAGACCTTGTGCGCGTCCGGAGAGGCGGCGATCGCCGCGGTGAAGGACGCGGCGTAGCCGGCCGCCAGCAGCGCCCCGAAGATCGACTGCATGATCGCCCCGCCGAGATCGCGCTGGAGATCGGCCGTCCCGGACGCCATCCCCGCGCGCTCGACGGGAACCGAGCCGGTGAGCGAGTGCGAGGCCGGCGTCCCGGCGAAGCCGACCCCGGCGCCGATGAACGCGTAGCCGAGCCCGACCTCCCAGTACGGGGTCCCCTCGTTCCAGAGCAGGAGCATCGTGAGGAACCCGAGCAGGCAGAACACGTACCCGGTGAGCAACGTGAAGCGAGCCCCCTTCGCCTCGACGACCTTTGCCGAGCGCGGCGCGACGAGCACCATCAGGAACGCCGCGGGCAAGATCGCGAGCCCCGCATCCAGGGTCGAGTAGGCGAGCACGTCCTGGAGGAACTGTTGGCCGACGAACATCGCACCCATCAGGGAGCCGAACACGATGATCCCGGCGCAGGCGGCCACCCAGAACACCCGTCGTCCGGCGATGTGCAGATCGTAGAGAGGGCTGGCGGCCCGCCGCTGCCGGATGACGAACCCGATCCCCGCGGCGACCGCGATGATCGCGAGGCCGGCCACGAGGGCTCCCTCGTTCGGCACGGCCGCGAAGTTGATGCCGAGGATCAAGGCGCCGACGAGCAGCATGGACAAGATGCCGCCGAGGTTGTCGACGGGGTCGGTCGCCTCGTTCACGTGGGCCGGGACCAGACGACCCGCAAGGAGCAGCGCGACGACCGCGAGCGGCAGCGTGATCAGGAAGACCGAACCCCACCAGAAGTCCTCGAGCAGCAGGCCCGAGAGCAGCGGCCCCAGCGCCGCGATGGCTCCGCCGATGCCCGACCACAACGCGATCGACTTGGTGCGCGCGGGGCCGGACCAGAGCGCGGTGATCAGGGCCAGGGTGGTCGGGAAGGACATCCCCGCGGAGAGCCCGCCGCCGAGACGTGCGACGAACAGGATCGAATCGCTCGGGGCGTAGGCGGCGAGGAGCGCGAAGGGGATCGCCAACGTCGTCCCGAGGACGAGCATCAGCTTGCGTCCGTACCGGTCGCCGAGGGCACCCAACCACAGGACGGAGGCCGCGAGCCCGAGCGAGTAGGCGACGGCGATCAGGTTCAGCGTGGTCTGGGAGGAATCGAACGCCGCCCCGATCGACGGCAGGGCGACGTTGGCGACTGCGAGGTTCAGGTTGGCGACCGCCGCCACGAGGATGAGCGCCAACAGGACGAGCCCAGCCTTCGCGGGGGTGGTCGAGGCCTCTGCTCGGCCGATTCCGGATCGCCCCGAGGCCACCTACCTCATCCCTCCTCTCCGTCGGCCGGGGGACCCGACCGGCCCTGATCGTCCGGCCTCCCCGACCGACCGACGAACCCAACCGTCATGGGCGGCGAGCCGGCATCTCACCCCACGCGGGGACCCGGCGTCAATGGAGCGGCGACTCCGATCGTCATCGTGCCGATCCCTCGAACGCGATCCATCGGCAGGAAGCGGATCGCCGCCATGCGGACCTCGAACCGAAGGGCTGGCTAGACGCCCTCGAGGACCGGGACCCTTCCGCCCTTGGCCGCGCCGAGGAACGCCTGGAAGTCCCGCTCGTTCTGGTCCGCGTAGCGCGTGGAGAAATCGGTGATCGACCGGTCGAACGCGTCGCCCTTGCCCAGGTACTTCGCGATCGTGATCGCGTCGCCGGAGCGAGCGTGGGCCCGCGCGAGCGTCCACCCGCAGATGCGCGCGTAGAGCGTGAGTCCATCCGTCGCCATGTTCTCGACATCGGCTGAGCCCTTCATGTCGCGCAGCTGGCGCCAGTAGAAGTAGCGGTCGGCCTCCGCCCCCCTGGTCCAGCCGAGGTAGATGTCGCTCGCCGCCTGCATCAGGCGTTGCCCTTGGACCACGCGCTCTCCATGTTGCTTGTAGCGACTCGGCGGGAGGTGGTCCTCCAGCACCGAGGCCGTCGCCTCCTTGACCTGCAGGAACAGCGGATCCTGCTCATCGCGACCTTGGAGCAGGACGATGAACGCGCGCGTACCGACGCTGCCGACGCCGACGACCTTCCGCGCCATGTCGACGACCTCGAACCGTTCGAGCAGATGACGCCGGTCGTCCTGGAGCGTGGAGCGGTACCCGCGGAACTGCTCGTGGATCACCTCCTCGATCTCGTCCGGGGAGACGCTGTAATGGTCGGCGAGCTCGCGCATCGGGATGACGATCGGGGGTTGACTCACGATCCGGTAGCGCCCGTCGACCATCTCGCCGAGCTTGGACAATGCCTGGAGGCTGTCCCGGGTGCGCGCCTTCGCGGCCGCCTTCTCGGCCCCTTTCTCTTCCTTGAGAGCACGCTTGCCCTTCGCCACGTTCCGGGCGGCCTCCAAGATCTCGTCCGCTGACAGGCGCGAGTTCCACACGTCCATCGTCCGCATCTCGGCGAACCCCTGCATCGCCTTCCGGTACGCGTTCACCGAGCGCATGGTCACCGCTTCCGTGTCCTCGCCGGAGAAGCCGTTGTTGCGTGCCGCGATCGTGAAGCTCGCCGCCATGCGCTTGACGTCGTACTCGAACGGCCCGGGGAGCGTCTCGTCGAAGTCGTTGAGATCGAACAACAGCACACGTTCCGGCGACGCGAAGACCCCGAAGTTCGATAGGTGAGCATCGCCGCAGAGCTGGACGCGGAGCCCGGCCGTCGGCGTCCCATCGAGGTCGGCGGCCATGATCTTGGCCGCGCCTCGGTAGAAGGTGAACGGGGAGACCATCATCCGCCCATGGCGGACGGGCACCAGGTCGGGCTCGCGTGCCGTGTTCTGCGCCTCCAGCAACGCGACTGGGTCCGGCCGATCGGCCGCCGGCTCCCATCCCGAATGAGCCGAGAGGGGCGTGCGCTCGCGAGCCTCCTTGCCCTTCGCTCGTCGTTCATCCACGCTCGGATGCGGGATCCTCTTCGCGACCACGGCGCTACCTCTCCAGGTTGACCTCGATCGATCCCCTGGATGCCACCACTCGATGCAAGAGACATCATCACCTAGAAGGGATGAATCCTCCGCCGCCCGAACGTGACCGCGGGGCCGAACCGGTCGGATCGGTCACCCGTGCCGTGCTCCGCCAGGCAGTCGGGTGCGGAGCCAGTCGGTGTAGGACGTCGAGTCGGCCGCCGTGAGCTCCTCGGTGTCGGGGATGCGATCGCCGAAGACCAGCGCGGCGGCCGCGTCGATCGTTCCCTGTAACGCCTCCGCAGGACCGGTAGCCTCGAAGCCCAGCGTCCACCATGGCTCATCGTCCACGGACACGTCCGTGAGTTCGACCGCGCACCAGGGAGCATCGATCCCGTCGAGCGCCCGCTCTGCCGGCACAACATCCGCGTGGGAGAACCGGCGGATGTGCCTGATCTTGCGGACGGTGACCCATCCCGGCGACGCGATGTCCCCTGCGAGCGCCGACGGCAGCGGGAATGCCCACTTCTGCCAGGACTCGATCTCGCCCTCCGCCCGCCCCTCCACGTCGAGGATGCCCCGGGTCCCCTGGGCGACCTTGAGATCCAGTTGAGCGCCTCCACGGATCTTCACCGAAAGGCCGCGGATGCTCTCACCCACGAGGTAGACGTCCTCGCGCGTCTCGTCGTCCTCGCCGAGGGCCCCGAACCATTCGACCATCGGGGCCGTGAGGGCACCGCGCCGGATCCACCTCACCTCGAGCGTCGCCCCCTCCTCCACCGGGCTGACGAACGGCGGATGTGCACCCTCCTGGGAGAAGGCATCGGCCGGATGTGGGGGGTGAACGGAACGCTGCGATGCATCCATGGCTTCGACCTCGGCTGCCGACGGAGCCAGCCAAGCGGCGGCTGGTCGAACCGACAACATCCCGATGGGTTGAAATCGCGGACCGGATCGGACGCTTGGACCTCGGATCCCTGCTGCTCTCAGCCGATATCGCCGGATCGGGCTGCAGGCTATCCTTCGGCGGTCACGCGGGGAGCATTTCATCCGGCGAGGGTGATGCGACGGACCAGGCCGGCGGATGTGATGCCGGCAGGTCGACGAGGGAGGAGCATCCGTTGACGCGCACCGGGAAACGCCGGCTCCCCGTGCTCCAGGGGATCGTTCCGATCGATCAGGCCCGGATCGGGCCGGCGGTCGCGGCCGGCGTCACGCTGGCCGCCCTCGGGATCCCTGAGGTCATTGGGTACGCCAAGATCGCCGGCATGCCGGTCATCACGCGCCTGTACACGATCCTGATCCCGATCGCGGTCTTCGCGCTGCTCGGTTCCTCACGGCGGCGGGCGAAACCTTGATCGGGGTCCACGCGATGATCCAGGAGCGGGGCCTGCGCCTGGTGTTCGCGGCGGTGGAGGCACCCGTCAGGGCACAGCTGGATCGGTACGGCATCACGAAGCTCGTCGGCGAGGATGCCTTCTTCCCGACGGTGGAGGACGCCGTCGAGGCCTATCGGGCCCGGGCCGGAGCCGCCCAGGCGAGCCCGAGCGACGAGGTCACGTAGCCGGGGCGGACCGAGCGCGGGGGGCGCATGGGAACATCGGGGACGGTGACGGAAGGAGACGGGGCCCCGGAGCCGGCATCGGACGGCCCGAAGGTCGTCGCGCCTCGCGAGCACCGTGGCATCGGCATCCGCGTCTTCTCCTCGGCGAGCGACGCACCGAGGGCCCGTCGGCCCACCGACGTCGTGCTCCTGATCGTCGCCATCCTCGTTGTGCTCGTCCTCTCGATCCCGGCACCGGGACCCACGACGTTCGACACGAACATCACGAACCTCGTGAAGGAGCTCCCCGGCCTGTTCGGCTGGTTCTGGGAGCTCGCCTGGGACCTCCTGATCATCTGGGCGATCGTCCTCATGATCATGGCGCTCGTCGGACACCGTCGGAAGCGGCTGCTGCTCGACGAGCTGTTCGCCGCAGGCCTGACCCTCGGTCTCGCCCTGCTCGTCGGGAAGCTGTCGGGCACCGACTGGTCGGACAGCCTCGGGTCCCTCATCGCGTCGAAGGGGCCACCCGTCTACCTGGCGGTTCGGCTGGCGATGGCGACCGCCGTCGTCGTGGTGGCATCTCCCCACATGACGCACGCCCTGCGCTTCTTCGGGCGCGCCGTGATCGTTGCGGGGGCCTTCGCGGGTATCGCCCTCGGCGTCACCCTCCCGATCGGCGTCCTGACGGGGTTCATCGTCGGGATCGGATCCGCCGCGATCGTGCACCTGCTGGTCGGTTCCCCCGCCGGTCGCCTGACCCTGGATCAGGTCGCCGCGGCCCTCGACGAGATCGGTGTGGAGGCGACCGGCCTGCGGCAGGCGCCGCTCGAACCACGCGGGGTCGCCCTCGCGACGGCCACCGCATCGGACGGGCGATCCCTGCTGGTGAAGGTCTACGGGCGTGATGCGTGGGATGGTCAGTTGCTCGCGTCGACCTGGTCCGCGCTCTGGCACCGTGGAGAGTCACCGCATCTGGGTGCCAGCCGGCTACAGCTGGTCGAGCACGAGGCCTTCCTGACTCTGATGGCCGAGCGGGGCGGCGTGCAGGTGATGCCCGTAGTCGCCGCCGGGACCGCCGCCGAGGGCGACGCGCTCCTCGTGAGCGAGGCGACGGCCCGCTCGTTCGACTCCCTCGACCCCGCGGAGGTCGAGGACGGACTGCTGCGGGCCGCCTGGGACATGGCCGAACGGCTCCATGGATTGGGACTGGCGCACGGGCAGATCGACGGGATGCGCCTGAGGGTTCGGGCGGATGGTTCACTCGCGCTCACCGACTTCGGCAAGGCGACGATCGCGGCCACCCAACCTGCGCTCATGACCGACCGCGCCCAGGTCCTGGTCACGACCGCCCTCGCCGTGGGACAGGACCGGGCGATCTCCGCCGCGCGCGCCTCCCTCGGCGATGAGACGTTCGCCGAGGTGCTCCCCTTCCTGCAGCCGGCCGTCTTCGACCGGCTGACGATGCACGACGTCAAGGACGCGGACTGGTCCCTGAAGGAACTGCGGGAGGCGGCGGCCGCAGCCACCGGCATCGACCCTCCCAAGCTCGAACGGATCCGGCGCGTCACCGTTCGGTCCGTCCTCATCGTGGTCCTGATCGCTGTCTTCGCGTATGCGATCATCGCGGCGCTCGCGGGGGTCGATCTCCAGCAACTGGTCGACGAGCTCCAAAGCGCGGACAAGACCTGGCTCTTGCTGGCGCTCCTGCTCACTCCCATCGTGCAGGTCTTCCAGGCGTTCTCGACGATCGGCGCGTCGATCCATCCGGTGCGCTATGGGCCGGTCCTCATGCTCCAGTACGCGATCCAGTTCATCGCCCTCGCTGTGCCGAGCTCGGCGGCCAGGATCGCGCTCGAGATCCGGTTCTTCCAGCGCATGGGCATCGAGGTGGGCGGCGCGACCTCCATCGGACTCGTCGACAGCGTCAGCGGCTTCACGATCCAGATCCTGTTGATCGTCATCATCATGGCCACGGGCCTCGCCGGAACCCTCGATACGTCCGGCGGTTCGTCCTCCGGATCGAGCGGTTCGAGCGACTCGTCGAGCCAGGTCTGGGTGCTGCTGGTCGCGTTGCTGCTGGCCGCCATCATCATGGGGCTCGCGGTCCCCCGCTACCGGGCCACGATCAAGGAGGCGTGGCCTCGCTACCGGGCGAAGATCCGAGATCAGCGCTCCGAGGCCGCCGTCGCGCTCCGCGTCCTGCGTCATCCGAAGAAGATCGCGCTCCTGTTCGGTGGCAATTTCGCGGCGCAGGTGCTGCTCGCGATCATCCTCGGGATCTGCCTGAAGGCGTTCGGGCACAGCGCCACGCTCGCGCAGCTCATCCTCGTGAACACCTTCGTGAGCCTGTTCGCCGGATTCATGCCCGTCCCCGGTGGGATGGGCGTCGCCGAGGCCGGCTACACGGCCGGGTTGGAGGCCATCGGGATCCCCAGCGCCGTCGCCATGTCGACCGCGATCGCGTTCCGGCTCGTGACGTTCTACCTCCCACCGATCTGGGGGGCGTACGGGATGCGATGGCTCCGGCAACGCTCGTTCGTCTGAGCCGCTGGATCGAACCGCGAAGGAAGGAGACGGACATGGGGATCGTCGAGTACGGCACCGGGATCGCGTTCCCAGGGGTGATCGGGCGAACGGCCGAGGAATCCACTCCGGCATGGCCCGCGCCCGTGCGTGCGGCCCCGGGAGCGCCCAACGTCCTGTTCATCGTCCTCGATGACACGGGGTTCGGGCAGCTCGGCTGCTACGGGGGTCCGATCGAGACGCCGAACCTCGATGCCCTCGCGGCGAACGGCTTGCGCTACAACAACATGCATACCACCGCGCTCTGCTCGCCGAGCCGATCGTGCATCGTCACGGGACGCAACCACCACGCGAACGGGATGGCGTGCATCACCGAGCTCGCGTCGGGCTTCCCCGGCTACAACGGCATCATCCCCTTCGAGAACGGGATGCTGTCGGAGATGCTCGTCGAGCACGGCTACAGCACCTTCATGGTGGGCAAGTGGCACCTGACGCCGAGCAACCAGGAGACCGCGGCGGGGCCGTTCGATCGCTGGCCGCTGGGCCGCGGGTTCCAGCGCTTCTACGGGTTCCTCGGGGGCGACACGAGCCAGTGGTACCCGGACCTCGTGTACGACAACCACCAGGTCGAGCCGCCGAGGACCCCCGAGGAGGGCTATCACCTCAGCGAGGATCTCGTCGACAAGGCCATCGAGTTCATCGCCGACGCCAAGCAGGTCGATCCCGAGAAGCCGTTCTACCTCCACCTCTGCTTCGGCGCGACGCACGCTCCGCACCATGTGGCCAAGGAGTGGGCAGACCGGTACGACGGTGTCTTCGACGACGGCTGGGACGCTTATCGGGAGAAGACGTTCGCGCGCCAGAAGGAGCTCGGCGTCGTGCCGGCCGACGCCGAGCTGTCGCGCCACGATCCGGACGTGCCCGAATGGGACTCGCTTCCGCCCGATGCGCGACGGCTGTTCAGTCGTTTCATGGAGGTGTTCGCCGGCTTCCTCACCCACACCGACCACCAGGTCGGGCGGCTGCTCGAGTTCCTGACGGAGATCGGTGAACTCGACGATACGCTGGTCATGGTCATCTCGGACAACGGGGCGAGCGCGGAGGGCGGCCCCACGGGGACGACGAACGAGGCGCAATTCTTCAACAACGCCCAGGAGCCGCTCGAGGAGAGCCTTCGACACATCGAGGAGATCGGCGGCCCTAGGCTCTTCAACCATTACCCATGGGGCTGGACGTGGGCGGGCAACACGCCGTTCCGCCGCTGGAAGCGCGAGACCTATCGGGGAGGTGCCTGCGATCCGTTCATCGTCTCGTGGCCCGAGGGCGTCAGGGCTAAGGGCGAGGTTCGCGCCCAGTACACGCACATCATCGACATGGTCCCGACCGTTCTCGACCTGCTGGACATCGAGCCCCCCTCCGCGATCAGGGGGGTCACCCAGGCACCGTTGCACGGCGTCAGCTTCGCGCACACCCTCGACGACGGCGCCGCGCCGAGCAACCGACACACCCAATACTTCGAGATGCTCGGTCACCGCGCCCTCTACCACGACGGCTGGCGGGCCGTCTGCCCCTGGCCGGGGCCGTCCTTCACGGAAGCCGGAACGGGGTTCGGCAACCCGATCTCGTCGGCTCAGCTTTCCGAGCTCGACGCGACGGGATGGGAGCTGTACCACGTCGCAGAAGACTTCGCGGAGAACCACGACGTCGGCGCCGAGAATCGGGGCAAGCTGATCGAGATGATCGCGACGTGGTACGTCGAGGCCGGGAAGTACGACGTCATGCCCATCGACGGGAGCGGTCTCGCCCGCATGGTGGCCGAGAAGCCTCTCGTCGCCTTACCTCGTGATCGGTACACGTATCGACCCGGCACGCAATCCATCCCGTTCTTCGCGGGACCGCGGGTGCTCAACCGACCGCACAGCATCTCCGCACAGGTCTTGATCCCCGAAGGCGGTGCGGAGGGAGTGTTGCTGTGCCAGGGAACCGCGGCCGGCGGCTACTCGTTCTTCCTCAAGGACGGCAAGCTTCACTATGTCCACAACTACGTCGGGCGCGAGACGTACAAGGTCGAGTCGGATGTTCCGGTGCCCATCGGCGAGCATGAGCTGAGGTTCGAGTTCGAGCCGACGGGAGAGCCCGACATGGAGCAGGGCAGGGGCGCACCTGGAAGGCTCCAGCTCTATGTGGACGGCGATCTGGTCGGGGACGCCGAGGCGCCCGTGACGACCCCGTTCGTGTTGAACCCAGGCGCCCTGACGTGCGGAGTCAACTCCGGCTCCGCGGTCACCGACGACTATAGGAGCCCGTTCAGGTTCACCGGCACCCTGCGGAGCGTGACGGTGGATGTGAGCGGCGACCTCATCCAGGATCCCGAGGCCGAGTTGCGCGCGCACATGGCCCGCCAGTAGCCGACGCCGGTCTCCCGCATGGGTCGTTACCCAGCAGATCCGCGCCTGCGCCCGCGAGCGGCTCGCCTCACATGTTGGACTCGTCTTCCTCGGCGACCTCGAGTTCGATCGCGAGGTCGGCGAGGCCGAGCGCGCGAACGATCTTGCCCGCCGCCGAGGCCACGCGCGCGGTTCCGACGATGGGCGCGATCGCTAGGAACACGTCTCGGACCTGCTCCACGTCGACGTCCGCCTCCGCCGCCGCACCGAGATTCAACAGGTACGAGGCCGGTGGCGCATCCACCGCGACCAGCGCAGCGATGCGCACGAGCATCAACGACCGTGGATCGAGGTTCGATGCCTCGATCGAGGCGGCCGTCATGGTCGTCAGCAGATCCATGACCGGCGTTTCAGACGTTCCTTGGCTCATCGTTTCGCTCCTTCCCTCGGTGGTTCACCCTGCTGGACATCGGAGCCTCCCTCCTCCGACCGCGAGACGTGCCAGGCCAGCGCGGCTCGTCCGACCGCTCGTTTCGGCCTTATGCCCTATCCCAGCGCGAAGGAGTGCGTGCGACATCATCCGGCCGGGATGAAAAGGACGACGCAACCTGGGTCCTTGCGACGATGCGAGCGGTCGATCCGGATCCACTAGTTCGCTCGCACGTGAGCCCGTCGATGCATCCATCGGCGGGTGGCGACACGTCCGATGCGGAGCCGTGCGTCAAGGCGACCGTCGACCGGTCATCCCATCGGCGGGCGACCAGGATCCGTCACCGAACACTGCATCGGCGCGCGTTTTCGCATCGTTCAAGACGGTGAATCTCTCCTCGCCGTCGGAGCGTGATCGCCCCCACAGTCGAGCCCTCGGGCACGCCCTCAGAACGCTGGGGCGAACGCGGATCAACGGGCTCACACGTTGGACGAAGGAACCACACCGACGCGCGAACTCGAATCATCTGATTTGGATGATGCCTCCTGTCCCCGGGGCGACCATCGTTACCGGTGGCGGGCCGATGTCGGAGGCACCGCGGAATGGGGGGAGTAGCCATGGCAGAGAAACAGCTCGTGCTGTCCTTCTTCGCCGATGAGGCGAAGGCGGATGCGGCGGCCACGTCGCTCAAGGACTCCGGAACCACCTCCGGTGACGCGGTCGGGATCCTGGTCCTCGACGCCGCTGGCAATCTCAAGGAGGAGAAGGTCGGTGCTCGAAGCTGGGGCGCCGGTGCGGGGATCGGCGCGTGCTTGCTCGTGCTCGGTCCCGCGGCCATGGGGGTCGGCATCATCGGCGGCACGGCCGCCGGGGGACTCCATCACAAAGGGCTGAAGCTCAGCGAAGAGGACAAAGCGCGGATCTCCGCCGACCTCGCCGCCGGCAAGGCGGCTGTAGGTGTGCTGGCCAGGATCGAGGATGGGCGCACGGTCCAGGAGCGGCTAACAGAGCTGGGCGGAGCGACCTCGAGCCACGACGTGGTCGATGAAGCGGCTCTGCAGGCGGCGGAGAAGGACCCGTCCGCATAACTCGTCGTCAAACTGCGGGTCATTCCGAGATCGATTTGTGAGGGGGATTGGATGGTAGCGGCGTCTGTGGCTTCGTGGATCTGGTGGACGATCGCCATCATTATCTGGGTGGCGATCGCCTTCTGGCCCGCGCGGGTAGCTGGCCGCAAGGGCCACAGCTTCATCGGGTACTTCATCTTCAGCCTCTTCTTCTTCCCAGCCGCGATCATCACTGCCTACCTCGTGCAGGATCGGAGCGTCAGAAGCGCGTAGAAGAAGGCACCCCCGGTGTTCGGCTTCCGGCAGATCCAAGACGGCGGCGCAGCTCGGCGCCGGACAGGTGCCCGACGAGGCGGCAGTCTTGGCGCGGCGACGCCCGCCAAGACTGCCGTTGACAACCCGGTCGTCAGGTCGACGTGAGGCGGGAGGGCGAGAAGCCGTCGAGGGATGGTGTGGCGGATCACGACCGTGAGGTGGACGACCCTCAGATCAGGCTGGGTCGGTTCTGGTGGATCGCGGTCGTCCGTGGCATCTTCTCCCTGATACTCGGGGGTGCGGTCCTGTTCACGTCGAACGACCGCGCGATGCTGGCCAACTTCCTTGGCGCGTACTGGTTGCTGAGTGGCCTCCTGACCCTCCGATGGGCGGTCACCGTGCGGTGGCTGCAGGGCTCGCGGGTCGGACTGGCCGCCGGCAGCGCGAGCGTCGTCGCGGCCGTGCTGGTCTTGCTCAGACAGCCGTTGCAGCACCTGATTTCGCCGGGCACCTTGATCGATGTGTTGGGGGTCGCGGCAGTGCTCATGGGGTCACTTCGGTTGTTCGGAGCGTTCGAGATCGAGCGACGGACCGGCAGGCGCTGGACCTTCGGAGGGCTCGCCCTCGGCTCCATCGAGGTAGTCCTCGGCGTCATCTTGTTCTTCACGCAAGAAGGAAACGTCCGTGTGCTTACGATCGCGCTCGCGGTGTGGGGGCTGATCGGAGGGAGCCTGCTCCTGATCGAGGGATACCGCCTCCGTCGCCTTGCACATCTCGGTTAGCCGGAGCCGTGCAAGGAGCAGATCCTCGCCGACCTTGAAGTCGATCTTGTTGACCCGATTCGCTATCGGCTCATCATCGGGTTTCGAGACTGGCTCGACTGACCTCTATCCCTCCTCCCACGGCCAGGAGTTCACTGTGACCCGCGCCCTCATGGGGACGCACGTCCCGGCCACCACGCCGGCGGCTCGGTCGCCCCCGTCTGGACCACGAGCGCCAGCGCATCGAAGGCCGTTGCCGCATCGACGACCTTGTCGTTCTCGAGCGTTAGGAACGCGGAGCCTCGCAGCTCGATCGGGTTCCCGCTCGCCGGCAGGTCGGCTATCTCGCCGGTGTGGGTCCCCGTGACGAGCCATTCGATCGCGATGTCGTCCTTCTGCCTGATCTCCCGCAGGAGCTTCATCTTGATGTCGGGCGCGATCGTGCGCCAGTACTCGATGCTCTGCCTCGCCATCGTCGGCCCGTCGACGTCACCGTCGGGTTCGAAGGCGAAGCCGTTCATGTGGATCGTCAGGTCCGGCGCGACGTGCTCTGCGGCCTCGCTGAAGTCACCGTCGTTCCAGGCCGCCAGCACGAACCTGACGGCCGGGTGCTTCGGTTCGAGCTCCCCCTCCGGCGTGTCGTGTTTGAAGTGCCTGATCGCCAACGCCGTGATCGCCGGGATGACCATGAGTCCCCCTTGATGGACCTCGCCGACAACGTTGTCCCCGACAGAACCCCTCTCACGGCTTGTAGTTGCTGAATGGGCCCCCGACCCGGTCGTAGGTGTTCCCGAGCTCGTCCTGCGCGATCAGGGCCTTGCCTTCGTCCGGCGTCAGCACCAGGTCCTGCTCGAGGACCAGGGACCGCCATGACCAACCGGGCGCCGGCTTCAGGCGGCCGCCGAGGTCTCGGAGGCTCTCGTAGGTTTGGTTCGGATCGACGATGAGGCTGGCGGACTTCATGCACCAAGAGTCGCCGTCCGGGTCGTCGAGGAGGAACGCCGGCGAGCCGGCGTTGATCCCCAACTGCGTGTCGCGCTCGACGTGGATCTGCTTGTAGGCGACCTCTTCGTGCTTGCGCATCTCCTTGGGGACCTCGAGCCACGTCACCCACCGCGCTTTCAGGCCGTTGAAGTCACGCTCCTTCCCGACCAGGACCTCCACCCAGTCCAGGCACCAGAGCCTCGGGCCGTTCTTGAAGGCGCCGTAGATGTCGTACTCCTCCTTCAGCGCGTCGACGTCGACCTTGTCGAGCAGCGCCTGGGGGGTCGTGTCCCCCGTTCCGTCCGGGTCGTTCAGGCCGATCGTGTTGTAGACCCCGGCGTTGATGTCAGCGATGATCGCGTGGCCGCCGATCAGGAAGATCTCGGTGTACCGCTGGCCGCGGACGCCGTCGAAGCGCATGAGTGTCGCACCGGCGTCGTCCTGCGGCAGCTTGGCGGTCAGGATGCCCATGACTCACTCCTCTCTGTTGACTCGGTCTCACTCACCAGATCGTCACTCTTCGATCCTCATTTCCCAGCTCACGGAACGAAGTTCGACGAGCCGTCACCGAGGAAGTCGTACGTGTTCTCGAACTCATCCTGCATGACGGTGGCTTTTCCCCCGGCTTTGGTCGGGGCAAGGTGCAGGTCCCGATCCAGCTCTGCCACACGGAACGTCCAGCCTGCGGGAAGCTGCTCGTACCTGTCACCGAGCGTGGAGAGCGACTCGTACGTCTGTCCGTGGTCGTCCCTGTAGGACTTCATGACCCATGGCTTGCCCTCGGGATCGTCAAGGATGAAGACCGGCCTGCCTTCGCGGAACGTGATCTCGGTCAGCCGCTCGATGGGCTGTCTCCGGTACGTGAGCCAGCCCGGCTCCTTCGGGTTCGCATCCTTGGGGATCGAGCCGACGCCCATCCAGTAGCCCTTCAGGCCGTTGAACTCGCGCACGGGCCCGACCGGCACCTTGAGGTGGTCGAAGATCCAGAACCTGGGCTTGTTGAGATACGTGGCCAGCACCTTGTTGTCCTTCTTGGCCGCCTCCAGATCCAACCGGTTCACCAGGTCATCGGGGCATGAATCCCGCGGGTCGTCCCGGTAGTTCAGACCGGTGGTGTTGTAGACCGCCGCCCTCAGCCTCTTGGGGATGGCCCACCCCCCGATGAGGAAGACCTCGCAGAAGCGAAGGGGGCGCGTGTCGTCGAAGTCCTTGACGGTCGTCGTGGCGCCCTCATCCGGAACGGCTGCATGGATGAATCCCATCTGGCTCCTCCCTTCCATCCGACGCCGCCTCCTCCGATCCCGGCGGACTCATCACGACTTCCTCACCGGCGGGAGCTTGTAGGTGCCGTCGAGCACCGCGTCCGTAGGCCAGTAGATCCGAACCGTGATGTTGAACGGCCCGCTCGCAGGCGCAGGGAGCCAGTTCGATTCCTTCTTCTCACCCGGTGACGCGGCCTGGATGTAGATGTCGACGGAGCCGTCGTCGTTGTACGTGAGCGGCATCCACGGGGCCACGTTGTAGCGGTCGATCGCGTTGGCCACGTAGTAGCCCTGCGGGTCGTACATCGACACCGACCAGGTCGCCTGCGCGGGCGGCATCTGGCCATCGTCGAAATGCAGGGCGTAGCGGTTGGCGCCGTCGAGGGCGTCGCCGTCGCCGTCCTTGAACGCGGTGGGATACACGACGTCTTGCCGCCAGATGCCACCGAGCCCGATCAGGGCGATGCCGGCGCGGGTCTTGTAGTCGGTGCCGTAGTCGGCGAAGTTGTCCGGGATCACGATCCATCCGTTCTCGGTCTTCAGCTTCTTGAGGGCCTTCTGCAGGATCCCGAACGTGCCCATGGCGCGCTGCAGGCCCTTCGCCGTGTGCCGGTCGACCGCGGCGATGTCGAACTCCTTCCGCGGCACGAAGCCTAGCGACCTGAGCGTCTTGAGCATCCTGCCATCGGCGCGTGCGGGGGGGTTATCCATCATCAATCGCGAGAGCCGGCCGAAGAACTCGCCAGCGTCCATCTTCTGCACCCGTTCGAGCGGCGGCGTCGTGTCAACGCCAGGTGGCACCGGAACCTCGGCGGGCGGGCTCCAGTGGGTGCCCCAGGCGCTGAGGGGCGTCAGCTTGTACTGCCGCTGCAGGGCCGTCACGGCGGCGCATTCCTGCGGTCCATCCGCCTGCATCTGCCCGTTCACCCACACCAAGCGGGTCGGGGATCGGTACGTCTCCGCGACGTCGTCCGGGGGCGTGCCGTTCCACCGGGGACCGGCGATCAGGAAGTTGGCGGCCGCGGTCCCCGTCGTGCGCTTGCCGATCGAAGCAAAGACGTTGCTCCACATGTCGAAGAGCCCGAAGACGTAGTACCGGCTCCCGGTGTCGGGGACGGAGAGCACGAGTGGCTCCTCGCCGAGATCGGCCCAGGCCGTCGCGAAAAGGGTGTCGAGCCCGGTTCGCGTCACCGCCCGGAACGAGGCGTCCGGGTACGTGGTCATCACGGAGAACTGGTTCGGGGGCGCGGTGATCTCCCCGACGGTGGCCGCCGTCGCCGCCTCCCTGGTCAGATCCATCATGACCATCGGGAAGCCGTAGATGTAGGCCTTGATGCCACGGAGCCACGGCAGCAACCAGAAGCCGGTCACGTCGTACGCCTCACCGGTGGTGGGGTCCACGATCCATCGAGGATCGAGGGCGGCGTGTCCTCGGGCCAGTAGAGGCGGAGTACAAGCTGGAACTCCCCGTCGGGCGTCGGGAGCCAGTTCGCCTCCTTGTCCGGGCCGGGCGACTCGGCCTGGAGGTACAGGTCAACGGACCCGTCGTCGTTCGTTGCGAACATGTCCCGCTGGCTGAGGCAGTAGCGGTCGATGGGGTTCGGGACGAAGAAGAAGTCCGGGTCGTACACGGTCAGCGACCAGAACCCCTTGACGGGCGGCAGATGGCCCTTCTCGAAGCGCATGACGTACGAATGCTTGCCGCCGTCGTATTTGTCGCCGTGGGTGTCCTTTTGCGAGAGCGGATAGACAGCGTCCTCGACGAAGTTCATCCCGGGACCGAGCAGGGTGACCAGGGCGCGCGTCTCGTAGTCCGTCCCGTACTGGCCGACGTCGCTCGTCCAGTAGAGCCACCCGTTGACGAGCTCCTTGCCCTTCATCGTGCGCACGAGTTCCAGGAGCGCGAGCTTCGGGTCGAGCTTGTGTCCGAGCTTCGGAAACTCGCCGGTGTCGAGGTCCTTCCCCGGCACGATGCCGATCTCCGCCATACGCTCGACGATCTCCGTGTCCTCCGGCTTCGGAGGGTTCGCCTTCATCAGCTCCGCCATGTAGCCGAAGAACTCTTCCTCCGGCATGTGGTTGACGTGATCGCGGACCGCCGTCGTCATGTCGACCGTACCGTCGACGACGCCGGCCGGTGGCGTGTACGACTTGCCGTATGCGCTCAAGGGAACGGACGAGAACCGGTCCTGCAACTCGTGGACGGCCGCGTAGTCCTCCGGGCCCGAGCAGTAGACGCGCCCGAGGATCCACACCAAGGCTGTGGGCGACTCGACCTGTGTCACACCCTCGGGAAGCGTTCCCGACCAGCCAGGCTCGGTAACCGCGTACTCCTGAGCACCGCCGCCGGTCGCCCGCGTGCCTGCGACGAAGAACACCTCGTTGTAGAGGCTGAGCATCGGCATGATGTAGAAGCGGTCGCCCATGTCGGGGATGCTGAACACCCACGGCTCGTTCGAGACGTCGAGCCAGACCATCGTGTACAGGGTGTCCGCGTTGGGCGCCGCGGCGGCGTGATCGTCCACCGGCGGATAGGACCGCAACTTGATGAGCTGGCCCATCGGGGCATGCGCGCCGTCGGGCTGCCGCACGTTCGTCTCGTGCTTGCGCACCAGGTCCATCGTGACCAGCGGGTAGCCGTAGATGTAGGCGTCCCGGACGATCTTGTGCTTCGTCTCCATGACGACCTCCCTTAGCCACCCTGACCGGAACCGTGGGGTCGCAGCGTCACGACCGACGGATCTCTCCGGCGCTGACCGGTGGGAGCCGGATCGAAGGGGCGGCGCGGTCGAATGCCACACGCTCCTGGGATGACCGCCATCGGTCCCCGAGCACGCATCCTGGCGCCGACCGCTCCGTCCGTTCCGAACTCGACGGGCGGACTAGCTGCGCCTCGGTGCATGGCGATCAGGTCCCTCGTTACATCTGCTCGGATTTCTCGACGTCGCGACCGTGCACCGTGAGCGCCCAGATGATCGCGAAGTCGATCGAGATGAGGATGATGCCCCAGACCGGGTAGACGGGTAGCCACACGAAGGCCGAGATCGCGCTGACCGTCGCGGCGATCACGCCGACCGTACGAGCGAGGACGTTGCCCGTGAACACGCCGAAGCCCGCCAACAGCACGATCGTGCCCATGATGAGGTGCCACCATCCCCACGACTCGCCGCTCGTCTGGAACAGAGCGTCAGACGCAGGGAACGACTCTGGATTGATGAGCGCAGCGAGCCCGGCCAGGATCGCGAACGAACCACCGAGGATCATGATGAATCCCGCGAAGGCGATCCAGCCGACCGCCGCGCCACTCGGTTCCCTCCTCGACATGCGAGCCTCCCTCCTCCGAGCGGCGGACGTGCCTCCGTTGCGACGCCGCTCGACTCCCTCGGTCGCGTCATCGCGGCCTTACCTCATTCGAGTCCTCGTGGGGTGCGACGACATCATCCCGGAGGGATGAAAGGCCTGTTCGAGCGATCGACGCGACGGGGACCGTCAGTGCCGTCCGGTTCTTCCCACGCGGTCGCGACGTCGAAGCCCAGGGCGGCGGCCACGTCGGCGGCCGCGGCGGCGACCCTGCCGAGACCAACGACCGGCGCGATCGCCAACATCACGTCGGCGATCTCATCTTCATGTCAGTGACCAGGAACCCATTCGACCGTTCGGCGCTGGTCCGCATCAATCGGATGGGATGAAGAGAGTGGAAGGCTCAGGCCTCCAGGAGGCCGAGCTCTCGGGAACGAGCGATCGCCTGGCTCCGTGAAGAGACACCGAGCTTCCGGTAGATCGAGATCGCCTGGCTCTTGACGGTGTTGGGTGAGAGGAACAAGTTCGCCGCGATCTCCCGGAACGGGAGATGGGTCGACAGGATCGGCAGCAGGCGGAGCTCGGCGGTGGTCAGGGTCGATGCCCCGAGGGCGATCGAACCACGCTCCTGCGAGAGCCTGGCTCGAAGCGCCTCGGCCTCCCCGACCAGGCTTCCCATGTCAGGACGCCGCCTGAGGACATCGTCCACCTCGCGCATCAGCGTCCTCGCACCCCCTAGGTCGGCGAGCGCGATATGCACGCGGATGAGCTCGTTCCGCGCTTGAACCGCGAAGTGGGGGAGCACATAGGTCAGCTCGGGCCGCAGGCGTTGAGCCGCAACGAGCTCTTGACGCGCGGACAAGACGTCTCCACGGTGGAGAGCTGCTCGGGCGTGCACGGCGCAGACGACGGGTGTCGCGAAGCTCTCCTCGAAGCCCTCCTTGCGCAACGCGGCCCGAGCCCGTTCCGCGAGGGCCTCCACCCGGACCCAATCGCCCCGGGTCATCGCGACCAGCGCTCGTTCACACAGCGCGAGGGCGAGATCCTCGGCGGAGCTCGCTTCCTCCGCGACGTTCACCGCGTCCTCCAGGGCTTCGTCTCCACCATCGAGGTCCCCGGACAGGACGCGCGCGATCCCCAACGTGAGCGCGGGGGTCGGCGTCACGAAGCCCACCTCGGCGAACCTGCGAAGGGCCTCGTGCGCGTCGGCGTGCATCCGCTCGACGCCGCCCCGACACAGCAGCGTCCGCAGCAGGGCGGCCCAAGCTTCGGCAAGGGGATCATCGGGTCGCGTCGCGTCGTCGTGCCAGCGATCGACGGTCTCCGCCCATCGCTCGGCGGACACGGCCTGCCCGGTGAGTGCGAAGAGCATCGAGGCGAGCACCGAGATCATCGGGTTTCCCGCGACCCCACCCCGATCCTCCAGCCATCGGATCCACCGCTCGGTGGTCGCGATCCGCCCCTGCCGGTAGGTGGGCACGCCCAGCATCACCACCAGACGAGCGACCGCGTCGACGTCTCCAGCTGCGATGGAGTACTCGAGCGAATCCTCGGGCAACCCGTTCCGCAGGCACCAGTCGGCGGCTCGCCGATGAAGGACGGGGATCATTTCGGGTTCGCCGCGGTGCAACTCGTCGAGGAGCATGTCGCGGAAGAGGGAATGATAGCGGTACCACTCCCCCTGCCGGTCGAGGGGCACCACCAGCAGGTTCGACCGCTCGAGGCTCGCCAGGACCGTGGCGGACCCGCTGCCATCGAGCACGGCGTCGCACAGCGGTCCGCACATGCGATCCAGGACCGCGGTCCGGGTGAGGAACGCTCGTCGCCGCCGCGAGATCCGCGAGAGGAACTCCGACTCCATGTACTCGCTCACGAGGCGATCGGCGCCGCCGAAGGAGACCGCCGCGCTCCCCATCGCGCCGCCCTCCTTCAGGTAGAGCGCCGCCAGGTAGAGGCCGACCGGCCACCCCTCGGTCCGCCGATGGAGCTCGGCGACCTCGACATCGCCGAGCGCGACGTCGGCGTTGCGAAGGAGCGACGCCGCCTCCTCGCTGGTGAGTGACAGCTGGTCGGGGCCGATCTCGAGGACCCTGCCCTCGGCCCGCAGGCGCGAGATGCGGAGGGGCGGTTCGGTCCTGCCGGCCAAAGCCAACCGTGAGCCGTGTGGCACATGATCGGCCAGGACCGAGAGGGAGGCTCGGCATTCCCGGTTCTGCAGCACATGCACGTCATCCAGGACGAGCACGACGGGTGAGGTCATCGAGGAGAAGGCCGATCCGAGCCTCGGGACGACCGAGCCGGGCACGGAGCTCCTGGGTGAGGCGAGCGTGTCGAACACCCGCTCGGGGATCGGCTCGACCCTGTCGAGCGCTTCCGCGATGTACCTGAGCAAGACCTTCGGCTCGTTGTCCTGTTCGTCGACCGACACCCAGGCGAACGGCGGGCCGCCACTTTCGGCCCACTGCGACAGTAACGTCGTCTTCCCGTAGCCGGGGGGTGCGACCACCGACACGATCGGGGGGTCCGCGCTCGCCAACCGTTGGATGATCGGGGCACGGCGGACGGTCCCGGGCCGGAGCAAAGGCGGGCCGAGCTTCGTGGAAATCAGGTCGAACCCCGCCCGGCCCGTGCGATGCGATCGGCCGGAGCGCTCTCGTAGATCGCTGTCGGCCATGCCCTATCGATCCACCTCCGGACCTCATCGTGGGACCTGCCTGGGATCCAGGCAAACGGGGTTGTTCCGTAACATAACCCGGTGCCCGACCCGAGGTGCTGGTGGAGACGCGCGCAGGGACATCATGAACGGGCGCCGCCCGAGGATCGTGGTCATCTTCGCCTGATCTTCATGCGGAACGGGCGATGCGGCCTCCGCGATGCCCGTCGCATCGTTGAGGGTGCCGCAAGGTGATCGACGGCTCAGCTTCCGGCGGAAGGAGGGACCCCGCGAAGGAGCAACGTCGAGTCGGACTCCGGAGCATCGCGCCCGGGGACGAGAGGCGGCCCGATGGGGTCGCGAGGAGGACGAGATGGCTGAGGATGCGACGAAGCAGCAGGTGGAACAGGAACTCGAAGAGATCGAGGCGATGTTCGTCCAGACGGCTCCGGAGGCGGCGGTCGACGCGGGCGTGCTCACGCTGCACGACGTGTCGCGATCGACCCTGTATTTCTCCGATCGGCCCGAACGCGTGGTCGGCCACGTCACGTCGGACATGTTCGTCGACCTGTGGGACGAGGGAGGGAACAGCTTCGCCGAGAACCCCCCGAACGCCGTGCTCGCCTTCCTCGAGCCGGGTGACGACGTGCCGGACGACGTCGTGACCGTGATCCGCAATCCGCGGATGGAGGGGGGGTCACTCTCGTACGACATCGAGGTGCTCGAGGGGAAGATGCCGGCGCACGCGAAGGGCGGCGTCACCCTGTTCATCGACCCGTTCGGTCGGCCGCTGTCGCCGGTTTCGGCCGCGGGCGTCCATCGGCGCCGTCGTCGCCGCGGGCGGCGCGGGATCTAGTTCCGTCCCCCGTCCGCCGCGGTCGCCCGCGGCGTCGATGGCCGGGATGTCGCGCGATCCCTGGATCCGGAGGCCCGCCGAACCGGCGGGCCTCCGCTCCGTCCATGATCGGCTCGAACGGCTCAGCCGCTGGCGTCGTCCGAGCCGTGACAACGCTTCCACTTGCGGCCGGAACCGCACGTGCATGGATCGTTGCGACCGCGCCTCGCATCCTCCGCGGCGTAGGAGGCCATGAGCTCCGAGGGGGCCCGACCGGCCGAGAGCCGCTCCGACATCATCCGCATCGGGCGGTCGACGTGATGGAAGAACGCCTTGAAGCTCGGACAGAGGAAGTTCAGACCGGGCTCGCCGTAGGGATCGTCCGTGAACCGATCCTTGGGGCATCCGCCGTGGCAGGCGAACCGCACGTCGCACTCCCGGCAGAATCGCGGCAGCAGGTCCCGTTTGTCCAGCCCGAACCGCTTCTGCTGTGGGAGCACGATCAGCTCGATCATGTGCTTGTCCTTGATGTTGCCGAGCTTGTAGCCGGGCTCCACGAAGTGGTCGCAGGAGTAGAGGTCGCCGGTGTGCTCCAGCGCGAGCGCCAGCCCGCAGGTCTCCGAATGCACGCAGAGGCCCGGCGGCTCGCCGTGCCAGTTGGCCAGAGCCACGTCGAACATCTGGACGTAGACCTCACCGACGTCGCGACGGACCCATTCCTCGAAGACGTCGATCAGGAACCGCCCGTAACCCTCCGCTGAGATCGAGCGCTCGGTGAGCAGGTTCCCCTGCTGCGAGTAGAGCGGTCGTCCCCTCACTCCCTCGCCCCATCCCTCGTTCGCGATCGAGAGCGTTTCGGCCGTCGCCCGTTCGACGATCGGGATGAACTGCATGAACCGGGCGTCGCACTCGTCGCGCAGGAACCGGTAGACCTCCCTCCCGCGATCCTGGTTGGCCGTGTGGATCGTGGTGAGCGCGTTCCAATCCACGTCGTGGGCTCGGAGATGGCCCAGTCCGACCATCACGCGGTCGAAGCTTCCCTTCCCGCCCTTGTCGACCCGGTAGGTGTCGTGGATCTCCTTGGGGCCGTCGATCGAGACCCCGACGAGGACCCCCTGCTCCCTGAAGAACGCCGCCCAATCGTCGTCGATGAGCGTCGCATTGGTCTGGATCGTATAGGTGATCCGTTGATGCGGCATCCGATGCTTCTCGGCGAGCTCGACCGACCGGCGGAAGAAGTCGATGCCCATCATCGTGGGCTCGCCCCCTTGCCAGGCGACGGTGACCTCGGGCGAACCCGCGTGAGCCTCGATGAGCTGTCGTACGTAGGTCTCGAGCAGGTCCTCCGCCATGCGGAAGCGGCTACCGGGATACAGCATCTCCTTGGACAGGAAGAAGCAGTATTCGCAATCCAGGTTGCAGATCGCGCCCGTCGGCTTGGCGAGCAGATGGAACGCCGGAGGCGCGCCGGGGACTGTGGGGATCGAGGACCGCGTCGACATCTGTGCGCCCATCGTAGCCGTCGGGATGAGCCGAGCCCGCTCACGCGAGAGGGCCCGCTCGGAGCGGGCCCTCTCGGAGACCAGGTGCCTTCGACCCCGTTACATGCTGGTGACGTCCCTGCCGTGCGCCGTGAGCGCCCAGATCACCGAGATGTCCACGAAGATCAGCAGCATCGCCCAGAACGTGGAGTAGGGCAACCAGGCGAAGGCCGCGGCCGCGCTGAGGATGGCCAGGATCACACCCACCGTGCGGCCCCAGACGGCCCCGCGGAACACCGCGAACCCGGCGAAGAAGATGATGATCCCGCCGATCAGGTGAATCCACCCCCACGTCTGAACATTCAGCTTCAGCACGTACTGCTGACCGATGACGTAGGCATCGGGGTCGATGATCTCTGCGAACCCGGCGATCGCGTGGAAGATCCCCAGCATGATCATCATGAGCCCGGCGAACGTCGCCCAGCCCGCACCCCAGTAGCTCGGCTCCTTCTCCATGGACATACCTCATCCCCCCTTCGACATCGGCCGGTACCGATGCCATCTGGCGAAACGCCGTGACGCGAGTCTCACTTCTCGACGTCCTCGAGTCAAAGACCTCCCTTCGATCTCCTCGAGCCGGATCGAGGGCGGGTCACCCGTCCATCTCCGATCACTTCCTCGCCCCTTGGAGCGCCCCCGAGAAGAATTCGAGCGCCTTCTTCGTCTTCGTCTGCTGCTCCCCCGTGAGCTCCACTCCCCGAGCCAGGAGGAACGCCCTCGCCTCTGCGGCCACCTGGAAGGCCTCACCCGGCGTCGTCTTCGTCGAGAGTTCGACGATCTCCGAACCGTCCGGGTACATCCAGAGCTCAGCCACCAGCCGGCGAGCGAACCCCTCGGGCCTCATCTTCAGCTTGAGGATCGCGATCGGCCCGAGGACCGTGAGCGTGTCGAGGTCCAGTCCCTCGGGCGCGTGGGCGGCGTAGAACGCACGCTGCCCCTTCGAGAAGAGCTTCCCGATCGTGCGCTTCCCGGCTGCAGCCTCCCTGATCGCGTCGTTGTCCGCGGTTCCCTTAAACGACGCGGAGCACACGAAGCCTCCGGGCATCGCGTCGACCTCCACGTTGAAGCTCGACGAGCGTCGGAGCTCCTCCGGGAGGTCCCCCGGGACCACCGGTCGGAGCTTGACGACGGTGTCGCCCATCTCGCCCTGACGACGACGTGCCCGAACCACCACGCCGTGGGCGTTCAGCGTGAGCTCAGGGGTGTCGAAGAAGAAGACCTGCCGCACCTGCGCGTCGAGTGGATCGACCTCGAGCGCCGCCGCGGTGACGGATCTGGCGTTCTCGGGCAGCGTGAGCTTCAGCTCGACACTGTCGGCGTCCTTGATGAGCTCGAGCAGGCGTTGCAGCTCTTCCCCGGAAAGCGCCGGGGATACCCCCATCCTCGTCTCCCCTCGTCGCACGCGAACACCGCGACACCGCGATCCTCGAGCCAACCCGTTCCCTGGTCATCGTCCGAAGCGGATGATTCATCCCGCATCGGGGGGCATTTCGTCGAAGCGCAACTCCGCGCGGAGGTGCGCGGTAGGATTCCGCCATGGTTGGCACGGTCAGGCAGTCGACCGTCGTGCGACTGCCGCGCGCCCGGCCCCCGTTGGACATCGCCGAAGCGAAACTCCTTCGCCCCCCGAGGCGCCGGCGTACCGTCCAGCGCCCGGGCCTCGTGGATCGCCTGATCGGCTCCCCGACGATCCCCCTGATCGCGATCGTGGCACCCGCCGGATACGGGAAGACGACGCTCCTGTCGGATTGGGCGGAGCGGGACGGGAGGCCGTTCGCCTGGGTGTCGGTGGACGAGGGCGACGCCGACCCGGTGGTGTTCCTCTCCCACGTGTCCGCGGCTTTGGACCGTGTCCAAGAGCTCGATGCCGACGTGTTCCGGGCGATCGCATCGCCCGGCGCCGCCAACCCGGGCCGCGCGGTACGCCGTCTGGGCGCGGCCATCTCGAGGACGGTCCGCCCGTTCGTCTTGGTGCTCGACGAGCTCGACCGCGCGAACGAGCCGCTCTGTCTCGACGCGGTCGCCTCACTCGCTCAGTACCTGCCCGATGGATCCGCGATCGCGATCGCAGCACGAACCGTGCCCGAAGTCGGCCTCCCTCGGTTCCGCGCCGATGGCCGCCTGCTCGAGATCGGCGTCGACGACCTCGCCCTAGACCCCGTCGCAGCTCGACGACTCCTCCGGGGCGCCGGGTTCCTCGCGACGAAGAGCGAAGCGCAAGAGCTCACCGACGCGACCGAGGGCTGGCCGGTCGGCCTCTACCTGGCGGCGCGCTCCCACCAGCAACAGGAGCGATCCGGGGTGCCGCCGATCCGTTTCTCCGGCGAGGACAGGTTCATCGTCGACTATGTCCGCTCGGAGGTCTTGAAGCCTCTTTCGAGGGAGCGGCAGCGCTTCCTCACGCGGACCTCGATCCTCGAGCGCCTGAGTGGCCCACTCTGCGACGCCGTCCTCCGGCGCTCGGGATCCACACGGACCCTGGAGTCGATCGAGCGAGGCAACCTCCTCGTGATCCCGCTCGATCGCGAGCGACGGTGGTACCGCTACCAATTGCTGTTCCGCGACGTCCTTACGGCCGAGCTGCACCGGCGGGAGCCCGACATGGTCCCCGACCTGCACCACAGGGCCGCTGACTGGTTCGAGTCGATCGGCTCGCTCGAAGAGGCGATGAAGCACGCCCATGCGGGAGGGGATGTGAGGCGCGCGGCCGACCTGCTCCAGCGTCAGCTCCTCTCGTCGTATCGGGGCGGACGGATCGCCACGATGCGGACCTGGTTCCACCGACTCCGCGATGCGGCCGAACGCGATCCGGGTCTCGCGATCGCGTGGGCCTGGGTGTGCGCGCTGACGGGCGATCCCACGGCTGCAGACCATTGGCTCGACATCGCGGAGCGATCGCGCCCGTCGGGACCGTCCCTGCACGGGACGGCATCGTTAGGCTCCTCGCTGGCGTTCGTCCGGGCGATCATGACGAGGAACGGACCGGACGCGATGCTGCGGGACGCAGAGCTCGCCGTTCGCGAGGAGCCCGAGACCAGTCCGTATCGATCGGCAGCACTAGGTTTCGTCGGGCTCGCCGCGCTGCTCGGCGGCGACGCCGAGCGAGCCGACGCCATCTTCGATGAGTCGGCGGCAACCGGGGAACGGATGGGCGCCTACCCGTCGGTCTCGGTGGCGCTCGCCGAGCGATCGTTGATCGCGGCGGCGCGTGGTGATCGAGGGCAGGCCGATGCCTTCGCTGGACGGGCCCTGGAGAGCGTTCAGGCCGCCAACCTGTCCGAACACCTCACGTCCGGCCCGGCGTATGCGGCATCGGCCCTCGCCGCTTTGCGTGCCGGGGACCGGGATCGTGCGCAGGAGTACCTGACCGCAGCCCACGGGCTCCGGCCGATCCTCACCTACGCGTTCCCCTCGATCTCGGTCCAGACGCGGCTCGAGCTCGCGCGTGTCCAGGTCGGACTCTCCGATGCCGCTGGGGCTCGGACGCTCCTCGCGGAGGTGAGCGAGATCCTGACCCACCGGCCCGACCTCGGGGTCCTCGGCCGGCAGGCTCGCGAGCTCGCAGCGCACGTGGGCACGCTCCGATCCGGCCGGTCGCCCGGACCTTCCACGCTCACTGGCGCCGAGATCCGGGTGCTGAACCTCCTTCCCACGTACCTGTCCTTCCGCGAGATCGGGACGCGCCTGTTCGTGTCGCCCAATACTGTGAAGTCACAGGCCATCTCGATCTACCGCAAGCTCGGCGTCACGTCGCGATCAGAGGCCGTCCAGACCTCCCGTCGGATGGGCCTCCTGGAGCCGTAGGGCGAGACAGAGCCTTTGCCCGCCCGGCACATGCGCCCCCGCTTTCATCCCGACCGGACGATGCGATCCGTCGGCCGACGTGAGGCAATGGGTCGCATGGTTCGTTCCTATCCACGCGATGCGAGGAAGGACGGCCACATGGACCGCCACCAGGACACCCTCCGGAGGCTCGCCATCAACGACGAGCCGTTCATCGAACGGTTCCTGTCGATCGGACTCACCGACGACGACGCCTCGTACCTCGCCCCGACGACGCATGCCGTGGCCAGACTGGGTGCGCTGATCGCCCTGGATGCCCCACCCTCGTCGTACCAGTGGAACACGACGATGGCGCTCGCCTCCGGCGTGACGTTGGACGAGATCGTCGGCGTCTTGGTCGCCGTCGCGCCGATCGTGGGGATCGCGAGGGTCGTCTCGGCCGCGCAGGAGATCGCGCTCGCCATCGGCTACGACATCGACGCCGACCTCGAGGCGGTCGATCCCTTGGGCGCCTGACGCCGTTTCATCCCCACCGCATGAGGCACACCGGCCTCCGACCTGCTTCGATCGCATCACGAGGCGGTGGAAGCCCAGGGAGTGGACGACGTGATCTGGATCCTGTTGGCAGCGCTCGGGGTTCCCATCTGGCTGGTCGTCGGCGGACTCCTCTCGGCGCTCTGGAACCGGCGCCGGGTCCGTCACACGCCGGACGCGTTCCCCTGCAAACTGCGGACCCTGTCGGCCGACGATGGCTACGGTAGGTGGAGCCGCGGGACGGCTTCGGGCCGCTGGGTGCACGACGTCCTACTCTTGCACGAAGGGTTGGCGCTCGCCCGAACCGTCACCCTGCCGGTCCGGGATATCCGCGGATCCGTCACCCGACCGGTTGGGTCAAGCTGCGTGGCGGAAAGCTCGTCTCGATCGAACTGAGCCTGGATGACGGTTCGACCGTGGAGGTCGCCGCCCCCGCGTCCTCCGCGCACCTCCTGTCGGGCCCCTTCCTCGCCTTCGAGGCCAAGCGGGTCGAAGAGGCTTCTTCCTGAGGAACGCTGGCCACGTCAGGATGCGAGCGACCGCTCGACCGCAACGTTCGCGAGACGGGCTCGTGCTTGACGCCACGAGAACGTGGCGACGAACTCCTGGACCCTCGCTCCCCGGAGCCGCGCGATCTCGTCCACCGCCACTCGGCGGATGGTATCCGCGTCGACGCGGTCGCCGAACTCTCTCGTCAGCCATCCGGCCACCTGTCTGAGGATCCTCGATTCGAGTGATGTGGTCTGGATCGTCTCCGCTGCGATGACCCCTCGCCCCCTCCTCGTCAGGTCCGGTCTGAACGCACGTACCTGTTCAGCCTGGTCAGGATGGGTCCAGGGTCCGCTCGGAACATCATCCGTTCCGGATGAACCACCGATCCCGGCTCCCGCACCTGCTCGAGCGCCCCGTCGGACCCGCCGTGCGTGGCTTCCCGGTCGCGGCTCCGGGTCCCCGGCACTCCCCGTCCCTCACGAGCACCTCCACGGATCGAGCCGAGGGACCCGAGGTCTTGGACTCTTCATCCCGGTCGGGTGATGACGCGGCGGGCGTGGTGGGGTGTGCTTGAGACCCGGAGCACGCGGAGGAGGACTCGGCATGGCTGAACCGGATCGCACACACCTCCCGATCCGTCGACCGTCGTTCGCTGGAACGGTCAACAGGACCCTCGACGGTTCCCAGCCCGACTGGAACCTCATCGGGCACCCCACGCCGCCGGAGGGCGCCCCCAACGTCCTGCTCGTGTTGATCGACGACGCAGGGTTCGGCAACGCGAGCACCTTCGGCGGGCCGATCCAGACACCGAACTACACGCGTATCGCGGAGGGTGGGCTGCGCTACAACCGGTTCCATGTCACGGCACTCTGCTCCCCCACCAGGGCGGCGATGCTGACGGGGCGGAACAACCACGCGGTGGGGTTCGGCTCGATAGGCGAGTTCGCAGGCGGGTTCCCCGGCTACTCGGCCACGCTGCCGCGCGACTGCGCGCCCTTGCCGAGGATCCTTCGGGACAACGGGTACTCCACGTCGGCGTTCGGGAAGTGGCACCTGACGCCCGACGGTCAGCAGGGCCCGGCGGGGCCGTTCGATCGGTGGCCGAACGGCTGGGGGTTCGACTACTTCTACGGGTTCCTCGGCGGTGGGGCGAGCCAGTGGGATCCGTGCCTAGCCGAGAACCAGAAGATCATCGGGACCGACGAACGGTTCTACGACGAGGAGGACCCGTTCTACTTCCCCGACGCGATGACGGACCGGACCATCGAGTGGCTCCACAGCGTTCGTGCGCAAGACGCCTCGAAGCCGTTCTTCATCTACTACTCGACCGGATGCAGCCACGCTCCCCATCACGTCGCGAAAGAGTGGGCCGACAGGTACAAGGGGAAGTTCGACCAGGGATGGGACCAGCTGCGCGAGGAGACCTTCGCCCGCCAGAAGGAGCTAGGGGTGATCCCCGCCGACGCGGAGCTGACCGCTCGTGACCCGGCGTTCCCGGCTTGGGACGACGTGTCCGACAAGCTGAAGACGTTCTACGCCCGCCAGATGGAGGTGTACGCGGGATTCTCCGAGAACGCCGACCACAACGTCGGCCGCGTGATCGACGCGATCGAGGAGCTGGGTGAGCTCGACAACACGCTGATCCTCTGGATCTGGGGAGACAACGGCGCGAGCATGGAGGGCACGATCACCGGGTCCTTCAACGAGCTCACGATGCAGAACGGCATCCCGCTCACCGATGAGATGCAGCTGCAGCTCTCGGAGCGGTACGGGGGGCTCGACCAGTGGGGCGCGGCGATCATGGATCCTCACTACGGGGCCGCCTGGGCGTGGGCCGGGAACACCCCCTTCCAGTGGGGCAAGCAGGTCGGGTCGCACCTCGGTGGGACCCGCAACCCCTTGGTTGTGCACTGGCCGAACCGGATCAACGAGGGAGGTAGGTTGCGCTCCCAGTTCACGCACGTGATCGATGTGGCGCCCACCATCCTCGACATCGCGGGGATCCCCGTCCCGCGGACCGTCGATGGGATCGAGCAGGAGCCGATGCACGGCACCTCGTTCCTCGGCTCGCTGACCGACGGCGGCGCATCCGAGCACCGTACGCAGCAGTACTTCGAGACGATCGGGAACCGCGCGATGTACAAGGATGGTTGGTGGCTCGCGATGAAGACGGAGCGCATCCCGTGGGTCCTCACGCCGGACGCGCTCAAGCCCTACGCACCGGGCGTCTGGGATCCCGACGCGGGCCCCGCCGAGCTCTACTACCTACCCGACGACTTCTCGCAGGCCAACGACCTGGCGGCGGAGCATCCCGACAAGGTCCAAGAGCTCAAGGACCTGTTCTGGAAGGAAGCCGAGCGCTACAAGGTGCTGCCGCTGCTCGCGACGCTATCGACGTTCTTCGGCCAGCTGCCTCCGATCCCGGAGGAGACGACGTTCGAGTTCCGCGGCGACGTCCAGGACGTGTTGTCGGGCATGATCCCGAGGATCTACAACCGCTCGTACACGATCACGGCCGACCTGGTCGTGCCCGAAGGGGGCGCCGAGGGCGTGATCGTCGCCGAGGCGGATCACCTCGGAGGGTTCACCCTCTACGTCAAGGACGGGAAGCTCACGCACACCTACTCGATGATGGGCGTGTTCGTCTTCAAGCAGGTCGCCGAGGAGGAGCTCCCGACCGGCGACGTGACCGTCCGCATGGAGTTTGCCGCAGATGAGGCGAAGCCGGCGACCGGCGGCGACGTGACGCTCTACATCGACGACCGCCCCGTCGGCAAGGGTCGGATGGATCACACCGTGCCGGTCCGGTTCTCCGGGTACGCGGGGATGGACATCGGGAGAGACAACGGCGGCGTCGTCGATCTCGGCTACGAGGACCAGAAGCCGTTCGCGTTCACCGGCACGGTCAAGAAGGTGGTGTTCGACGTCAAGCCCCACCTCTCGAGCCAGGACGAGCTGGACATCCACGCCGCGGAACAACACGGACAAGCGGGGCACGCCCTTTCGGGCTGACCGGAGGACGAGGAGGATCGCGATGCCTATCGGCCACGAGACGACGGATGTCCTGATCGGCGGCTACCTCTCCGCGGATGCTGCCCACGAGGACTACGAGGCCGTCCTGAACTGCGGCGCCGAGATCCAGGGCGCCGTCGTGGTGAGCAAGGATCTCGAGGACAACCTGACGGTCGAGCAGACCGACCACATGGTCAAGGAGGGGGCGGAGGGACTCGCCGCCGTCGGGTTCGTGGTCGGGTTGTTCGCGCCTCCGCTGCTGGCGGCAACCGCGATCGGAGCCGCGATCGGTGCAGGCACCGGGAAGGTGTTGCACAAGAAGACCGGCAGCAAGATCGAGGAGACGGCCGGTGAGACGATCCCCCTGGGAGGCGCGGGTCTGATCGTCGCGTACAAGCACGAGGATGCCGAGACCGTCGAGCCGGCGGTCACCCGGGCGATCAAGAAGGCCGTCGGCGAGGCGGAGGGATCGCACGTCGCTGCGCTCAAGGGCGCCCTCGCCGACGCGCAGCAGAAGATGGCCGCCGAGGAAGGATGAGCCGGCGAACTCCCATCGTGCGATCACGGCAACAACTCGTCGAGAACCACGGCGAGCCGCAACAGCGCGTCATGGGGCTGACGATGCCGCCGCCGAACCTGAAGCCCGACTTCGAGGGACAGGCCAAGGCGTTCGTCGACAGCCTCGTGGATGGCGTTCTCCGACGGGAGGTGGGGGCAGAGGATCGATCGCTCGCTGATACGCGGTAGTAAGGATGGTAGCCGCGACGGACGCGGCAAGGAGGTGACCGTTCATGAACATGACAGAGATGGATGAGTTGGGCCCGGTGGACTACCTAGTGGTCGAGTTCCCCGCCGGCCAGAGCAACTTCGACGGCGCGATGGCCAAGGAGCTCGCAGCCCTGGTCGAAGGAGGCCAGATCCGCGTGCTGGACCTGCTCGTCCTGCACAAGGACGACGACGGCTCGATCGAGGCCTTCGAGATCGACGACCTGGACGAGGTCGACGAGCTCCGGGCGCTCGAGACCGAGATCGCGGAGATCCTGGCCGAGGATGATGTCGTGAACCTCGCGGCATCCATGGAGAACGGCAGCACGGCGGGAGTCCTCGTGTGGGAGAACACGTGGGCCGCGCCGTTCGCGGCGGCGGCGCGCCGATCGGGTGGTCAGCTGATCGCCAGCGGCCGCATCCCGATCCAAGCGATCGCCGCCTCGATGGAGGCAGAGATGAACGAGGAAGGAGCCTGACATGCCGTTGCGTCCAGCACGAGCAGCTCGCCGAGGCGTGGTCGGTGCACCGGTGGCCCGCACGGCCGCGGTGGTGGGCACCGCCAAGGTCGTGTCGAACGGGGTCGACCGTCGGCAGGACCGTCGCGACGACCGCCGCGACCGTCGGTAGCGCCAGATCGCAGGGTCCCGACGGGCGTCATGGTCGACGGACCGAGGGACCAGGGAACCATCCCAACGGATGGAGGGAGTGACGATGCTGGCTGACTACGACTTCGGAGACGTGATGTGGACGATGTTCGCATTCTTCTTCTGGTTCATGTTGATCTGGATGTTCATCGCGGTCTTCGCGGACATCATCCGCCGCAGTGACCTTTCCGGTGGGGGGAAGGCCGGCTGGATCCTCCTGATCTTCATCCTGCCCCTATTCGGCATCCTCATCTACCTGATCGCCCGGCCGAGCATCGTCGACGCTCGCGAAACGTCCACGTCCGCGGGCCAGATGCAGGGCTCCGCCGGGTACGCGAGCCCCGACCATCTCGCCTAGCGCCTCGGGACCTTTCCTCGGCAGCTTTAGTCCTCGGCCGCGTGCGCGAGGACCGGGAGGATCCGCTCGAGACCCCACTCGAGCTCCTCCTGCGAGATCACGAGTGGCGGCGCGAGCCGGAGGGTGCTCTCGTGCGTATCCTTCGCGAGGACGCCCTCATCGAGCAGTCGTTCCGCCGAACGCCGGGCCGGTCGCGCGGCATCGACGAGCTGGATCCCTGCCCACAGGCCGCGGCCGCGGATCTCCTCGACGGTGTCGAGGCGGGGAGCCCGTAGCGCGGAATGCAGGTAGACGCCCAGCCGGGCCGACGCCTCCTGGAACTCGCCAGTCCGCAGCATCGCGACCACCCGGCGCCCGATCGCGCACGCGATGGGGTTGCCGCCGAACGTGCTGCCGTGTTCCCCCGGCTTGAACACGCCGAGGACCTCCTCGTCGGCGACGACCGCGGACAGCGGCACGATCCCTCCGGCGAGCGCCTTGCCGAGGATGAACACGTCCGGACGTACACCCTCGTGCTCGCACGCGAACGTCGTACCCGTCCGCCCGAGCCCCGTCTGGATCTCGTCGGCGACGAGCAGCACGCCTCGCTCCGTGCACAGATCACGGGCGCGGCGGAGGTAGCCCTCGGGCGGGACGACTACGCCGGCCTCGCCCTGGATCGGTTCGACCAGGAACGCCACGGTGTCCTCGTCGATCGCGGCCTCGAGCGCCGCCTCGTCCCCATAGGGCACGACCTCGAACCCCGGTGTGAGCGGCCCGAAGTTCCTTCGCGAGGCCTCATCGGTGGAGAAGCTGACGATCGTGATCGTCCGGCCGTGGAAGTTCCCGCCGGCGACGATCACCTTCGCGCGATCCGGAGCGACACCCTTGACCTCGTAGCCCCACTTGCGGGCGGTCTTGATCGCGGTCTCGACGGCCTCGGCGCCCGAGTTCATCAGGAGCGCCATGTCCATGCCACAGAGTTCGGTCAGGTCGCGGAGGAACGGACCCATCTGGTCGTTGTGGAACGCGCGGCTCGTGAGCGTGACCCGGTCGAGCTGCCGTTTGGCCGCTGCGATCAGCTCGGGATGACGGTGACCGAAGTTGAGCGCCGAGTACGCCGCCAGCATGTCGAGGTAGCGCTTGCCCTCGACGTCGGTCACCCAGCACCCTTCGGCCTGCGCGACGACGACGGGCAGGGGGTGGTAGTTGTGGGCCGTCGTGCGTTCGACCAGGACGATGTGCTCCTCGGACGTGCGAGGGCTTGCCGTCTGGAGCCGTTGGGCCTGCTTCATGGGTGCGTCTCCTCGATCGGTCGGGTACGGATCGAGTCTATCCAGCGCGGCGCACCCCTCCGGGTGCTGCGTGGACGCGAACGGGGCCGCCCGCGTAGCCTCGAAGTTCGGCGACCAGGAAGGAGCCAGCGATGACCTCCAAGGCCGATTACACCGACGAAGAGTGGACACGTCTTCGGCGCGCTCCGTTCGTCGCGGGGATGGCGATCTCGCTCGCGGACCCGGGCGGTCCGATCGAGATGTCCCACGAGACGATCGCGACCCTCAAGGCGGCTTCCACGCCGCCGTCCCGCGAACAGCTGCTGATCGAGGTGTCGCAGGACATCATGTCGATGGTCAACCAGAAGCAGAACCCGCTGGAGGGGTTCAAGCCGGACAGCTCGGCGCTCGCCGGCAAGATGGTCCTGGACGAGCTCGCGGCCGTGAACCAGATCCTGGAGGCGAAAGCGACCCCCGAGGAGGGGGTCGCGCTCCGTCGATGGCTGCTCGACGTCGCCGCGGCTGCCGCAGCCTCCGCGAAGGAGGGCGGGTTCATGGGGTTCGGCGCCGTGCGGGTCAGCCAGGGCGAGCAGACGATGCTGGAGCAGTTGCGTTCGACGCTCGGCGTGACCGACGCCTGAGCCCAGGGTTCACAACGCGGACGCAGCCTCGAGCAGGTCGTCGAGGATCTCGCCGATCGAACCGACCGCGAGCGAGAGGTGACCGTGCTCGGGCCGCAGCCGGGGACGAGCCGTCGGCACGTGCTCGACGAGCCACTCCCCGTGCGCGAACGGGACCATCAGGTCCTGCCGCCCCTGCCAGATCGAGACGGGGACGCCGATCGCCGCGGGGTCGAACCCCCATGGACCGACGAAGGCGAGGTCGTCGTCGTACCAGCCCCACGGGCCGTCGCGGAACGCCCGGTGGAACGACTCCGCCAGGAGCTCGCCGAGCGCGCCGTCGACCGTGGCCTCGTCGACCTCCGAGATCAGGCTGCGGAGCTCCGACACGATGCGATCGGGCTCAACGACCGAGAGCGCCTCCGCCTGCGGTCGCATCCAGCGCAGGAGCTCCTCCGGATCGCGCGCCGCGAGCGGGTATTCGATCCGATTGCTCTCGCCCATACCGGCCGTCCACTCGAGCCCGGGCGCGTCGTACGGCGCGACACCGGCCATCGTCGCGGCGGCCGCGACGCGTTCGGGGAGCAGCGCGGCGCAGGCGAGCGCGTGCGGTCCCCCACCGGACCAGCCGATCGTGACGAACCGTTCGGCGCCGAGGTGGTCGGCGAGCGCCGCGGCGTCCGCGGC
>JBAVEY010000256.1:0-1764 GCA_049587975.1 Actinomycetota bacterium | reverse complement strand
GTGCACTCGGCGACGTCGATGATCATGTTCCACTTTTTCATCGTTGATCTCGCATCGTTGCAGAAGTCCGCCCGTGCGAGACGCGACCCTCAGGCCGCGTCCCGCGCTGAGCGACCGTCACTTCGGTATCTGCGGCACCACCAGCTGGAACAGCTTGAGCGAAGCGCCTGCCTTGATGGTCGCGGTCTCGGAAGGCCCGAGATAGATGCCACCGCCTTTCCCGACTTCATAGTCGCAGTCGTTGAGGCGGATGCTGCCCTTGCCGTCCATCACGTAGATGAGCTGATGCTTGTTAGAGGCAGCCGGCGTGAAGGTCTCCGCCGCCTTCAGCCAGTGCAGCGAGCCGTGCACGTTCTTGGCGCCGCAGAGCGCCTCATTCAGCACTTCGGTCACCTCGCCCTGGCCGGGCACAGGCTTTTTCGGGAGCTTGTTGGTATCGATGAATGTCAACGACATGGTCGTTTCTCCTCTTTGCACCGGGTGATTAGGTCTGAATCCACACTTTGCCGTCCTTGCGCTCCCAGCGCAGGTCGTCATCGGTGCCTTCCAGGATGGTAGTCTTGAAGCGGTTGGGCGCCTGGAATTCGAAATAGAACAGCGGCTCGGTGGCGCGCAAACGGTGCTTCTCTTCGGCCGGGATGAAGATCATATCGCCGGGCCCGACTGGCCGTATCCCCTCGTTCGATTCCACCGTCGCCTTGCCGTTGATGATGAAATAGAAGTGCTCGCAATTCTTGTGCAGATGCAAGGGAGATGCCGCATCCTTCTTGTAGTGCATGACGCCGGCCAGCATATCGTCGATATTGGCGAGCTCCTGATTTACGAAGAAAATGCGCTCGCGCGCCGCTTTGGCGTCGATCAGCGATGGCAGCTCGCTTTCCTTAAAGATGTAAGCCATTAGATATTCTCCTTCTGTTGCGGCTCCAGCGCCACCTATCACGGCCGCCGACGACCGATAGGGTTCACGTCAATCCTCACTTCGCCAAAACCGGCGCTGCCGCGAGTGAGCGCTTAACCTGTGCGTCTTTTTCCGTTTGAGCGAACGCCTCCGAGATATGTTCGATGTTGCCGTCCCACGGCTCGATTTCGACGAGGCCCTGCGAACCGGCGAGCGCATGCGTGGACTTGGTCTGCGAGCGGTGTGGCATCAACAAATTAACGACGCCGCCGCGATCGACCGACCGACCCGGCTCTCCCATAGGTTCGTACAGCGCCGAAGATTCGTAGCTATGAGCGACGCCACGCGCCAGCCGCTCCGTCAGCACCGCCGCACAGATGACCGCGCCACGGTCGTTGTAGACTTTAACCAGATCATGCTGCTTGATGCCGCGCGCTGCGGCATCCTGCGAATTCATGCGCACGACCCAATAGTACCAATCCTTCACCTTCACCCGATGATCCGGGATGTTGAGCAGGAAGCTGTCCTTGCCGTCGCCCTGGGTGTGGAAGCTGTACTTGCTGTGCGGCGTGAGTAGCTGCAGCGGATATTTCCCGAACAGCTCGCCCGACTGCGGGCCCTCCCACGACGGCACGTATTCGACGACCGGCGGTCGCTCAGGATCTTTCAAACGTTTGAGGCTATTGCACTCGAATTCGAGCTTGCCCGATTGGGTCTGCAGGCCCTTGAGAAAATCCACCGAGTAGTCGGAAGGCAGCGGATGTGGCTCCGGAACATCCTTCTTGCGGCCTTCCCAGAACCAGCGGAATGACACTGGCGTGCGCAGCTTCTCCTTCTCTGACGGCACGACGTAGTAGCCGCGCTTG
>JBAVEY010000255.1:0-1668 GCA_049587975.1 Actinomycetota bacterium | reverse complement strand
TGAGATGCGAGAGCGAGACGAGTTGGCCGATGTCTGAGCGAGGATCGCTGATCAGCGCCTGCTCCCAATCAACTACCCCGACCAACTGCTGGCCCCGGAAGAGATAGTTGAACGGGTTGGGGTCTCCGTGACACAGCGCCAGTCGGCCGCCGCTCGGGGCAGACGCCAGCAACGCCGTCAGCGCTCGGTTCAGCAGCGGCTCGTCGGCGCAACCGAACGCCGACATGCGCCGCGCAACGGCTTCGACCTCGCCCTTGAATCCTTCGGCGGCCGAACTCGGTACGCCGAGGAAGTCCAATCCCACCGCCCGCCAGTCGATCGCGTGGATCGCGGCGACCGCCGCGGCGAAGGCGGGAAGGTCGGCGGCGAACGTGGCGAAGTCGGCCTCCGGCGCAGGCATGTGGGCTGCGTCGATGGATTCAAGTAGGAGGAAGGGTGCCCCGAAGAAGCGTGGGTCGCTCTCCGAGGCGAGCACGCCGGGCACCGGCACCGCCGTGCCGGCGAGGTGGCTCAGCACTTCGCCCTCCCGGAGGATGTTGTAGGGCTCGAAGATCCCGCGCGTAGGCTGGATCCGGAGCACCGCGGCCGCGACCGGCGCGTCGGTTAGCTTCACTCGACAGGTTACGTTCGACAGGCCGTCGGTGAGCGCCACGACGGTTACGACCCGCGCGTCCTCGAACCCGATCAGCGTTCGGAGCCACGACTCGACACGCGCGGGCTCCGGGACGCCCGTCGCTTCGTCGATGTCATTCATCGGGCTCCGCTTGCCGTCGTCGACGAGTCGATCGTGCTCATGCGCTCAGCCAAGAACTCCGCATCCCTGGCCACCCATCCGAGCAGCGCGGAGGTTCGCGTGTGCCAAGCCTCCGTTGATGTCGATGCGGACCGTCCGTCCGTCTCGAGCCACGGCCCATTCGACGCCGGACTTCATAGATGACCCCTACCCGCGGCCCCGTTAGTCGAATCTTTCGACCACCGGCTCGCCGTGCGGCGCGGGCTCTCCCGGTCCGCCCAATGACCCCGCCGGGACATCGAGTCCGCTGACCCATCGGACGTCACAATCAGAGGGAGAGGGTGGCGACATCATGGTGCGGCGGCGCTGCGACGATGACGCCTGGTCCCCCAAGATCGAGTGGACATCCCCGGCGTTGAGGCGGGATGTCCAGCGGCCCGCCTACATCAATCGCGACGCGTGTTCGGAAACGTCCTGGTCTGCTCGAGTTGGATCAGCGATCCCGGATCGCGCGGACGGCGGGCCGCAGGACCCGGTACACGGCCCAGGCGAACAGGGCGAGGCCGATGGCCGTCCGGATCTGCTCCTCGGACCAGCGTGTTCGCTCGGAGACGGGCTTGGCTACCGCGCCGCCCACTTTGCCAGGCAGACCGGTCAGGGCGGATTCGCCCAGCGTGGTGACCACTGAGGAGTTCTTCGGATTCTTCGACGTCTTCGAGCCCTTCGTCTTCGATGCCATGGCTTCGTCCATACCCACACCGCCCCGCGGGCAATCTAGGCCGCGGGGATCCGAGCCGACGTGCCGCGTGTATCGCACAGGGAACGGCGGTCGTCGTCCTCGAGCCGCGCCTGGCGGCCGATTGAGTACTTCGCGACGCGATCCCCTAGTCGAGCGCTGCGTGCAGATCCGCGATCGGCCGCTCCCGAGTCTTCTC
>JBAVEY010000254.1:0-6506 GCA_049587975.1 Actinomycetota bacterium | reverse complement strand
TACCGCGCCGACGCCATCGCTACCACCGCGAGGAGAACCAGAGAGAAACTCAAACGCTCGGCGACAACGAGCCGGTGCTGCAACGCCCCGATCTGCGCAGCCGTCTCGGGCAGGGGTGTGCCGCCCGATTCGGCGACGTGCTTCCCAAGGGAGACGAGTCGACCGATCGTGGGACGCGTCAGGCCCGCGGCGACGACGAGCCCCGAGATCGCGAGCAGAGCGCCCACCGTCAACGAGGCCCCGAAGCTCGAGCCGATCCAGTCGCCGAAGCTCGGATACGTGTGCCAGTCGCGCCAGTACAGGAACGACCCGGCGACGACCGTGAACAGGGCATCGATGAAGACGACATCCACGAATCCGCGCCGGCGAAGCTCCGACATGAACGGCGTCCCCGCTGCGCCGAGGGCCGCGGCGCTGGGCTGCACGAACACCACCACCACGAACAACGAGCCGACCCAGATAACGCCCGTGACGATGTGGACGATCCGAAGGAACACCATGGATGCATCGGTCGCCAGCATCGCCCTCCTCTCCGGACGCCCGCGAGTCTCCTATGGATCGAACACCAGCGCCACGCTTCGAGGGAGAAGCAGTGGGGCAACCTGCGACCAGTTCGACGTGCCGACCACGATCCTGCTCATGCCTCAAGCCTACGCGGAGGAGCCCGAGATCCGGATGCGGCGACCGCGCCCAAGGCGCGGCCGCTGAGATCGCTATCGCCGCTCAGTCGTCGCTGCTGGTGCCGGAGTCGTCGCTCCCCTCGTCCTGGCTGTCGTCACCTTGGTCGCCCCTGTGGTCGTCGTTGACGTCCTCACCTTGGTCGTCCTCGTTCACGTCCTCACCCTGGTCGTCCTCGTGCGTCGACTCGTCGTCGGCGACCGGGAGGACGCCGAGACACCCAGGATCGTTCGTGTGCTCGGCTTCGTCGCAGTTGCCCTCCACGTCGTCGGCTTCGCTGTCGGGGGCGGGTGACGTGGTCGACATCGTCGTGGGTGACGGAGTGGGCGCGCTCGAGCTGCCTTGGGCCAGGGCAACGACGCCGATCCACACGGTCAGTCCGAATGCGGCGACGATCGCCACGACTCGAAGTACCTTGCTCATGGGAACCTCCCTCTTCCGGCACCTCTCTCGGAGGTGGGATCGACCGCCAGCCTCGGGACCCTTCAGTTACGTTCTCCGAAGCTGATGGCTAAGCGGGGGTTAAGAGACCGGTGCTCAGTCGTCCCCGTGGTCGTTCTCACCCGAACCAGAGCCGGATGAGTCGCTCGATCCGCTTCCTGAGTCGTCGGATCCCGACGAGCTGCTGTCATCCGAACCTCCCGAGCCGCTGGAATCATCCGAGCCTATGGAGCTTCCCGAGTCGCCGTGGTCGTCCGTCGGCGAGGGGCTCTCGGTGCGTTCGGTCTCGGGGGAGCGGGTCTCATCGCGATCGTGGCCGGGGCTCGGGGACGGCGACGTCGTGAAGACCGGAACCCCCGCCGGCTGCGAGATCTCTTGTCCGGCGATGGCGAACGCCCCGACGGTGAGCACCAGCGCGAGGAGGAGTCCCCCCAGGCCGAGTGCGACCGCCGTCAGGATCTTCCGGTTCATGGGTCGAGCGTACGCCGGCCCCGGCTAAGAGCAGGTAAAGCTCACGGCGCTGTGTCGAGTCGGACCTCGACCCGGGTTCCCTCTGCTCTGCTGCTTTCGACGCTCAGTGTCCCGCCCCACTTCTCGACGAGCTGGCGGGCGATCGCCAGGCCGAGCCCCGAACCACCGGAGGGCACGCCGTGCCCCCGATAGAAGCGTTCGGTCACGCGCGCCAGATCTTCGGACGCGATCCCGGGCCCTCGATCCTCCACCGCGACGAAGACCCGCCCGTTCGAACCGCCCGACTCGATGGTCACCTCGCCGGGCGCGTAGGAGGTCGCATTGTCGAGTAGGTTGTCGAGGATCTGATCGAGGTCGGTCGGGTCGACGCGCGCCGACCCGCCCTCGCCACGCGCGACCACCGTCGAGTCCCGATCGCCGGCACGCTCGTTCCAGCGGGCCGCCGCGCGATCGGCCGCTTCGCGAAGGTCGACGTGTGCAGAGGTGCCCTCCTCGATCTCTCGCGCCATGACCAGGAGGCGATCGACGATCCCGGACAAGCGGTCGACCTCTCGGTCGGCCGCTTCGAGGCGGCCCCGCAGTTCCTCGTCCGGCGCCTCTTCGATGGCGCCCTCGAGCCGGAGCTTCATCGCGGTCAGCGGGGTCCGGAGCTGATGGGACGCGTTGGCGACGAACTCCCGCTGCGCTTGCGCCGAGCGTTCGAGGCGATCGGCCATCTCGTCGAACGATTGCCCGAGTTCCTCCACCTCCCTCGCGCCACCCACGTCCCCGGCACGCGTCGAGAGGTCGCCTTCGCCGAGACGCTTCGCCGCAGCCGCGAGCCTCGTGAGCGGCCGCGAGAGCGAGCCCGCGAGTCCGAACGCCAGGAGCATCCCCGCCACGAGGGCCGCGACCCCGATCGCGGCGAGGCCGAGCGTCACGTTTCGGACGTTGTCGTTCACCTGCTGCACGCTCCGCGTGAGCCGCACCGCCCCCACGAGCCGCTGTTCGTCCTGGATCGGAACGGCGGTCGCCATGATGTCGTGCCCGAGGTCGACGCTGTCCCGGATCTCTGAGAAGGGCGTCCCCTGGAGCGCATGGCCGATCTCGGGCCGGCCCGTCGTGGCGTAAGGGGTCCCGAGGCTGGCAGGTCCCTCCGAGTCCGCGACGAGGATCCCCTGGTCGTCCACCACGATCCATCGGCCGCCCAATTGGTCCCGCGCCTGGCTGACGATCCGGTCCAGGCGCTTGGGCGCGCCGATGTTCTCCACCCCGATCTGTGCGGCGACGCCCTGGGCCTCGATCAGGGCCTCCCGCTCGAGGTCTGACGTCGCCCGCTGCTGCAGGTTGACCGTGAGTGGGATGCCCAGCGCGAGGATCAGGACCACCAGGATGTACGCGAAGGCGAGGACGAGCCTCGTTCGGACCTTCGTGGTCGCCTCCCTAGGGTTCCGTGGCCGACCGGAATCGGAAACCGACCCCCCGGATCGTCGTGATGTATGTGGGCCGTGAGGGGTCGTCCTCGATCTTCTTGCGCAGCCACGAGATGTGGACGTCGAGTGTCTTCGTCGGACCGAACCAATTGGTGTCCCAGACCTCGTCCATGATCTGCTCCCGGCGTAGGACCTCCCCCGCGTTAGCCATCAGCAGGTGCAGGAGGTCGAACTCGCGGGCGGCTAGCTCGATCGGCTCATCGTTCTTCGAGAGCGTGCGCGACCCGGGGTCGAGTCTGAGCGCGCCGATCTCGACCGGGCTCCGCGGGTCGCGTGCGCGTCCCCGGCGCATGATGGCTCGGATCCGAGCTGTGAGCTCGCGCGAGGAGAACGGTTTGACGACGTAATCGTCGGCGCCGAGCTCGAGCCCGAGGACCCGGTCGATCTCCTCACCCCGGGCGGTGAGCATCACGATTGGGACATCCGACTCCTTTCGTATCTCGCGCGCGAGATCCCGACCGTCCCCGTCGGGCAGCATCACGTCCAGCAGGACGAGGTCCGGAGGGTCTCGACGGAAGGCTTCGCGAGCCCCGGCGAGCGTGGGCGCCACTTCAGCGTCGAACCCGTCGCGCCCGAGGCTTTCGGCAAGCGGCTCCGAGATGGTCGCCTCGTCCTCGACCAGGAGGATCCGTGTCCTCATGGGCCCGATGGTACTCGTCACCTTGGGAGGGAACGGATCCGATGGCCTCCGCCCCTTGGGGCGGTCGGACTCCGATTTGTCGTTCTTGACCGAGGAATCGCGAGTCCCCAAAGATGCAGATGGAGCGGAGGGAGGTCACATGTCTGCCACGACTGCAGTGGGCGCGGGGGGCGTTCGCCGTCGCCCGCCCCCCGGGACGGCTCCCATTGTCCGGAGCTTCGTCTTGGGAACCGTCGTGCTGGACGTAGCGATCCTCACCTATGGCGCCTTCTCCTCAAGTGGTGGGTTTCGGGAAGCAGGATGGGGGCTGCTCGCGTGGGTTGCAGTCGTCGCAGCTGTGGGCGCTGCCTCGCTCCCCTTCGAGTCTGGTCAGGCGCTTGCTTTGGACATGCCGGTTCTCCTCGCGATTGGTTACTTGTTCGGTCCTATAGTTGCTGGCGCCGTTGCATTCCTTGCCTATGTTGATGCGCGTGAGTGGAGAGGTGAGATTCCGCTAGTCCGCGCGTTATTCAATCGTGCACAAACCTCACTCAGCGTCATGGCGGCCACAGCAATCTTCGCTGTTGTGGTCGATGGCGGGGGTGGTTGGCCCCTTACTCTTCTCGCGGCCTTCCTTGCCGTCGGAGCCGACTGCCTAGTGAACTACGGCACGGTAATCTCCGTGCTCTGCTTGCATGAGCGAATCAAGCCATGGGATGGACTGTCTCGGCTCTACTTTGGATCTCTGCCCGAGTTTGCGCTTACCTACGCGAGCTTCGGCCTGTTGAGCATCATGCTCGCGGAGATCTTCGAATCAGTAGGGGCATGGAGCCTCTTGGTGTTTGTAATTCCTGTCCTCCTCGCCCGACAGGCATTCGCCGGTCACCAGCGACTCGCAAACGCAAGCCGTCGTCTAGAAACTCAAGCAGAAGCACTCCGCGACGTTTCGGCAGCCATTGCCGATGAACGTCGTGAGGAGCGTCTTTCCCTGGCTGCCGGCCTTCACGATGAAGTGTTGCCGCCTCTCTACAAAGTTCACTTGATGGGGCAGGTGCTGCGGCAAGACTTGGCGTCTGGCCGACTACTAGCTCTTGAAGAGGATCTCCCCTCATTGCTCGGCGCGACAGAGAGCGCCAGCGAAAGTATGCGCGCGTTGATTCGAAGTCTCCTGGATTCACCTCTCGGGACGGGCGGACTCCCAGAGACTCTGAGACTCTTGGTGAGGTATATGGAGAGGGAGTCGACGGCTCGAATATCCCTCATGTGTGATCGCGTGGGTGGCACACCTCTGGTACAACTGCTTGCCTACCAAGTGACACGCGAGGCGTTGCGCAACGCACTGAGACATTCCAGAGCATCGTCAGTCTCAATAGCGTTGGTAGACCGAGATGGAGCCCTCCGCATTACTGTGGAAGACGATGGGGTTGGCTTCGAACCGGACTCCGTGGATCACCAGACGCACTTTGGGTTGGCCTTGATGCGCGAGCGGATCGAGATTGCTGGAGGCATCCTATTCGTCGATTCGCGACCCGGCGACGGCACCCGAATTGTGGCGAGGCTCCCGTCAACAACCGAACACCGAAAGGGCGGGCCCCCAGAGGAGACCCGCCCCTAAATGCACGTCTCAGCGAGTTGGTACTAGAAACGGAGATGCGCGCCACCTGCGAGCGCTAGCGCCGCCAGCGAGCCAACCGCAATCGCGATCCGCTTGACCAGCTTCATGGCACCTCCCTCCGCGCTCTTAGCGAGTTGCCCCCACATCGAAAGACGTGGTTCTCCCTCGCTACCCAACCCCTATTGGGGGACATCGGCGCTCACTATCGGGGGTCCCCCCGATGACCCACAAGCCGCTCTTGTCCCCTACAGCGCGTGCTGTAGGAGTGTGCCTGTCTCCGCTCTGAAATGCGTTCATCCCATTAGGGTGGTTCCCCCGTCGCCAGCGACGGTTCAATATGTAGGACGCATCGGTAGGGAGAACTTGACTATGCCATCTGATGACGGTTCCTCGCGGGCGGCGAGATCGGCCAAGCTGCTTCGTTTCTTTGAGGCCGCCATTGTTGTGCCCACCCTCATCGGGCTCATCTTCGCCATCACTGGAAATGGGTGGAGCGAGGTTAGAGCGGTCCTGCTTCCCCTACTTATCTGGGTCCTGATTATCGCGCTGGTGGAATTGATACCGGTGCCCGTATGGCGGGGCGTCCACATCAGCATGGGGTTCCCGTTGCTGATGGTGGTTGCCTTCCTCTATCCGCCTCAGGCCGCCGCAGCAGCGGCGTTACTTGCGGCATCGGATCCACGCGAGTTGCGACATGAGGTGGGCGTGCTCAGGGCGCTCTTCAACAGGTGTCAGGTTGCCCTTGCAGTAGGTTCCGCGAGTCTCATATTCCATTCGTTGGCGTCAATACAGTCCTCCGGTGCGTTCCGGCTCTTCTTCGCTGCCGGACTTGCCTCAATCGCTGACTACGTTGTCAACACCACCCTTGTATGCATTGCGGCGAGCATTCATTTCTGGATGAACCCACTCAGGGTTATTCGGGAATTGAAGGTTGGCCGATTGAGTGAGTACTTGATCAGCTACTTGGGTCTATCGGTCTTTGGTGTCATCCTCGCGAAGGTATTCACGCTTGGACCTGACGACAACTGGTGGGTTGTTCCGGTCTGTGTCCTCCCTCTTCTCCTTGCGCGGCAGATGTTCTTTCGTAGCAAGGCGCTTGAGGAGGCGCACAAGGAGCTGCAGGACCGCGAGCATGTGCTCCGAGCGCTATCGAACCGGATGGCGGAGGAACGTCAAGACGAGCGGATGCAGATCGCGGCGTTCCTGCACG
>JBAVEY010000253.1:0-9226 GCA_049587975.1 Actinomycetota bacterium | reverse complement strand
GGGTGAACCCGGTCACGTGGGCGAGCAGCCTGACCTCGTTCGAGCGACCGTCGCACGAGGTCAGGCGAGCGCTCGACGAGGAGGCGGACCGACTCCCCGCGTTCCACGCGTGAGGTCCCGTCCGCGTCGCGCGAGCCTGGCGCGGACGAGTGCCTTCCGCGTCTCCTCGGCGGCGACGAACACCCAGGGTGCGACGAGGATGGGGACCCATGCGAGCGCGCTCAGGGGTTGCTGGCCAAGCAGGTTGCTGATCGGTGGTACGTAGACGAAGGCGAGGAGCGTCAGCGCTTCGATCGTGACGGCGCCGAGCAGGAGCCGGTTGGAGAGCGGACCGATCGCGAACAGCGAGGCGGGGTTCGAGCGGCACTCGAACGCGTTCGCCATCTGCATCACGACGATCGCGGCGAACACCATCGTCGAGAGGAACTCCTTGTCCCCGCCGGCCGACGGCAGCGGCTCGCCGGGCCAGCCGAAGAACAGCGCCGCGCCGATGGGCAGCATCGCCATGGAGACGATCGCCTCGACCGGTCCGAGGAACCCGAACGCGCGTCCGAGCACGCCTCGATCGAGCAGCCGTGCCATCGGCGACCTGGGCGAACGCTGCATGATCCCCGGCTCGGCCTGCTCGGCGCCGAGCGCGAGGGCCGGAAGCAGATCCGTGCCGATGTCCAGGGCGAGCACCTGCAGCACCGAGATCATCAGCGGGATCGCGCCGGCCGACAGGGCCCACACGGCGAACGGCGCCAGTTCGGCGACGTTGTCGGTGAGGTGGTACGTGAGGAAACGCTTGATGTTGTCGAACGCCGCGCGACCCTCCCGGACCGCCTCCACGATGTGCGCGAAGTTGTCGTCGAGGAGCACCAGGTCCGCGGCCTCGCGAGCCACGTCGGTCCCGGTCTTGCCCATCGCGATGCCGATGTCGGACTGTCGCAGGGCCGGTGCATCGTTCACCCCGTCCCCGGTCATCGCGATGACCTCGCCCCGCTCCTGCAGGGCGCGTGCGATCCGGAGCTTCTGTTCGGGCGCGATGCGAGCGAGGACGACGTCGTGCGTCGACAGGAGGGTGCCGAGTGCCTCGTCGGAGACGGGGAGCTCGGATCCGATCATCACCGTGTGTGCGGGGATGCCGGCGTCACGGGCGACCGACATCGCGGTGGCCGGGTGATCGCCGGTGATCATCACGATCCGGATCCCCGCTCGCCGGGCGATCGCGACGGCATCCGGCACCTCCGCACGGACCGGGTCGGCCATCCCCACGAGCCCGAGGAACTCCATCTCGACCTCGGTGTCGCGGGCCATCTCCGGCACCCCGCCCTCGAGTTCACGTCGGGCCAGGGCCAGTACCCGCATGCCTTTGACCGCGAGCGCATCGACGTCCGCCAAGATCCGCTGCTCCTCCTCGGGCGTCAGCGGCAGCGCGCTCGACTCGACGCGGATCGCCTTGCAGAGCGGCAGGATCGCTTCGGGTGATCCCTTGGCCAGGACCCGGTGCGAACCTGACGGGAGCAGGTGCACCGTGCTCATCCGCTGACGCTCGGATTCGAACGGGAACTCGCGGACGCGCGGCGCCGTTCGCTCCGCCGTCTCGCGCTCGACGCCGCCCTTGCGGGCGAGGACCAGGAGGGCGCCTTCGGTCGGGTCGCCCACGCACCGCCATCGGCCGTCGTGCTGCTCCACTCGCGCGTCACCGCAGAGGGCCGCGGCCTCGAGGAGCGGCAGCACGTGTGCACGCTCGTCCTCGGCGAGCGGCCGAACCTTCTCGGACAAGATCGTGCCTCCCGGCTCGTAACCGGAACCGGTCGCCGTGTAGCGCCGGCGAGGCACGACGATCATTCGTGCCGTCATCTGGTTCGTCGTGATCGTTCCGGTCTTGTCCGAGCAGATGACCGTCGTCGAACCCAGCGTCTCGACGGACTCGAGCCGGCGGACCAATGCGCCGCTGTGTGCCATCCGCGTCGCGCTCATCGCGAGCGAGAGCGAGAGCGTCGGCAGGAGCCCCTCGGGCACGAGGGCGACGATCACCCCGACCGAGAACAGGAAGCCGTCGCGCGCCGGCATCCCGAGGGCGAGTGCGACGCCGAAGAAGGCCACGCCCGTCGCGACGGCGAACAGCGCGATCAGGCGGACGGCGCGGTTGAGCTGCTGGCGGAGCGGTGTCGGTCGTCGCACGACCTCGCCCGTGAGGGTCGTGATCCCGCCCAGGCGCGTCCGGCCGCCCGTGGCCACGACGACGGCCGTGCCCGAACCCGAGACGACGAAGGTCCCCGCGAACACGACGTTGGGGGCCTCGAGCGGGTCCCGTGGCGCGTGGGCGATCGGCTCCGAGGCACGCAGGAGGGGGTCGGACTCGCCCGTCAGGGTCGACATGTCGACCTTGAGCTCCGAGGAACGGATCACGCGGGCGTCGGCCGAGATCCGGTCGCCCTCCTTGAGCAGGACGACATCGCCCGGGACGAGCTCAGAGGCGGGCACCGAGCGCTTGCGGCCGGCCCGGCGCACGACCACGGTCTCCGGGAGCAGCGCCGACAATGCTCGGACCGCCCGCTCCGCCCGATACTCCTGGAAGAAGCTGAAGGTGCCGTTCACGATGACCACCACGACGATCGCGACGCCGAGCGCGGGCATGCCACCCACGAACGCGAGCCCGGCGGCGACCCAGAGCATGAGCGCGAAGAAATGGACGAGCTGTTCGGCGAACTGCCTCGGCAGGCTCGGCCCCCGCGGCTTCGGTAGTTCGTTCGGCCCGACGCTCTCCAGCCGCGCCGCCGCATCCTCGACCGACAGACCCTCCCGGGAGGAACGCAGCATCCTGAACGCTCCCGCCCAGTCGAGCGCGGTCGCGCGGAGCAGGGCGTCGTCCTGCGTGGAGCGGCCGTCCTCGGTGCGCCCCCCGTCCAGCGGCGCCCGTCGAGCCGGAGTCATCCGCCTACCTCCTGGTACGACGGTAGAGACTTACCCCGGACAGGCTTGGGCCGCACGGCCTCGGCGGAGCGGGGCGTTCGGGGGCCCCGCTGGTCCGGCTACGGCCGGGTCTTGAACAGCAGCCGCCAGGTGAGGGGGCCGAAGTTCCCGTCGGCCTGGCTCGCCAGCCGTGGCTCCGACTCTTCGAACGCCTCCACGGCCGCTCGCGTGTCGGGACCGTAGGCGCCGTCGATGTCGCCGGGATCGAACCCGAGCTGCGCGAGCTGTTCCTGCGCGGCGCGCACCCGGTCGGACTCCTCTCCGGACCAGGGGTACGGCTTGGGATCGCCCTTGCCCAGCTCCTGCTTGGCGCGCTGCGTGTTCGCCCGTGCCTCGTCTCTCGTCCCGAGGAACTCGTAGTGCATCGGACCCTTGATGCTCTGGTACCACCCACCCCAGAAGAAGCCGTAGCTCCACCACAGCGTCGGCATCTACAGCGGCATGTCGCTCACGAACTCCTCGCGGTACGGGTTCGACGGCGCGTTGATGTCGACCGCCAGGCCCCACGAGTGGTTCGACGGCACGCTCGTCCCCCGGATGGCCCTGCATGCGAACCCCCAGGTCTGTCCGTCCTTGACGTCGTAGCCGCGGCGTTCGCTCTCGTCGATCAGGAGCGCGACGAGCTGGGAGATCGCCTCGTTGATCGGGATGCTGAGGCCGTCCTCGCGGCTCAGGGTGACGAGCCGGTCCTGCTGGCATCTCGGCCACCCGTTCCCCCACCCCCGCGCGCTCGCGCTCGTGCGGTTCACGCTCGGGGATCGCGGGTAGTCGCGGAGCTCGGGTGACACTAGTCCGTCCCTTCGGTCGTCGGCTCCTCGCGCTCGAGGTCTTCGGGCGGCTCCACGTGCCGGTCGGGATCGAAGGGCTCCAGATCCCACGGCCCCGGTTCGACGCGTTCGCGAGGATGCTGCTCCTCTCCGGGCCTCCCGCTCACGTCGTCCCCTCGACGAGGTCGGGGACGTCGAGGATCTCGCCCGAACGGAACTCCCGGACGTAGCGGTCGAAGTCCCAGTCCTTCAGGAACCCGATCGCGGCCTTGCGGCCGCTCCTGAACAGCAGGTCCTGGACCCTCTCGTCGATGTCGAACGCGGTCGCCCGCACCCCGAACGTGTCGACGAACATCGTGCGCGCGAGCGCCGACGGGTCATCGATGTGGATCTGGTCGTGGAAGCTCGTCATCGTCCCGACCATCGCGAGCGCCAGGCTGAACGTTCCGTGCACGTCGTACTTCTGCCGTTGCGCGGCGTCGGGTCGGGCCGACAGCTTGATCCCGAACGTCGGCCATCGCGGCGGCTGGCCGTCCGTACGGTCGAAGACCTCGATCGGGAAGTTCGACAGCATCCCGCCGTCGACCATGTACGAGACCTGATCCTTGCCGTCGGGGTCCCGGCTCGTGAACCGCACCGGCTCGTAGAAGAACGGGATCGACATCGAGGCACGCACGGCATCCGCGACCGGCTGTTCGTCGGGGTCGAGGCCGTACTGCGGGTAGTCCCACGGCAGCCGGACCAGGCGGGCGCGCGTGACGTCGGAGGCCATCACGACCAGGCGATACGCCTTCTCGGGCGGCAGGGAGGCCTCCGGGTCGTCGATCCGCAGGTCCCCGAACGTGTGGACGCCGAGCGCCGCCAGCCGTTCGGTGAGCCAGTCGCGCAGGTAGTTCCCCTCGTAGATCCCCTTCTCGAACAGCAGGGAGGCGCCCTTGCCCACGAGCCCGAGGTGGTCGAGGAACCCCTTGTCCTCGAACCGGCCGTAGTCGATCTCGCGCATCACCCGCTTGAGCTCAGTCGGAGACATGCCACCCGCGATGAGCGCGCCCACGATCGCGCCGGCCGAGGTCCCGGCGACCCGATGGAAGGTGTAGCCGGCCGCCTCGAGCGCGGTGTACGCGCCGACGAGCCCGATCCCCTTGACGCCGCCGCCCTCCAGGACGAGGTCAGCGTCCACCGTCGTTCCCTTCGGGGATGACCACGGGCCGGGCCCGACGGGACGGATCGGGAGGGACGGTCGAAAGGCCGAACTCATCGGAGAGCTTCTCCCACTGGCGCTCGCCGATCGTGGGCGACTCCTTGGCGTACCGGTCCATCCGTTGCCGGACGCTGCCGAGGTCTCGGTCGGGTTGGCCTCGGGCCGCACGCGGGAGCGCGAGGGTCGTCGCCATGTCTCGCCGGAGGGACTCGTACCGCAGCGCGGCGATCCGATGGCCCTCCGCCCGCGTCGCGTACCGCAGGAACGTCTGTAGGCTCGACAAGACGGCCGCGAGGATGCCGATCGTGCCGACGACCGCGAGCACGAGATCCGGATCGACTCCCAGGAACTGGATCTGATCGCTGTTGGACCTGCTGATCGACGCGAACGCGCTGGTCCCGATGAGGGTGGTCAGGATCACGACGGGGATCCCGAGCATCAGATGACGCCGGCGCATCCTATCCGCCATCAGCCGGTGACCGAGCTCGGCCGCGGCGACGCGTCGATGCCACGACTCGAAGAGGTCCTCGACGGCGTCGTCCCACTCGATCTTCAGAGCGGGGTCCCTGCCCCTGCGTGTGGGTGTCGATGCCAACGGGGCCCCCCTTCCGGCGTTGTGCCACGTCATCGTGACGCCCCGCGACCCGGGGGACGATGGGGCGTTCGGGTTACTGCGGTGCGGGCGAACGGGCTACGGCGGCGAGGCGGACACGTACGGGACGCGGAAGAAGCCGAACACGGTGGGGCCGGCGGGGAACCCCAGCACGGTGGTCCTCGTCCAGGGGTTGGCGAGGCTGAGCGAGAGCGTGACGTGATCGTCCCGCGGGCGGTTCGGGTCGTACACGTGCAGCGTGAGGGCCGTGCCGATCAGGTCGTAGCCGTACGCGAGCACCTGGTGGTTGCGTTTCAGCTCGAACGGGTCCGAGGACTTCACGCGGATCAGCCCGATCGCGGCCGGGTGGCCACCGTCGAGCTCGGCGCGGATGGCCGGCCACTCCTGTCTGATCATCCGCCACGCGCGGCCGTGCGGGGCCACCCCGAGACGGCTCCACACCGTCTCGCCGTCCGAGAGCAGCGGGCTCATCAGCTCCAGGTACCGGGCGGGTCCGAACGGGAGATCGAAGCTGTCGAACAAGCGGTCCACCAGGTAGTCGAACAGCTCCCCGTCGCCGGGCGGCGTGGTGTCGACCGGCGGCGGGCGCCCGGCCTCGAAGTAGTCCCGAGCGGCGAAGGCCATGCCGCCGCACAGCCCGTTCGAGGCGTCCCCGATCGGGACGCTCACGACCCCCGGGATCCCGATCCTGCGGACCGGCACGTGCGGGAACGCGTTCGCGAACGCGAACCCGGAGGTGCTCGGCATGAACCCCGGGATCATGCGCGTGGTCATCGGCGCCGGACGCTACGAGCGTGATGGCGTCGGTGGGAGTCGGCCGACCGGGCTACGGCAGCGGGCCCTCGGACGGTGTCGCGGGTAGGCGCTGGAGCTCGATGACGGCCCGCTCGAGCTCGCCCACCATCCGGTTGGGGAAGCCGCGGAACGCCTCCACCAACGCCACGTAATACCAGAGCGTCCCGCCCTTCCTGCCGTTGAAGCGTCCGAAGACCGGATCGCCGCCCTCGCGCACGTCGGCCACGATCGCGCGGGTGTTGTGGAGCTTGTCGGCGAGGGAGACGCGGAGGGCCGGCTCGTCGCCGCCGCGCTCAACCAGCTCCCGCACGTGGGTGACGTACGCCTCCTTGCGTTCGCGCCAGGGGGGCTTCGGATCGGCGTAGCTGTCGGTGCAGACGTCGACGATGTGCCCCACCCGATCGCCGAACTGCTCGCGGATATCCTCGAGCCGCGGCCGGCCGCCCTGGTCCTCGACGGCGTCGTGCAGGAGCGCCCCGATGACCTCGTCCTCGCTCTCCGCCCCGTTCTCGAGCACCAGCGACGCGACGCCGAGCAGGTGCGTCATGTACGGGATGCCGGTCCCCTTCCGTGTCTGGTTCGTGTGGATGCGGTTCGCGTACCCGACGGCGTGTTCGAAGCTCTCGGTCAGTCGGAAGCTCGGCCGCTCGCTCACGATGGAACGCTACCGGAACTCAGGCGAGCGCAGCGAGCGCGTTCGGGACCGTCGCCTCGGGCGTGACCGGCGACCACGCCGCCGCGATGCGTCCCTCCTCGTCCACCAGGAACGACGACCGGATGAGGCCGATCGAGGTCCGTCCGTCGCGGACCTTCTCGCCCCACGCGCCCCAGGCGTCGGCGGTCGCGTGGTCCGGATCCGAGAGCAGCGGGAACCCGAGCTGGTACTTGGTGTCGAAGGCGAGTTGCTTGTCGGGCAGGTCGGGTGAGATCCCGACGACGTCCGCGCCGATGCCGGCGAGATCCTGCCGGTGGTCGCGCAGATCGCACGACTGCACCGTGCATCCCGGGGTGTCGGCCTCCGGGTAGAAGTAGACCAACAGCTTCTTGCCTCGGTAGTCTTCGAGCCGGACGGTCTCGCCGTGCTGGTCGAGCAGGGCGAAGGGCGGTGCTGCGTCCCCGGGTGTGAGCGTCGTCACCCGTTCACCGTACCCGAGCGCGGATCACCTGATGCGGTCCTCGATCTCCCAGGCATGATCGAGGACGTGCCACGCCACGCGCCGGACGAAGTAACCGGGGACCCACCGCTTACCCCTCCGGGGCCCCGCCGTCGGCACACGCTCCCGGACGGCATGCTCGAGCGCCTCCCCCCGTGAGGCGTCGACCACGACGAACGCCGACGCGTCGGGGCGCCTCGAACCCCTCTGGTTCCGGCCCATTGGGTCGACGTCGCTGGAACCATTCGGTAGCCTGCGCGGTCTCGCACGCAGGGGGAAGGCGACGATATCCCGACGACGATCGGCGGCACCCGCGACCGCTTCGGCGATCGTCTTCTCCATCCTCCTCCTGTCGACCGCCCACGCGTCCGCCCGCGGCGGACCCGGGGACGCGGGCTCGTCCGGGGACGCAGGGGCACCCGGCGCGGTGATCCTGGCCCCGCCTCCTGGGGCACTGCCGGGCATCGATGTCTCGCACCATCAGGGCTTGATCGACTGGTCGCAGGTCGGCGGCTCCGGCACGCGCTTCGCGATCGCCAAGGCGACCGAGGGCCGAACGTTCATCGATCCGAACTACGCATTCAACAAGGCGAATGCTGAGGCGTCCGGGCTGGTGTTCGGCGGGTACCACTTCGCGAGACCCGACGACACGCCGAGCGACGCCGTCCTGGAGGCCGATCATTTCGTCGACGTCGCGCAGTTGGAGCCCGGCAACCTGATCCCGGTGCTCGACATCGAAACCACGGGCGGGCTGTCGCAAGCGCAGGTGACCCAGTGGATCCTCACGTGGCTGGGTCGGGTCACCCAACGCCTGGGCGTCCGACCGATGGTCTACACGAGCCCTCGCGGATGGGAGACCCGGACCGGCGACACGACGGCCGTCGTGGATGCCGGCTACACGGTGCTGTGGGTGGCGCACTGGGGTGTGTCCACCCCGACGGTTCCGGCGGGGGATTGGGGTGGGAACGGGTGGACCTTCTGGCAGTACGGTAACTGCGGGACGATCCCCGGGATCGACGGGTGCGTGGACGTCGACTGGTACGAGACAGCTTCGTTCGACCCGGTCACCATCCCGACGCCCGACGCGACGCCTCCGTCCGCGGTGTTCGCGCTCCCGGGTACCCTGGACGAACCCGTGACCGTCTCGTTCAGCGAGATCGTGCACCAGGTCACGTCGGACAACACGTTCATCTGGGTCCCGAGCGCCGGGACGTACCCGGCTGTCGATCTCGCGTGCCGCTCCGGCAAGGGGGCGTGGGTCGACTGCGTCTCGGGCGACGTCCGCACCGCGGTGGTGCAGCCGCGCGATCCGCTCGTGCTCGGCGGGACCTACGAGGCGGTCGTGAACCCGGCCGTCGCGCCGGTACTGGTGGTCGACCGCAGCGGCAACCCGGCGTCGACCACCACCCAGGCGTTCGCGATGCCCACCGAGGTCGAACAGGACGGCTCGGTCGCCTACTCGTGGCGGAACGCGTCGAACGCGCGCGCGCACGGCGGGTCATACGCGGTCGAGCACCGCGCCGGCGCGACCGCCTCGTTCGACTTCGCGGGGTCCTCGATCACCTGGTACACGGCGATGGGGCCGACCCAGGGCAAGGCCGCGGTCTCGATCGACGGGACGTCGCGCGGGACGTTCGATCAGTACGCGGCGCGCGTGGGGTTCGGCGTCGGCCGGACGTTCGACAAACTCGGGTCCGGCCCGCACACGGTCGCGGTGCGGGTGCTCGGCCGCGCC
>JBAVEY010000252.1:0-3674 GCA_049587975.1 Actinomycetota bacterium | reverse complement strand
CATCGGGAACTGCTCGGGGAGCCCCTCGGGATCGGGCTGTCGGTTCGCCTTGTAGCCCGCGTACATGTCGGTCCGGGCGACAGGACGCCACTCGTGGTCGTAGACGTGCACGACCTCCTCGGGCCGTCGCGTGACGATCAGGCGCGTGACCATGTCCAGGTAGCCATGCACCGCGCCAACCGCATGGCCACCGGGCGAGCGGAGCTCCTGACCCCATGCGAAGAAGGCTCGGTACATCAGGCTCGACACGTCGAGCAGCAGCGAATAGGTCATGGGTCGAGATCGGCGAGCGCCTCGTCGACCTCGAACAGGAACAGGCGCGCATCGCACGCGAACAGGAGCGCGCGGGCGCGTTCGAGCGTCTCTCGAGGGGCCCGGCCGGCGCGCGCCATCGCACGGCCGAGATCGACCATCGCGCGCGCCGCGAAGACCTGCATCTCGAGCCGCTCGAACCTCGCGACGGCGTCACCGAGGGTGTCGATCGCTCGCGCCGGGTCCGGTTCGAGGAGCCCTTTCACGTTCAAGGCGTGCGCCGTGCTCTGGATCGACGCGGTCGATCCTTCGAGATCGCGGTACGTCGCCGCCCGGTCCCGGTCGCCGAGGAGCAGGAACGCTCGCGCGCATTCGGGGATGGCCTCGGGGAACGTGTCCACGTTGTACGCGCGGATATGCTCGGCGGCCTCGGCGAACCGATCGGCGGCGTCAGCTCGATCCCCGCGTGCGAGGCTAAGGTAGCCGTCGAACATCGGCAGGAAATGGAAGCCCTGCGGCTCAGGGTTCGCCGCGAGGATCGGCGCGGCCTCGTCGCGCTGCGTGACCGCCTCGTCGACGCGGCCTCGCATCAACAGCACCGTCGCGAGCGTGATCAACCGCATCCCGATCAGTGGCTCGTCGCCCACCCGCCGAGCGAGGTCGATCGCCAGTCGCTGGTCCTGCTCGCTCTCCTCGAGCCGCCCAAGGAGCTGCAAGGTGTCGCCCAGGCTCCCCGCGATCCACCCGCCGTTCGCGATCGTCCCGGACCTCAGTGCGAGCTCGAGTCCCTCACGTAACACTTCCGCGACGGCCACGGGCCCCTGGGTCGCACCCCTGGTCGAGGCGATGTTGTTGTACGCGCGGATCAGGTTCGTGTTGTCGCCCGCCTCCTTCGCGAGCCGGAACGCCTCCTCCATCAGCTCTTGGGCCTCGCCGGACAGGCTGAGGGACATCAGGCACACCGCGAGCGTCTGCGTCGCCTCGGCGTGGACGAGCGTCGCGTCCACGTGATCGGCGATGTCGATCGCGCGGCGCAGCATCGGTTCCGCCTCGGGCTCGCGCCCGCGCCGCCAGAGGAACCAGCCGAGGCGGTGGAGCGCGTCCGCGAGCTCCGTCGTCTGGCCGAGCGGCTCGAGCGTCTCGACGGCGGTCCGACCGGCGCGCTCGGCCTCGTCGTGCCGCGACTGCTGCATCAGCGGCAGGACGAGACGCGCGTTCGCCCATCCCACTCCGAGGTCGTCGCCGGCTGCCGTGGACGCCTCGATCGCACGACGCACGACCCGCTCGGTCTCCGCGACCGCGTCCCGACCCCACGACTCCTGAGCGTGCTCCCGATGCAGGTCCGCTCGGTCGGCGAGCGGGATCTCGAGCCCGTCGGCCAGGCGCTCGGCCTCGCGGTACCAGCGGGTGCTCTCGGCGCCGAGCCACAGGGCCGACGTCCGACGGGCCGCGGCCCGGGCGTGCTCGAACGCGCTGCGTTCGAGCTCGGGCCGGCGCTCGCCGAGCTCCCCGAGGTACCCGAGCGCCTCGAGCTCGTGGGTCGCGATGAGCTCCGCGATCTCCTCGGCGCGGTCGCCCGCGCGCTGCTCGGCCCACCGAGCGACGCCGGCGTGCTTGTCGGCGCGGAGCGTCTTCGGGAGCGAGTCGTACGCGCCGTCGCGGATCAGGTTGTGGCGGAACGCGAACTCGTGTTCGTCCGAGAACGAGGACGGGTCGTGCGGTACGACGAGCTCCTTCACGCGCAGACGCCCGAGCGTGTCGCGCATCTCTGCGTTCGGCCGACCCGTCAGTTCGGCGACCGCCCCGACCCAGAACACGCGTCCGACGACGGCCGCGTCCTGGAGCACCGCCTTCTCGTCGTCGGGCAGCCCGTCGAGCCGCGCCGCGATGAGCCCATGGACCGAACGAGGGAGTTCGAGGTCCTGGACCGGTCCCGCCACCTCCCATCTCGAGGCGTCGGTCGCCCGGAGCACGCCGTCGTCGATCAGCTTGCGGACGATCTCCTCGACGAACAGGGGGTTGCCCTCGCTCCGCTCCACGATCGTGCGCTTCAGGTCTGGCCCGATCGGGCCCGGGACGAGGTCCTCGAGCATGGCCTCGCCTTCGGTCTCGGTCAGCGGGTCGAGGTAGATGGAGGCCGCGTTGCGCTTGCCCCCGCCCCAGGTCGGGCGCATCTCGAACAGCTCCGGGCGGGCGGTCGCGGCGATCATGATCGGTCCCTGCGCCCAATCGGCGACGTGGTCGACGAAGTCGAGCAGTCCCTCATCGGCCCAGTGGATGTCGTCCAGGACGAGCACGAGCGGGTACCTCGCTGCGAGCCGCTCCAGGAACCGGCGCCAGGCCTCGAAGAGGTCCTCGCGGCTCAGGTCGCGGGCCTCGCCCGCGCCGACGAGCGCTCGGAGCTGGGGCGCCACGCTGTCGTCCCCGAAGAGCTCGCGTGCGGCCGCCTCCGCCTTCTTCGCGGCGACCTCGGCCGTGTCGTCCTCGAAGATCTCGCACTGCGCCTTGATGGCGTCGGCGAACGCCGAGTAGGACGTGTTGCCGTACGCTAGGCACCGCCCGCGGCGCCAATACACGGTCTGGGGCAGCCCCTCGACGAAGCGCTCGAGCTCGGCGACCAGGCGGGACTTGCCGACCCCCGCGGGTCCGATCACCGTGACGAGCGCAGGACGCCCCTCGGTCTCGAGCCGCCGGAGCGTCTGCTTCAGGACCGCGAGCTCCTCGTCGCGGCCGACGAGCCGTGACTCGAGGCCGAGCCGCGGCCGCTCACCTCGGGTGCGTGCCTTGATCCGCAGCGCCTGCCACGCGGGGACGGGCTCGGCCTTGCCCTTCAGCGTGAGTGGCTCGAGCTCGCGGTATTCGATGACGTCCTTCGTCGAGGCGTACACCGCCGGTCCCACCACGGTCCGGCCAGGTTCGGCGGCCGACTGGAGGCGGGCGGCCGTGTTCACCGCGTCGCCCGTCAGCATCCGGTCGCGCGGCCCGCTCGCGCGCTCGACGTCCACGAGGACCTCGCCGGCCTCGATGCCGATCCGCATCTCGAGCGTCGGCTTGCGCTCGGCTGAGAACCCGCGGTTCAGCTCGGAAAGGACCGCATGCATCTCCAGTGCCGCTCGGACCCCACGTTCGGCGTCGTCCTCGTGGGCGCGCGGGACGCCGAACACCGCGAGCACGGCGTCGCCCATGAACTTCTCGAGCAGCCCCTCGTAGCGCTCGATCTCCCCGGCGAGGCGGTCGAACGTGCGTCCCACGACCGACTGGACGACCTCGGGATCCTCCTGCTCAGCGAGGGTGGTCGACCCGACGAGGTCGGCGAAGAGCGCCGTCGCGAACTTGCGTTCCTTGCGACGCGGTTGCTCGGGCTGAAGCGATGAGGCGCATTCGTTGCAGAACTTCGCGCCGTCGGGGTTCTCGGCGCCGCA
>JBAVEY010000251.1:0-8389 GCA_049587975.1 Actinomycetota bacterium | reverse complement strand
CCTCCCGTAGCCGGTCCAGCTGGTTCGGTCGGTCGCCGAGGACCCGGTCGAACTCGGCGGTCGCGGTTCGCACCAGGTCGGGGTGCGCGACCCACGTCCCGTCGAACCCGGCGTTCGCCTCCCGCTCTTTGTCCTCGGCCACCTTGGCGAGCGCGAGCTCGTTCGCCGCTGGATCCCGCCGGCTCGGGATGTAGGCGGCCATCCCCCCCATCGCGTGGGCGCCCCGGCGGTGACACGTCCGCACCAGGAGCTCCGTGTACGCGCGCATGAACGGCACGGCCATCGTGACCTGGGCACGGTCGGGCAGGACGAGCTCGGGTCGACGACGGAACTTCTTGATCATGCTGAAGATGTAGTCCCACCGCCCGGCGTTCAGCCCGGCCGAATGGTCCCGCAGTTCGTACAGGATCTCGTCCATCTCGAAGGCGGCCAGGATCGTCTCGATCAAGACGGTCGCGCGGATCGTCCCGCGCCGGATGCCGAGCCGGTCCTGCGACCAGCAGAAGACGTCGTTCCACAGGCGCGCTTCGAGGTGGCCCTCGAGTTTGGGGAGGTAGACGTACGGGCCGGTGCCGCGTTCGAGCTGCTCGCGAGCGTTGTGGACGAACGCCAACCCGAAGTCGAACAGGCTGCCCGACACGGGCCGTCCGTCAACGGTGACGTGGCGTTCGGGCAGGTGCCAGCCGCGCGGGCGGACGAGCAGCGTCGCGGGGTGGTCGGCGAGCCGGTACTCGCGACCGTCCGGCCCGGTCAGCTCGATCGTCCGGCGCACCGCGTCGGCGACGTTCACCTGACCGTCGACCATGTTCGACCACGTCGGGGCGTTGGCGTCCTCGAAGTCGGCCATGAAGCACCGCGCGCCGCTGTTCAGCGCGTTGATCACCATCTTGCGATCGGTCGGACCGGTGATCTCGACCCGACGGTCCCGCAGGTCGGCCGGCGCCGACGCGACCCGCCAGTCCGACTCCCGGACGGTTCTCGTGGCCCCGAGGAAGTCCGGGCGTTCGCCCTCATCGAGCCTCGCCTGGCGTTCCGCGCGGGCCACGAGCAGATCGAGGCGCCGCCCTCCGAACTCGCGCTCGAGGTCCGCCACGAACCCAAGCGCCTCGTCGGTCAGGATCTCGTCGAAGCGGGACTCCGCCGGACCGAGGACCTCGACGCCGTCGGGATGCGTCATGGTCGTATCTACCCGCTCCCGTGCAGTTCGTGGCGGGACAGCCCCGTCCGCTCGGCGATATCGGTCTCGTCGACCGCACCGGAGGACACCGCGAACCACAGGAACCGCAGCAGGCTCGTGATCGTCGCGGGCTCGTCGAGGACGCCCTGCGTGGCCGCACCCGCGCGCCACGCGCCGACGCGCGAGACAGCGTCGTCCAGATGTGGGAGCAGCCACCCGTACACGGCCGCGTATCGGCTGACCAGATGGGAGGGGTGCAGGTCCCATCCCTGGTAGAGCCCGGCCGCCAGCGAGTGCCGTACGTGAGCCGCGTGCACCCGCCAGGCGGCATGGACGTCGTCGGTCACGTCGCTCGACGGCACGACGTTGCTCGAACCGTCGCTGATCGGCACGCCCGTCCCGGCGAGCGCGACCTGCACCAGGGAGCGCGCGAGGTCGTTGGCCGGGTGATCGAGTCGCTGCTCCCAGGGCATCAGCCCGAGCGACGCCGTGTAGTCGAACACCCCGAAGTGCATCGCGCTCAGCCGGCCGTCGGCCGCCTCGACGATCCGGCGGGTGGCGACCCCGCCGTCGGCATCGATCACCGACCGCGGCGTCTCGACCTGCACCTCGAACCGCAGCGACCGCTCGGAGAGGCCGAGCACCACCTCGAGCCGCTCCAGCGCCTCGGCGAAGATCGCGACGTGGTCGACCGTGGTGACCTTGGGGAACGTGACGACGAACCCATCCGGCACGCCGCCCGACGCCTCGATGGCCGTCGTCACGAACGCGTCGAGCGTTCGGACGCTCCTGGCCTCGTGCCCGTCGGCGAACGACTTCACGCGCAGGCCGAAGGAACGAGGCGCGGTCCCGGCCTCGCGCGCGGCCAGGACGGCTCGAGCGGCCTCCTCGGCGTGGCGATCCTCCTCGTCGTCGGACCGGACGCCGTAGCCGTCCTCGAAGTCGACCCGCAGGTCCTCGACCGGCTCCCGTTCGAGCTTCGCGTGGACGCGGGATCGCGCGCGCTCGGCGACCGCCGCGTCCATGCCGAAGGCGGAGGCGAACGCGCCGGCCTCTGGGGCGTGCACGTCGAGCAGCCGGAGCGCCTCCGTCCCGACATCGACCACCGTGGTCGGCGTGATGCGGTCCGCCGAGACGTAGAGGGTCTGCAGCGGCTGGCGTCCCACCCCCTCGCCCGGGGAACGGCGACGGTACTCGGCCTCCGCCTCGCGAACGCGCTCGAGCAGGTCGAGCCAGGCGTCGTCGGCGATCGATCGACTCACGCCGGCGGGGCGTCGACGGTCCGCCGCACCGTCCCCTCGATCCGCCCGGACGGGCTGTCGGTCACGACGAAGACCTGACCGTCGTTGCGGATCCCGCAGTACGACAGGTCGACCGCGATGTGGTGGAGGTTGGGCAACGAGAAGGTGACCTCCTCGACGTCGCTCGAGGCCTCGAGCACGGCGGTGCCCATGTGCCACAGCGTGTGTTGCACCGATCGGCTGTCGTCGTGGCGCGCGAACGCGCGGACGATCGCCGCCCGGCACGCCTCGCGGGCGGCCCGGAAATCGAGATCCGTTCGCCCGTACCACCACCGGGCATCGAGCTTGGTGGCGAGGATGCGGTCGTCGGTCTCGGGCAAGATCGTGAACCGATCCTTCAGGAACCCGCCGAAGGCCGACCCCGTGGTCTTCAGCAGGTAGAGCTCGTCGAGCCCGCCGGAGAGGCGGACCCTCTCCCGATCCCGGACCACGTGTGTCGTCCATCGGAACGCGCCGCGGGTGAACGCGTGCGGGTGCGGCGTCCCGTCGATCACCACGCGCTCCCATGGGTGCTCGGTCATCCAGGCCTCGGCCCGGCTCGCCGCGGGCGAGGCGTCGAGGAGGTAACCCGTGTACCGGAGCGCGAACGCCTCGAGCGGTTCCTCGGGACGCTCGAACGCGAGCGCGAAGGCGGAGCTCCGCATCGTGTCGGTGGGAAGGACGGTGGCGTTGTCGCCGCGCGTGTGGACGCCCTCGAACTCCCCCTCGAGACGGACCTCGATCTCGCGCTCGGAGAACTCGTGCCGTTGCTCGCCCCGCACCACGGTCGCGAGGTGGATCCCGGACTTGCCGTAGCGGTTGGGACCGAGCTCGAACCCCATCTCAGCTCCCCCGGTAGGTCGCGTAGCCGAACGGGCTCAGCAGGAGCGGGATGTGGTGATGCTCCTCGGGAGCCCGGACCTCGAACTCCACCGTGACGGCCGGGTAGAAGGTCTCGACCCCCCGCGCGCCGAAATACGCGCCCGAATCGAAGCGGATCCGGTACGTTGCGACCATCGGCGCCGTGCCTTCGGGCAGCAGGTCACCCAGCCGCCCGTCCTCGTCGGTGATGCCCGCCCCCACCGGCTCCCATCCGCCGCCGGCCAGGACCTCGAGCTCGACGGCGACCCCGGCGGCCGGACGGCCCACCGAGGTGTCGAGGACGTGCGTCGTGAGGGCGCCCACGCCGGGCATCATCCTCCGCGGCGATCGAGCGGCGCCACCGGCCGCACGAGCTTGTCGAGCCTGATCCGGGTGATCTGCCGCTGCTGCTCGACGGCCTCGGCGAGCTCGGTCTCGGGGTCGTTGCTCATGCGCGCGCGCAGAGCCTCGAGCAGCTCCTCCCCGGTCTTGCCCGTTGCGTTGATCAGGAAGACGTGGCCGAACCGCTCCTCGTACTCGCGGTTGCCCCGCTCGAGCGCCTCGAGGATCTCCCCGCCCGCCCCCGTCGTCCCGGCCTGCTCGCCGCGCGCCCATGTCGAACCCCCGCGCTCCCCGATCCGCGGATGGGCCGCGAAGGCCTCCCGTCGGTCCTCGGCCGACAGTCCGGCCCACACGTCGTCCGAGGTCTCGAGCAGCGCGTCGAAGGTCGCGAACGGTCTGGCCTCGCGCATCCTCGTGGCCCACGCCCGGGACGCGCAGCAGGCGAGGATGCGCTCTTCGAAGATCTCGGGCGTCTTGGCGTTCAGCCATCGGACGCCGAACGCGCGCCAGCCGTCGTCGGTCACCCGCCCGTGCACCCGCAGCCGCGCGACCCCGCCGTCGGGATGGATGTTCAGTCGGACGTGCGTCGCGGGCGCCGGCGGATCGACCGGAAACGCGAACCGCCGATGCGGCCCGAGCGGGCGACGCGGGAGCACCTCCGCCCATCCGGGATCGGCCTCCGGATCGCTCACGACCTGCGGCGCGAGGCGGGCGTCGAGCGAGCAGGACTCGGGGTAGTTGCCCTTGAAGTGCGACGTGTCGACCTCGACGCGCTCGATCTCGGTCTCGGCGGCCAGACGGAGCACGACCCAGTCGTGGCCCTCGCCACGCCGGCGCCGCGTCTCCCACCCGTCGTGCATCCCGTGGGAGTCGCCGGGTGCGATCAGGTTGTGCGGCGACGAGAAGAAGCGGTCGCTCGCATCCACGACGAGCCCGCCCGAGAGCCACGCGGCGGCGTCGATCCGCCCGCCGACGTCGGTGAGCGTTCGCAGGTCCGGCAGCGGTTCGCCGTGCACGCGGAGCCGGGCGACCCCGCCGTCGGGGAAGATCGCGAGCCGCACGTGGGTGACGTGGAGCGGCGAGCCGACATCGAACCGGTTGACCGCGTCTCCCTCGAGCGCCGACCCGGGTACCAGCTCGAACCACTCCGCGCCGTGCACGTCGTCGCCGTCGGCCGTCGCGCCCTCAACCGAGCACCGGTCCGGGTAGTTGCCGCGGAAGAAGCTCGTGTCGACGACCACGCCTCGGACGATCCCGGGGACGCCGAGGCGGACGATGCACCAGTCGTGGCCCGGTTCGCGACGGCGGCGCGTCTCCCAGCCGTCCATCTCCTTGCCCCGGTCCGTGTACCGCTCGGGATCGAACACCGGCGCCTCGGGTTTGAGCAGGTTCTCCTTGGGCGCGAAGAACTCGTCGTTCGCGACGAGCACCATCCCGCCCAGGCGCCGTTCAGCCAGATCGGGGAGCGTCGTGAAGTCGCTCACGCCGCGCCTCGACTCAGCAGCCGCCCCGCGGGGGCGTCGAGGAAGCGCCCGTCCGAATAGACCTCCACACCCCGAACGTACGTGGCCGTGACGCGTCCGTCGAGCCGACGGCCCGCATAGGGCGTCACGGGGTTGCGATGGTGGAGCTCGGAGGGTTCGACCAGGGAGCTGTCGTCCGGTTCGAACACGACGAGGTCCGCGTCCCGTCCCTCCTCGATCGCGCCCTTGCGCCGCAGCCCCGCGATCGCCGCCGGCCCCGCGCTCATCCACAGCGCGAGATCGTCCAACCCGAACCCGCGACGTCGCGCCTGCGTCCACACCGCCCGCAGCCCGAGCTGCACCGAGGCGATCCCGCCCCAGGCCTCGAAGAACGAGCCGGCCTTCAGGTCCGGCGTGCACGGTGAATGGTCGGAGACGACGCCGGCGATCACCCCACGTCGAAGACCCTCCCACAGGCGCTCCCGATTCTCGGCGTCGCGGATCGGAGGAGCGCACTTGTACTCCACCGCCCCCCGCGAGATCTCCTCCGCGTCGAACGTCAGGTAGTGCGGACAGGTCTCGACCGACACGAGGCCTTGCGGCACGCCCACCCGATCCAGACCCGACGCCGCCGAGAGGTGCAGGACGTGCGTTCGGCAGCCGGTCGCCGCACTGCCCTCCACCACCGCGGCGATCGCCCGCTCCTCGGCCTCGCTCGGCCGCGACGCTAGGTACGTGCCGTACGCGTACGGATCCGCGCCGGTCAGCCGGGCGGTCGCGCGCTCGATCGGCCCCGGGAGCTCGGCGTGCACGATCAGCAGGCCCTCGAACGCCGCGATCTCCGCCATCGCATCGCGGAGCCGCTCCAGATCCAGGGGCTCGAACTCGTCGACGCCCGACGGGCACAGGAAGCTCTTGAAGCCGAACACGCCCGCCTCGTGCAGTCCTCGCAGGTCCCCGAGGTCGTCGGGGACCGCACCGCCCCAGAACCCCACGTCGACGTGCACCTTCGCCTCGGCGGCCGAGCGCTTCTCCGCGAGCGCCTCCGGTGTCGTGGTGGCCGGGATGCTGTTGAGCGGCATGTCGAGGATCGTCGTCACCCCGCCCGCGGCCGCGGCGCGGGTCGCCGTCTCGAACCCCTCCCACTGGGTGCGTCCGGGCTCGTTCACGTGCACGTGGGTGTCGACCAGCCCCGGCAGGATGACGCGCTCACCCGCGTCGACGAGCGGCACGCCCGGCGGCGGGTCGTCGAACGGCGCCACGCGCCGGATCGTCCCGTCCGAGACGTGGATGCAGGCCTCGCGGACGCCCTCCGGCGTCACCACGCGCCGCCCGCGGATCGAGACGTCGGGCCCGTGCATCGTCGCATCGTGGCACGCGCCGGAACGTCTACGCTCACCGCCGTGAGGACCGTCCTTCGGGGAGCGCGGTGGCCGGGCGACGTGGCCGTCCGGGACGGTTGGATCGAGGCCGTCGGATCGGTGGCCGAGGAGCCCGGCGACGATGTGTTCCGGTGCGACGGGGACCTGATCACCGCCGGGCTCGTGAACACGCACCACCACCTGTATCAGTGGATGACCCGCGGCCGGTGCGTCGGGTGCGACCTGTTCGGTTGGCTGGTCGAGCTGTACCCGGTGTGGGGACGCCTCGACGTCGAGGACGTCCGGGCGGCGGCGCTCGTCGGGCTCGCCGAGCTCGCGCTCACCGGATGCACGACGGCCGCCGACCACCACTACCTGGTGCCCCGGGGCGACGACACCGTGTTCGACGCGATCGCCGACGCCGCCGCTACGGTCGGCATCCGCCTGCACCTGGCGCGTGGATCGATGGACCTCGGCGAGTCGCGCGGCGGCCTGCCACCCGACCACGTCGTCGAGGACCTGGACGCGATCCTCGCCTCCACCGAGGCGGTGGCCACGAGGCACCACGATGGCGAGCGCGTCGTCGTGACGGTCGCGCCCTGCAGCCCGTTCAGCGTCACGCCCGAGCTGATGCGCGGCTCGGCCGAGCTCGCCCGGCGCCTCGGCCTACGCCTGCACACCCACCTGGCCGAGACCGTCGACGAGGAACGGGACGTGCTCGAACGCTTCGGCCGGCGCCCGGTGGATCTGCTCGAGGACCTCGGCTGGATCGACGGCGACGTGTGGGTGGCACACGGGATCCACTTCGACGACGACGAGGTGCGACGTCTGGGGGCGGCCGGCACGGGTGTCGCACATTGCCCGTCGAGCAACGCACGGCTGGGCGCCGGCATGTGCCGGGTCACCGACCTCGAGACGGCACGCGTCCCGGTCGGGCTCGGCGTGGACGGGGTGGCCTCCAACGAGGTCGGCGGCCTCCAGCCGGAGCTGCGTCAGGCGCTCTACACGGCTCGACAGCGCGCCCGGCGCGCCGACGTGTTCATGCCGACGGACGCGCTCCGACTGGCCACCGAGGGCGGCGCGCGGTGCCTGGGCCGCGACGACATCGGCCGGCTCGAACCCGGCTTCCGAGCCGACCTGGTCGTCTGGCCGGGGGACGATCTCGCGGACGTGCCCGATCCCCTCGCGGGGCTGGTCCTCGGACCCGACCGCCGGGCCCGGCATGTCTTCGTGGGGGGCGAGCCGGTCGTGCGCGAGGGCGCGCTGCTCGGCGCGGACGAGGCGGCCCTGCGCCGGGACCTGGCCGAACGCGCCCGCCGCCTCTGGCCCTGATGCCGCTGCGGAACCGCGTCACGCCGCTCGGGGAGCTGGTCGCCGAGCCCGGACGGGGACTCGTGTACGGGAACCGTGGATGCCTGCACGACGAGCGCGGCCGGATCCGCCGACGCTACAACGGTCGGCGGTGGATCGCGTGCCGACTCCGGTTCCGCGGGTGGCACCGCGCACCGCTCCTGCAGCCGGGCCGATTCACCGAGCTGTTCTTCCTCGACGAGGCGACGGCGTTCGCGGCCGGCCACCGCCCCTGCGCGCTCTGCCGGCGCGAGGACTACGTGCGCTTCGGCGAGATCTGGCGGGAGACCCATCCGGGCCAGACCGGCGCCGACGCCATCGATGCCCAGCTCCATGGGGAGCGCCTCGAACCGGGCGCACGCGCACACCGCCTCCACCGGGGCTCGCTCGACGGGCTCCCGGACGGCGCGTTCGTCCTGCGAGACGAAGTCGCCTACATCGTCCTCGGCACCGGGCTGCTCCGGTGGTCGACCGACGGCTACGCCGAGCGCGTCGATCGGCCCTCACGGGGTGCGGCGACGCTGATCACGCCGCCCTCGCTGGTCGAGGTCCTGC
>JBAVEY010000250.1:0-1868 GCA_049587975.1 Actinomycetota bacterium | reverse complement strand
CAGGTGAACCTCGCCATGGTCCGGACGCGGGTCGCCGCCGACGACGTCCCGGAGATCGTCAACCAGCGTGCCCTGTGCACGTCGCTCCGCAACGCGCTGCTCGCCATACCCGGGGCGGCCCTCGCCGAGACGCAGCGCGAGGCGTGAGCGGCGCACGGGTACGCTTCCGCCGTGAGCCTGATCGACGACGTGCTCGCGGGCGACGCCCGGGCGATCGCCCGCGCGATCTCGATGGTCGAGGACGGCGCGGAGGGCCTGGAGGAGCTTTCCGCCGGGCTGTTCGGACACACGGGGTCCGCGTATACGGTAGGCCTCACCGGGTCTCCGGGCGTGGGCAAGTCGACGATCGTGGGCGAGATCGTCGGCCGCGCCCGGGCGAGGGGGCGCTCGGTCGCCGTCCTCGCGATCGACCCGACGTCCCCGCTGTCCGGCGGCGCGCTCCTGGGCGACCGGTTGCGGATGCAGGCGCACGCGACGGACCCGAGCGTTTTCATCCGATCGATGGCGACCCGGGGTCATCTCGGCGGGATGGCCCTCGCCGCGCCGGAGGCGATCCGTGTCCTGGACGCGGCCGGCCGCGACCTCGTGATCGTGGAAACCGTAGGTGTCGGACAAGCCGAGGTCGACGTGGCGGCCGCGACGGACACCACGGTGGTGGTCGTGTCTCCGGGCTGGGGCGACGCCGTCCAGGTCGCGAAGGCGGGGATCCTCGAGATCGCGGACGTCTTCGTGGTGAACAAGGCCGATCGGGATGGCGCCGACGTCGCGGCCCGGGACCTGCAGCAGATGCTCCGGATGGGTCCCGAGCAGCCGTGGACCCCGCCCGTCGTGTCGACGACCGCCATCGCGGGGGAGGGCATCGCCGACCTCTGGGACGCGATCGAGTCGCACCGGGCACACCTCGAGTCCTCGGACGAACTCGCGAGGGGACGGGAGGGTCGCCTGCTCAAGGAAGTCGAGAGCCTCGCGGCCGAAGGGCTCCGCGGCCGCGCCCGTGAGCTCCTGGCGCGCGATGGGGCGATCGCCCGCGACCTGATCGAGAGGCGGACGGACCCGTACCGAACGGCCGCTATCCTGGAAGGACGGATCGCTCGGGGTCACTGACCCGGCCGGATCCATCCCGTCGTGGCACCGAGGAGGGCCGATGGTCGACCAGCGTGCACGGCGACCCACCCCGGATACCGAGCCGGCAGACGCCCTGTCGCTGTCGGGCGAACCGCTCGAGCCCCTGTACACGGCCGAGGACCTCGCGGGGTTCGATCCACAGGCAAAGCTCGGACGGCCGGGCGCGTACCCGTTCACGCGCGGCGTGTACCCCTCGATGTATCGGGGGCGGCTGTGGACGATGCGGCAGTTCGCCGGGTTCGGCTCGGCCGCGGAGACCAACGCCCGGTACCGGTTCCTGCTCGAACGCGGCCAGGGGGGGCTGTCGGTCGCCTTCGACATGCCGACGCTGATGGGGCGCGACTCGGACGATCCCCTCGCCGAGGGGGAGGTGGGTCGCTGCGGCGTCGCCACCGACACGCTCGAGGACTTCGAGGTGCTGTTCGACCGGATCCCGCTCGGCGACATCTCGACCTCGATGACGATCAGCGGCCCCGCCGTCGTCGTGTTCGCGTTCTTCCTCGCGGCGGCCGAACGTCAGGGGGTCCCGTGGGAGCGCCTGGACGGCACGTTGCAGACGGACATCCTGAAGGAGTACATCGCCCAGAAGGAGTGGAACTTCCAGCCCAGGCCGCATCTTCGGCTGATCGGTGACCTGATGGCCTTCTGCCTCGAGCGCGTGCCCCGGTGGCACCCGATCAGCGTCTCCGGGTACCACATCCGCGAGGCGGGGGCGAACGCGTGGCAGGAGCTCGCGTACACGC
>JBAVEY010000249.1:0-14408 GCA_049587975.1 Actinomycetota bacterium | reverse complement strand
CGTGTCGGCGGGGACGAGGTCGTTCGCGCGGACGAGCAGATGCGCGAGCACCGCCCGCTGCTTGGGGCCGCCGAGGGCGATCACCACCTCGTCGTGTGTGACCTGCAGCGGCCCGAGGACCTTGAAGCGCATGCGCGGACCGTACGCTCCGGTGGTGCGCTTGGGAAGGTTCGCCCTAGCCGGAACGCCCGTTCGTGTCCTCGGAGCGTTCATGAACGCAGCTTTCGGGTGGGGCCTTGTAACTCGCTTGAAGGCCTTGGATCCCGTCACCCTTCAAGCGGGTCTCAAGGGTTCGCAATCGGGTCTCATGACCGGAGGTCGACCGTGCCCGCATGGACTCGAAGATCGCGTCGAGGCTCCTGATCCTGGTCCTGACGGCCGCCACGCTGGCCGGGGGCGGCACCCACGCCGAGCGCGAGCCGGCACCGGTGGCGATCGCCCCGGGCATCCGGGCGTTCGGCGCCGATGCCGAGCACCAGCGGCTGGTCCGGTGGGCGCTCGGCCGCTATCAGCACGCCGGACTGGGCGTGCCGGCGGTCGAGGTCCACTTCCACCCGGACACATCAGGGTGCTACGGGCACATCGGCTCCGAGCTCGGCGGTCGCATCGACATCTGCGTCGTGATCGTGAGCGAGATCGCCCGCGACGCCGTGCTGCACGAGATGGGCCACGTGTGGGTCGACGAGAACGTGTCGGCGACGGTTCGCGAGCGGTTCATGCGGATGCGCGGCCTGACTGCTTGGAACGATCAGAACGTGATCTGGGACGACCGCGGGTTCGAGCACGCGGCCGAGACCCTGACATGGGCCCTGGGGCATCGCTTCATCGCGCCGGGGATCCCGGACAATGACCCGGATCGGCTCACCGCTGCGTTCGAGCTGCTGACCGGCGGGGTTCCGCTGCCGCACCCCGGCAACGTCGACTAGACGAAGGCGCTCGGGTCGGGCTGCGTTCCCGCGGGCCACCCCGGGTAGGTGTCGCCGGGGTACTCCGAAGGCTTGCCGTAGCAGTTCGCTATCTGCGGGAGCGGCCGCGCGTCGGTGCGCGGGTTCCGGCCGAACGCGAACGCGTGCTCGAAGTTGTGGGTGCGTTGGATCCGTTGGGTGAGGTACGGCAGGCCCCAGTTGTCTTCGATGAACTTCAGCGGCGTGGAGAACTCCGCCTCGGCGTGGTCGACGTAACCCTTCCTCGCGTACGGGCTGATCAACAGGGTGGGGACCCGGAAGCCGAACCCGATGTGGTCGACCTCGGGCGGCGGGACGTGGTCGTAGAACCCGCCCCACTCGTCCCACGTGAGGAACAGCGCCGTGTGCTCCCAATCGTCGCTCTCCATGATCGCGTTCACGACGCCAGTGAGCCAGTTGTGCGCGAAGCACGTGCTCTCCGGCGGGTGATCGGACAGCTCGAACCGCGGCGTGACCCACGTGACCGCGGGGAGACGTCCGGCGCGGATGTCGGCGGGCAGCCGATCGACCGAGCGGATCCGCTCGGGCCGCCACAGGTCGGAGTGGAACACGCCCGCGATGCCGTTGAGCGCGTTCCAGAAGTACCCGGGTTGCCCAGGTTGCGCGGCGTAGTACGCCCAGGGGACGCCCGCCTCCTCGAGCTGTTCGGGAACGGTCTTGAACGTGAAGCAGGAGTCGTGCTTGGTGAGGTTGCCCTGCTCGTCCTTGACCAGGACGAAGACGTCCTCCCCGACGGCGTCGCACCCCCAGCTCTTGAAGGTTCGGCCGTCCTGCATGGTGCGGGTCTCGATGTTCTCCGGGTTGTCCAGCGCCCCGCCGGACTGCCCGGCCACGAAGAAGAAGTGGTTGGGGTAGGAAGGTCCGCCCACCGAGCCGAAGAAGTTGTCGCAGAGCACGTAGTCGCGCGCCCACGACCAGTAGTTCGGGATCGATGTCCCCTCGAACTGCGTGTACGCCCACGGGTCGCCGAACTGGCCGTTGCCGAACCCGTCGTACGTGCCGCCGTTCACGTCGTTCAGATGCGCCGCGCGGTCGTGGGGGATGTCGCCGGGCAGCCAGTGCGGGCTCGACGTGAGCGGGACCTCTTGCCCGAACTTCACTCCGACGGTCGCTCCGTTCGACCCGGGGAACCGCCCGAACAGGTTGTCGAAGCTCCGGTTCTCCATCATGAGGTAGATCACGCGTTTGATCGGCCACCGCGTCTCGGTCGCGACGACCGATGCGGTGGCGCTGGGTGCGACCATCGGCTGCTTGCGTCCGCCGCCGGTGCACGCGTACATCGTCGCCCCCGCGAGGGCGAACGCCGACGTCTGCAGGAACGAGCGCCGCGAGAACAGCGGCGAGTCCTCGTGGCCGAGGCGTTCGTACGTGGAACGATCGTCGGATGCGGGCGGGTCCGAGGTGCGCACGGTTGCCCAAGCTATCAAGCAGGGCTGCGAACGATATCCTTCCTCGACCCTCAGACCCATGCATCAGCACAGGTTCTCCACCACGTTCTCTGGCGCGATCGCCGTGACGGGCATCGTGCTCTCGCTCGCCGCATGCACCGGCGACACCGGGCCCGACGCACCGTCGATCTCACCCCCGGTGACACCCACGTCCGGGACCGGTTCGACCGCGTCGCCCACGCCGCCCGCCCTTCCCGAGGAGTCGCCCGCCACGCACGGTCCTGCCGCCACCGACTGCGTGAACGGGTGGGCCACCCCGGCGCGCGATTCCGCCAGGTACGCGGAGCCGCTCCGGGTGATCCGCAGGATGACGGGCGTTCGCGGCCCGCTGATGGTCGTGGACATGCGCTCCTTCGAAGGGCCCGAGTCGCCGCCGTCCGACAAGGGGTACCTGCTGGACATCCGCCGCTGGTACGTGAAGGCGTTCGCGAAGGACGACCCGGCCTTCCAGGGGCGGTTCCTGGTGGAGTCCCGGACCTTCGGGACGGGCCTGGTGGCGGTCGCCCCGTACGACACGAACGGCTTCCGCTCACCCGACTGGGTGGGGTTCCAGTTCGACAGCGCGGACCCCCTGGCGCGTCCGTATCCGAGATTGCCGGGTCGATGGGCGGGGATCCCGTACGACTTCGTCGCCGGCGGTGCGGGGCTGGAGATCCCCGGACTTCCCGACGAGGTGGTTGGGTGTCTCTCGGCGACCTGATCGACGGTCGGCGACCTCGCCCGGCCCCGGCTCAGCCGCCGGCGAGCACCGCGGCGCCGACCGCGCCCGCGAGGTCGCCGAACTCGCTCGACAGGATCGCGGGCGGGCGATCGGGCACGAACAGCAGCGGCTGCATGTGCTTCTCGATCCGCTGGACGAACGGCCGGCCGAGGCGGTCGCCGAGCCCCCCGCCGATCACCATCGCCTCGAGCGCGAGAAGGTTCTGCACCGACGCGAGACCGACGCCCAGCGCCCACTCGGCCTCGCTGACGAGCTCGTGCGCCATCTTGTCCTCCTTCTCGAGCGCCGCCGCCCAGACGCCGCTCGATAGGCGCGTACGTCCCTTCTTCTCCATGATCTCGAACAGGTCGGTCTTGTGGCCCTCCTTCACCAGGCGGCGAGCGTGCGCCTCCATCTGGCCCCGGCCCGCGTAGGCCTCGAGGTGCCCGCGGCGGCCGTCCGAGCAGACGCGGCCGCCCGGCTTCACGATCGTGTGGCCGATCTCCCCGGCCGCGCCCTGTCCCTCGTACAGCTTCCCGTCGATGACCAGACCTCCGCCGACACCGGTGCCGACCCACACCCCGAGCAGGTTCCGGTACCCGCGCCCGGCGCCGCGCTTCCACTCGCCGAGGATCGCGACCCGCACGTCGTTGTCGAGCTTCACCGGGATGCCGCCGAGCGCCAGGGAGACCATGGCGCCGAGCGGGACCGGCTCGCTCGCCTGGAACCCGGGCAGGTTCGGCGAGCTCGAGACCGTGCCGGCCTCGGTGTCGATGGCGCCCGGGACGCCCATCCCGACGGCGCGCAGCTCGGGAAGCTGTGCGCCCGCATCGGCGAGCGCCTTGGCGACCGCGTCCCCGATCGCCGACGCGACGTCGTCCGCGCCCGTGAGCGGTGTCGCCAGGCGGTGGGCACCGACGACCTCCTTGGAACGCACCGCCACCGACTGGATCTTCGTCCCGCCGACATCGACGCCGACCGTGATGATGCTCACCGATCCCTCCTTCGACGATGCGTTCGGCCGGGCCCGGTCGTTCCCAGGGCAGTATCGGTCAGGTCGGCCATCCCGTATAGGCCCGGTGGCCCCGCTTGCGGAGCTCGTTGCCGACGACCATCCGCTGGATCTCGGACGTTCCCTCCCAGATCCGATCGACGCGCAGCTCGCGCCACAACCGCTCGACGGGCTGCTCGCGCATGTAGCCGCGGCCGCCGTGGATCTGCACCGCGGCGTCGGCGACCCGTCCGGCCGTCTCCGAGCACACGAGCTTGACGGCCGACGCGAGCGCGTGCATCTCCTTGCGAGAGGCGCCGCCCCGCGCGGCCTGCCAGCCCACCCGGTAGAGCATCGACTTGGCCGCCATGATCTGGGCGGCCATGTCGGCCAGCATGAACTCGACCGCCTGGAACCCGACGATCGGCTGCCCGAACTGCACCCGCTCGTTCGCGAACGCCAACGAGAGGTCGAGCGCCCGGGTCGCCGCGCCCATCGTCCGCGCGCCGATCATGATCCGTTCCTCGACGAACCAGTCCTTGGTGAGCTCGTACCCGGCGCCGACCTCGCCCAGGGCCGCGTCCGGTCCGACGCGCACGCCGTCGAACGCGAAGATCGGGTGCTCGAACACGAATGTGTGCGAGTACTTCGGGATCCGGACGAGCCTGACCCCAGGGAGGTCCTTGTCGACGAGGAACACGGTGGCCTTGGCCGGGTCGCCGTCCACGTGCGCGTGCACGAGGAAGAAGTCGGCGACGTCTCCCGAGGTGACGTGCCACTTGGTCCCGTCGATCACCCAGCCGCCCCCGTCGCGTCGCGCGGTCGTGCGCACCATCGACGGATCGGAGCCCGCGTGCTCCTCCGTGATCGCGTAGGCGTCGCGGCGCTCGCCCCGGCAGGCGGGGAGGAGGTAGCGCGCCTTCTGGTCCGGCGTCGCCCCGGCCAACGGGATCGACGGCCGCCACGGGATGTCCCACAGCGCCCCGGTGGCCTTGCCCCATTCCTCCTCGATCAGGATCTGCTGGAACAGGTCGAACCCCTGACCACCGTCCTGCTGCGCGTGATTGATCGCGTTGAACCCGGCGTCGAGCACCGCGCGATGCGCGGCCGCGAGGCTCCGATCGCTGAGCCCGTCGTGCTCCTCGCACTCGAGCTCGAGCGGGAGCAGCACCTGTTCGGTGAAGACGCGGGCTCGTCGGGCGAGCTCGAGATCCTCGGGCGCGAGGCTGAGGTCCATGGTCCGGGCCGAGCCTAACGGACCCAGGGGTCAGCATCGTCCGGGATCGGCCGGGACGTCAGCCGGCGGGCGGACAGGTCGTGCCCCGGATCGCGACCGTCTCCCGTACCGCATCGACGTCCTTCCACCCGACCGCCAGCAGGGTGCCGTCGGGGAGGGCGTCCACCGCGGTGAGGGCGTCGGAGCCGGCGATGGAGGGCCCGTCGACCGGCACCCATCGGCGGCCGCTGTACCGGTAGACGGCCGCGCGCGTCGTCCCGTGCTCCTTCGCCGGGCGTGAGCCGACCGCCCACAGGTCGAGCCCGCCGATGGCGGCGACATCGACGAGGTCGGCGCCCTCCCGGGTGACGGGCGCCTCGGTCCAGGTGGAGCCGTCGAACCGCTGGATCGACGAGCCCACCGCCCACACCTCGCTGGTCGCGAACGTCTCCACGGCGTTCAGCATCCCCTGGACGTCCGTCGGGCTCCGACCCCACGCCTGGCCGTCGAACCGCAGGATCAGCGGCCGGAAGTGGTGGTACCCGACGGCCCACAGGTCGGTCGGCGAGACGCCCTCGATGTCGACGAGCGCGGACTTGCCGCCGCCGATCGCGTGGCCGACCTCGACGTCGGCCCACGCCGTGCCGTCCCAGTGCAACACGAGCGCGCGTTCGAGCGAGATCGCCGGATCGCCGACGGATCCCACCGCCCACACGTCGGTGGGCGAGAGGGCCGCGACGCCGTTCAGGACGCCGTCGATGCCCTCGGGTAGCTCCGCCTGGGTCCACTCGGTCCCGTCGTAGTGCAGGATCATGGGGTGGTCTCCGAAGCCGCTCGAGGTCCTGCCGACCGCCCAGACGTCGTTCGGCTCCGCGGCGTCGACCGCGCGGAGCTCGTTCAGGAAGGTTCCCGGGCTCGGCCCCTCGAACGCCGTCCACCTCGTGCCGTCCCAGCGCTGGATCGCGACGGCCGTCGGTGCGTCCGGCTCGCCGATCCCGCCGACCGCCCAGGCCTCCGAGGGGGTGATCGCGGTCACGCCGAGGAGGGTCGTGTGCGCGTCGCCCGGGTTCGCGCTGCGGACGACATCCCACGTCGGAGTGCAGGAGGGCGTCGGTGATGGCGTTGCGCTGGGGGACGGCGAGGGCGCTGCGACGTCCTCGTTCCCGGTGGCGGCGAAGACGATCGCCGAGCCGATCGCGAAGGTTGCCACGGCCGCGACCGACGCGTTCACCAGGCCTCGTCGCTGGACGCTGTTCACGCCGTGATGACGCCCGTCGACGGCGGCACGGTTCCCGAGAGCGGCTCGCGAGGCCCGCCGTTGCGGGCCACATCGCGCGCCCGGTACCCTCGCGCTTCCGTGGGCGTGTTCGAACGAGACGTCGTCATCATCGGGGGAGGCCACAACGGCCTCGCGTGCGCAGCGTACCTTGCGAAGGCCGGCTTGGACGTGCTCCTCCTCGAGAAGCGCGACCTGCTCGGCGGCGCTGCGGCCACCGAGGAGCCCTGGCCGGGCTACCGGGTCTCGAGCGCCTCCTACGTGGTGTCGCTCATGCCGCCGCAGGTGGTCCGCGAGCTCGACCTGAAGCGGTTCGGGTACGAGGTGTCGATCGTCACGCCCGACTACTTCGTGCCGTTCCCCGACGGGACGTCGCTCACGTTGTGGGGCGACGTCGAACGCGACGCGGCGTCCATCGCGCGGTTCAGCGAGCGCGACGCCGAGGCCTACGTCGGGTTCGACCGCTACTTCGATCGCGTGGCGCGCTTGCTGAAGGACCTGCTGTTCGTCATCCCCCCGAACATGAACCTGCGCGACCTCCCCAAGTGGGCCGCCACCGCGGGGCGGTTCCGCAAGTGGAGCGGCCGCGACCTCCACGAGGCCGTTCGCCTGTTCACGATGAGTGCGGCCGACTTCCTCGACGAATGGTTCGAGGACGAGCATGTCAAGGGCGCGCTCGCCACGCAGGCGATCATCGGCGCCTGGTGCGGGCCGATGACGCCGGGCTCGGCGTACGTCCTGATGCACCACTGGATCGGGGAGGTGGACGGCCACCCGGGCGCCTGGGGATGGGCGAGGGGCGGCATGGGCGGCATCTCCCAGGCGATGGCTCGGGCGGCGGAGGCGGCCGGCGCCGAGATCCGTACGGACGCCGAGGTTGACCGTGTCGCGATCAACGCGAGCGGCCGGGCGGTCGGGGTCGCGCTGGCGGACGGCTCGCTCGTCCGAGCGCAGCGGATCGTTTCGTGTGCGCACCCGATCACGACGTACCTCACGCTCGTCGGCGAGGAGCGGCTGCCGGGCGATGTCGTTCGCGACGTGAAGCGGTACCGGTCGCGCTCGGGGTCAGTCAAGCTGAACGTCGCCCTGTCCGAGCTGCCGGCGTTCCCGTCGTGGGATCAGGAGGCCCCGCTCCACACGGGGCTGGTCGCGGTCTCGCCCTCGGTCGAGTACCTCGAGCGGGCGTGGGACGACGCGAAGTACGGACGGATGAGCGAGCGCCCCTACGTCGAGGTCGTGTTCCCGACCGCGCACGAGCCGGAGGGGCTCGCACCCACGGGCAAACACCTGATGCTCGCGTTCAGCCAGTACGGTCCGTACGAGCTCGCGGAGGGCTCATGGGACGACGGCGGCCGCGACGAGTACGCGGCGCGGGTGCTGGGGGCACTCGGCGAGTTCGCGCCCTCGCTCGAGTCATCGGTCGAGCACCTCGAGGTGCTGACGCCCAGGGACATCGAAGACCGGTTCGGCCTGATCGGCGGGAACATCATGCAGGGCGAGCTCACCCCCGATCAGCTGTTCAGCTTCCGCCCGATCCCCGGCCACGGGGACTACCGGACCCCGGTCGCCGGCATGTACCTGTGCGGCTCCGGCACCCATCCCGGCGGCGGGGTGATGGGCGTCCCGGGCCGCAACGCCGCGTCCGTGATCCTGCGCGACCATAAGCGCGGCGAGTTCATCGGGCGGATCAAGAACCTCGGTCGCTAGATGCTCGCGCAGCTCGCTCAGGCCATACGCGAACGCCGCCTGTCCGTTGTCGAGCTCGTGACGGAGTCGGTCGCCCGGATCGAACGGCTGAACCCCGCTCTGAACGCCGTCACCGCCCTGTGGCCGGAGAAGGCGCTCGAGCAGGCCCGCGATCAGCAGGAGCGCGGCGCCGAGGGTCCACTGGCCGGCCTGCCGCTGCTCGTGAAGGACAACACCGACGTCGCCGGCACGGTGACGAACTTCGGCTCCCGGACGATGCTCAGTCGCCCGCCGGCGGATCGGAGCGAGATCACCGTGGAACGCATGATCGCGGCCGGCGCGATCGTCTTGGGCCGGACCAACATCCCGGAGTTCGCGTTCCAGGGATGGACCGACAACGACCTCTTCGGGCCGACGCGCAACCCGTGGGGGCTGGAGTGGTCGCCGGGTGGCTCGTCGGGCGGATCCGGCGCGGCGCTCGCGGGCGGCCTCGCGCCGCTCGCGACGGGGACCGACGGCGGTGGCTCGATCAGGACGCCAGCCGCGTTCTGCGGGTTGGCCGGGCTGAAGCCGACCGCCGGCCTGATCGGACGCCGGCCGATCCCGTCGTGGCTCGAGGTCTCGACCCAGGGACCGCTCGCACCCGGCGTCGAGGATGCCAAGCTGCTGCTGCACGTGATGCGCGGACCCGCGCAGGGCGACCCGTCCGCCGCACCATCGTGGCAGTACGGCGGCGGGATGCCGAGGCGGGTCCTCGCCGTCCCGCGATCCCGCGACTTCGGCCCGCTGCCGCCCGAGGTCGACGAGCCGTTCCGCACCGCCCTCGCGACGATCGAGCGCGATCTCGGCCTGCCCGTGGAGGAGATCGCGACGTCGGCGCTGTTCCCCACGGCGGAGTTGACCGAGAGCGGGTCCCGGGACGACTGGTACGTCACCGTGACGGTCGAGGAGCTGCATTTCCTGGGCCGCGAGTGGGTCGAGGCGCATCTGGAGGGGTTCACCCCGATCTTCCGTTCCGAGATGGAGAACGCGCTCGGCTTCACGCTCGCCGACTACCTGGCGGCTCGGCACCGACGGTTCGTCTACACCGCCGACCTCGACCGACTGCTCGACGACGACACGGTGCTCGTCTGTCCCACCCACGGGTACGCGGGGTGGCTCGCGGACGGGACGCTGCCGGGCACGGACCGACCCGCCGGCCCCGAGGGCTACAACGCCGGCGAGTTCAACCTGAGCGGGCATCCCGCGCTCAACGTCCCGGCGGGGACGTGCTCGAACGGCCTCCCCTTCGGGCTCGAGATCGTGGGGCCACGGTACCGCGACGACCTCGTCCTGGAGTTCGGTGCTGCCTGGGAGGCGGCGCGGCCGTGGCCGGTGACGGCCCCGGGGTACGAGCCGTTCCCGGCACCCTGACGATCTAGGCCGCCACGTCCCGCCGCTCGAACGCCCAGAGGGCGTATCCGAACGCGACGGTCGCGATCACGATGAGCACCGCCGCATGCAGCGGGTCGAGACCATTCAGCAGTGGCTGGTTGCCGCCGTAGAAGTAGAAGGGGGAGAGCTGCTCCAACCATGCGATCGCGTCGACCGAGGGCGCGAGCACATCGAATAGATACGTCGCGGCCGCGATCCCCGCCGTCAGGCCGATCGCGAGCGACCGGCGCCCCGTGGCGCACCCGATCGCGAGCGCCACCGCGCCGAACGCGATCGCGAGCAACCCCACGCTGGCGGTCGCCGACGCGAGATCTGCCAGCGCGAGGTTCAGGTCGAACGCGGGTCCGATGACCGCGACCGATACCCAAAGCAGCGTGCACAGCACCACCACACCGAAGACCATCGCCCCGAACTTCTGCGTCACGAGCTTCCAGCGAGGGATGGGGGTCGCGAGGAGGATGTCCAGGGTCCGCCGTTCCTCCTCACGCGCGATGGCGCGCGCACCGGCACCGATCGCGTACAGCAAGAGGAGCAGGGGTCCGAAGAAGCCGAAGAGCTCGGTGCTCAGGTATCCCGCGGGCGAGGCGAAGTCGATCCCCTTGCCGAGGAACGCCTCGCGGAACGCCGCGGGGAAACTGTCGAGGTAGTCGTTGAGCGCCGCGGCGTTCTCCCGGATGCTCGGATAGACCGCTGCGTACATCAGCACGGTGCCGATCAAGCCGAGCGACCACCATCCGAGGGCGCGACGTTGGTCACGGATCGTCTTGCGGAACACGTCGCGGAGCATCGGGCGCGCGGCGAGTGCCTCAGCGGCCATCGGGTTCCCCTTCGCGGCCGTAGAAGGCGAGGAAGATGTCCTCCAGGCTCTGCTCGTGGCTCACGAGGTCGATGACCTCGTACCCGGCTGCGGCCTTGATCACGGCATCGAGCGGTCCCGCGACCGTGACCCGGACGCGGTCGCCCTCGGCCTCCGCCCGATGGACGCCGTCCAGCGAATCGAACGCTATCGCGGGCACCGGCCCCGCGAAGTGGATCTCCAGGCGACGGAGCTCCTTCGCGCGCAGGTCCCCGATGTCCTCGACGGCGACCAGGCGACCCCGTCGGATGATGGCGACCCGGTCGCACACGCGCTCGACCTCGGGCATCACGTGGGAGGAGAGGAACACGGTCCGGCCTTCCCGGCTCGCCTCGCCGATCAGCTCGTAGAACTCCTGCTGCATGAGCGGATCCAGCCCCTGGGTCGGCTCGTCCAGCACGAGCAGCTCCGGCCGGTGCATGAACGCCTGGAGCAGCCCGACCTTCTGCCGGTTCCCGTGGGAGAGCGAGCGGATGCGCATTCCCAGGTCGAGGTCGAAGCGCTCGGCGAGCGTCCGGAGGTAGGCCTGGTCCACACCGTCACGGAGGGCTGCCAGATGTTCCAGGTACTCCCCCGCCAGCAGGTTCTCGTAGAGGGTGAACTCGCCCGGTAGGTAACCGGTGCGCCGGTGGATCTCGATGCTGTCGCGCCGGGAGTCCAGGCCCAGGACGGTCGCGGATCCGGCGGTCGGCCGGATGAAGTCCAGGAGCGTCCGGATCGTGGTGGTCTTCCCCGCGCCGTTCGGGCCCAGGTAGCCGAACACCTCGCCGGGGGCGACGGTGAAGGTGAGCTCGATGACACCCCGCGTGCGCCCGTAGGACTTCGTCAGCCCCTCGACGGCGATCGCATCCGACATGCTCGATGCCTCCGACTCCAGCCTGGAGCATCCGCCGAGGATGGGGCGGGTCGGTCGCCCCCGCGGCGGTGGGACCAACGGCTAGGGGCCGAGGTTGTACCCCAGGACCCTGGGCAGGCGCGCGAGCCGGTCGGTGAAGAGGCCGGGGGAGCGGCCCTCCTCCAGCCGATCGTCCCGTCGGATGATGGCCCGGCCCACCGCGCGCTCGCCGATGGTGAACATCGGCTCGGGCGGGAAGCGCATGCGATCCCCGTCCGAGATCGGCAGCGTCGTCGCCTCGTCCTGCTCACCCAGCGCGAGACCCGCCAGGATCTTGCCGCCCAGGTGGCAGGGCCCCACGCCGTTGCCGGTGAAGCCGAGCCCGAAGTGCGTGACGCCGCCCGGTAGCGTCCCGAAGAAGGGGAGGTGCAGCCCGGAGACGTCGATCGGTCCGCCCCAGGCCGCCTCGAGCGGCACGCCGTCGAAGGCCGGGAACCACCGACGGAGATCGCGCGCGAGCGTCGACGCGGAGCCCTCGTCATAGCCGTAACGGGCCGAATCCGCCGGGTCGCCCGAGATGCGGAAGCTGGAGCCACCGAACGCGATCCGTCCGTCCCGCGTCGGTCGGAGGTAATGGAGGGACGTGCGCAGGTCGTACACGCCCTCGCCGCCCGTCCAGTTCATCTCGCGGAGCCGCTCCGGGGCCGGCGTGGTGATGACGATGTACGTCCCGCGGACGAAGAGCGCGCGCCGGAACCCGTGGAGCGGTCGCGCCCACGCGTTGAGGCCGAGGATCGCGTGGCCGGCTCGCACCGTGCCCCCCGGCGTCTCGGCCTCGGGCCGCCGGGCGTGGAACCGGAGGACCGGGGTCGTCTCGCAGATCCGGACCCCTCGATCGAGGAGCGCGTTGCGGAGCCCTCGCGCGAGCCGCGCGGGCTGCACGGTCGCGGCATGCGTGACGCGGAAGCCGGCTCGGACGACCGGCGAGTCGAAGCGTTCTCGCAGGTCGCCGAGGCTCAGCGGGCGGTAGATCTCGCCGAACCCGAGCCGGGTGGCCTCCTCGACGGTGTCACGGACGGCGGCGCCGTGGGCGAGGTTGGTCGAGACCCCGAGGTCCCCGGACGGCTCGTACCAGGCGTCGACGCCGGTCTGCTCGCACCACAGGCCGATCTCGTCGATCGAGCGCGCCGCCATCTCGACGGTCCGGCGCCCCTCGGCGCCGTGCCGGCCGATCAGGACGTCGGCCTCGTCGTACAGGCCGTTCACGAAGCCGCCGTTGCGTCCGCTCGGTCCGCCACCGCAGACGTCACGCTCGAGGAGCACGATGTCGAGTCCGGGCTCCCGCTCCTTGAGGAACCACGCCGTCCACATGCCCGTATATCCGCCGCCGAGGATCATCACGTCGGCGGTCGTGTCCCGATCCAGCGGCGGGGTGTCCGGTCCGGCGAATCCGGGGAGCGCGAGCGCCTCCTCCAGCCACCAGCTCCGATGGGCGGGCCGGGGGACCTCGATCGAGGTCAACGGGGCCCCAGGCGGTAGCCCAGACGCCGAGGGAGCCGCGCGAGGGCGCGCGTGAGCGCACCCACGCGTCGCCCCGTATCCTCGCGATCGTCCATGCGACGGATCGCTTCGTTCACGAGGAAGGCCCCGGGCGAGCGGAGGGGCTCGGGCGGGAAGCGCTTCGGCGTGCGCGTCACGACCGCCAATCGCGTGAAGCCGTCCTCCGCGCGCAGGGCGAGCGCGGCCAGGATCTTGCCGGCCAGGTGCGAGGGTCCGACGCCGTTGCCGGTGAAGCCGAGGCCGTAGTGCACGTTGCCGTGTCCGAGCCCCCCGAAGAACGGCATCGTGAACCCGCTCACGTTGATGGGTCCGCCCCACGCCGCCGCGATCGGGACGCCCTCGAAGTTCGGGAACATCCTGTACAGGTCGTTCGCGACCCGCCTCGCGTAGCGTGGCTCGTAGTCGTATCGGTGGTCGATCCGGCGCGCGAGGTTCGGCTGCAGACCCCCGAGCCCGAGCGCGATCCGACCGTCGGGCGTGGTCCGCAGGTAATGGATCGAGGACCGGAGGTCCCGGATCGCCTCGCCCCCGGTCCAACCGAGCTCCGCGAGCCGCTCGGGGGCCGGCTCGGTGATCACCATGTACGAGCCTCGCAGCGTGAGCCGCGGCTTGAACGCCTTCCACCAGGTCGCCCAGGCGCCGAGGCCGATCACGGCGTCGCCAGCCCGCACCTCGCCCCCCGGCGTCTCCGCGACCACCCGCGTGCCCATGCCGAGCCGCGTGACGGTGGTGCGCTCGTAGATCCGGACGCCGTTCTCGAGGAGCCGCCGTCGGAGGCCCCGGGCGAGCCTGGCCGGGTGCACCGTCGCGGCGTCGGGGATCAGCATCCCGCTGCCGAACCGGGGGGAGGCGCAGCGCTGCCGCACTTCGCCCGCGCTGAGCAGTTGGTACTCGTCCTCCACGCCGAGCGCCCTCGCGGCCTCGAGCGAGCCCTCCCACGCCCCTTCCTGACGCTCGTTGGTCGCGACCGCGAGGTCGCCGCCGTGACGGAACCAGGCGTCGACGCCGTTGGCCCGGCACCAGGCCCCGATCTCGGTCGGGGCGCGCCCGCACGTCATCAGCAGCTCCATCGCGTCGGCGTCGCCGTAGGTCTCGCGGACGTCGCGGACCTTCTCCCACCACCCGTCGCAGAACCCGCCGTTGCGGCCGCTCGGACCGCCGCCGCAGATGTCGGATTCGAGCAGGACGACGTCGAGATCCGGCTGCCGCTCCTTGAGGAACCACGCGGTCCACAGGCCCGTGTACCCGCCGCCGAGGATCACGACGTCCGCCGTCGTGTCGCCGTCGAGCGGCGGCGCCTCCGGACCCCCGAACTCCGGCAGCGCGAGCGCCTCCTCGAGCCACCACGACCGTTCGGCAGGGCGTGGGGCACCGGTGTGCGGCATCGTTCGGTCCTCGCCTCGTTGGGGCTGCGGTATCGTGCGAGCCCATCCTTCCATGT
>JBAVEY010000248.1:0-27220 GCA_049587975.1 Actinomycetota bacterium | reverse complement strand
GCCCTGAAGAGCGCGTACGACGTGCTGCTGTTCGTGAGGTTCCGGCGCGTGCCGCTGCCACAGGAGCACGCCTCGGGGCGGGGCGCACCCGGGGAACCGACGCCTCGCGGCTAGCTAGTCGATCTCGACCGAGGCGATCACGGGAGCGAGCGCCACGACCGTCGCACCCTCTTCGACGCGCATGGTCCGGACGCCCTGCGACGCCCGACCGACCCGGCGGATGTCGGCCGCGGCCACCCGGATCACGATGCCGGACGACGAGATCACGAACATGTCCTGATCCTTGGATCCGACGAACGCGCCGGCGAGCGGGCCGGTCTTCTTCGTCAGCGTGTGGCCGATCACGCCCTTGCCGCCGCGGCCCTTCACCGGGTAGTCCTTCAGCGGCGTCCGCTTGCCGTACCCCTGGTGGGTGACGCTGATCAGCTCCTCGCCCTGGGACGCGACCCCGAGCACGATCACCTCGTCGTCGGCCGCCAGGCGCATCCCGATCACACCGGCGGTCTGCCGGCCCATCGGACGGACGAGGCTCTCCCGGAAGCGGATCGCCTGTCCCTTGCGCGAGACGAGGATGACGTCGTCCTTCCCGTCGGTGAGACGCACGTCGATCAGCTCGTCACCCGGCTTCAGGTTGATGGCGGCCAGCCCGGTCCTCGGCGAGTCGTACTCGGGCAAGGCGGTCTTCTTCACCATCCCCTTGCGGGTGGCGAACAGCAGGTACCGGCCCTCCGAGTATTCCTTCAGGTCGATCACCGCCTGGACCTTCTCGTCCCCGGTGATCGAGACGCCCGGCAGGTTGGCGGCGTACGTGCCCCGAGCGGTCCGACCCGACTCCGGGACCTCGTGCACCTTGACCCGATACACCTTCCCCCGGCTGGTGAGGAACAGGAGCCAGTTGTGGGTCGTGGTCGTGAAGACGTCGTTGATGACGTCTTCCTCCTTGAGATTCGCCCCGCGGATGCCCTTGCCGCCGCGGCCCTGCCGCCGGAAGTTCTCGATCGGCTGACGCTTGACGTAGCCGGCGCGGGAGACCGTGATCACCACGTCCTCCTCGGCGATCAGATCCTGAACGTCGAGGTCGCCCTCGTCGGCCTTCAGCTGCGTCCGCCGGGGGGTCGCGAACTTCTCCTTGATCTCGAGGATCTCCTCGGAGATCACGCCGCGGATCTTCTTCGGGTCCTTGAGCAGCGCCTTCAGGTACCGGATGCGCGCGAGGAGCTCCTTGTGCTCCTGCTCGAGCTCGGCGCGGGCGAGCCGTGTGAGCCGGCGGAGCGGCATGTCCAGGATGTGGTTCGCCTGGATCTCGCTGAGCTCGAACTGCTGCATCAGCTTGCCGCGCGCCTCCTCGGCGTCCTGGGAACCGCGGATCACCTTGATGACCGCGTCGAGGTTGTCGAGCGCGATCAGCAGGCCCTTGACGATGTGGTCGCGCTCCTCGGCCTTCTTCAGCTCGTAGCGCGTGCGCCGGGTCACGACATCGACCTGGTGGTCGACGTAGTACCCGATCACCTCGGCGAGGTTGAGCGTTCTCGGGACGCCGTCGACCAGCGAGAGCATGATCACGCCGAAGCTGTCCTGGAGCTGCGTGTGCTTGTAGAGCTGGTTCAGGACGACCTGCGGGTTCGCCCCGCGCTTGAGCTCGACGACCAGGCGCATGCCCTCGCGGCCGCTCGAGTGGTCCTTGACGTCCGCGACGTCCTTCAGGCGCCCCGTGCGGACCAGGTCGGCGATCTTCTCGGCGAGGCGGGCCTTGTTCACCTGGTACGGCAACTCGGTGACCACGATGCGCTGGCGGCCCGACGAAGCCTCCTCGATCGAGCAGACGGCACGGACCTTGATCGATCCTCGCCCGGTCTCGTACGCCTCCTTGATGCCGTCGCGGCCCATCACGATCGCGCCGGTCGGGAAATCCGGGCCCTTGACGAACCTCATCAGGTCCTTCGACTTGGACTCGGGGTGATCGATGAAGTGCACGACGGCGTCGATCACCTCGCCGAGGTTGTGGGGCGGGATGTTCGTCGCCATACCGACGGCGATGCCGCCCGAGCCGTTGACGAGCAGGTTGGGGAAACGCGACGGCAGAACGACCGGCTGCTGCTCGTAGCCGTCGTAGTTAGGAACGAAGTCCACGGTCTCGGCCTCGATGTCCCGCAGCAGCTCGAGGGCGATCGGCGCGAGCCGCGCCTCGGTGTAGCGCTGCGCGGCCGCGGGGTCTCCGTCGACCGATCCGAAGTTCCCGTGCCCGTCGATCAGGGGCGCGCGGAGCGAGAAGTCCTGCGCCATCCGCACGAGCGTGTCGTAGATGGCGACGTCGCCGTGCGGGTGGTACTTGCTCATCACGCCCCCGACCACGTTGGCCGACTTGCGGTACGGACGATCGGGGCGCAGACCCTGCTCGAACATCGACCACAGGATCCGTCGATGGACCGGCTTCAGCCCGTCGCGGACGTCGGGGAGCGCCCGTCCGACGATGACAGACATCGAGTAGTCCAGGTACGAGGTCTGGATCTGGTCCTCGAGCTGGACGTCCTCGATCCGACCACCGAGCATCGATTCCTGCGCCACCGGACCCTCCTGATCCCTTGGCCTACACGTCCAGGTTCTGCACGTCGGCCGCGTTGTCCTCGATCCACTCCTTGCGCGAGGCGACGTCCTCACCCATCAGGATGCTGAACAGCCGGTCCGCGGTCGCGGCGTCCTCGAGCGTCACGCGCAGCAGCGTGCGCTGCTCGGGGTTCATCGTCGTCTCCCACAGCTGCGACGCGTCCATCTCGCCGAGGCCCTTGAACCGCTGCGGCTCGAGCTTGCGCTGGCCGTCGAGCTCCTTGCGGTACAGATCCCATTCGCGCTCCGTGTAGAAGTACCGCTCCTGCTTGCCGTCCTTGAGCAGGTACAGCGGTGGCTTCGCCAGGTAGACGTAGCCGGCGTCGATCAGCTCGCGCATGTACCGGAACAGGAAGGTGAGCAGCAGCGTCTGGATGTGCGCGCCGTCGACGTCGGCGTCGGCCATCAGCACGATCTTGTGGTAGCGGGTCTTCGCGACGTCGAACTCCTCGTCACCCACCCCGGTCCCGATCGCCGTGATCAGCGCCTGAATCTCGGCGTTCTCGAGGATCTTGTGCAGTCGCGACTTCTCGACGTTCAAGATCTTGCCCCGGATCGGCAGGATCGCCTGCGTGGCCGGGTCCCGCGCCTGCTTGGCCGAGCCGCCGGCCGAATCGCCCTCGACGATGAACAGCTCGGTCGCGCTCGGGTCGGTGAGCTGGCAGTCGGCGAGCTTGCCGGGAAGGCCGCCGCCCTCCAGGAACGACTTGCGCCGCGTGAGGTCACGCGCCTGCTTGGCCGCGAGGCGCGCCTTGGCCGCCTGGGACGACTTCGTGACGATCCGCTTGGCGTCGCCAGGGTGCTCCTGGAGCCACGTCATCAGGTGCTCGTTCACGGTGGTCTCGACCAGCGAGCGCATCGTCGTGTTGCCGAGTTTGGTCTTCGTCTGGCCCTCGAACTGCGGCTCGCGCAGGCGCACGCTCACGATCGCGATCAGGCCCTCGCGCACGTCCTCGCCGAGGAGGTTCTCCTCCTTCTCCTTCAGCAGTCCCTTGGCGCGCGCGTACCGGTTGATCACGTTGGTGAGCGCCTTCTTCAAGCCCTCCTCGTGCATGCCGCCCTCGTGGGTGTTGATCGTGTTCGCGAACGAGTGGATCGACTCCGAGTACCCGTTGGTCCACTGCAGGGCGACGTCGGCCTCCGCGTCCATCTCGCGGGCCTCCATCGAGATGATCTTGGTGTGGATCGTCTCCTTGCCGGTCGCGAGGTGCTTAACGAAGTCCGCGATGCCGCCCGACGCCTTGAAGACCTGCTTGACGGGCTTGGCCTCGCGCTCGTCGATCAGCTGGATCTCGACGCCCTTGGTGAGGAAGGCGTGCTCCTGGAGCCGCTCGGCGAGCATCCGAATGTCGAACTCGACACCCTCGACGAAGATCTCCGGGTCGGGCCAGAACGAGATGATCGTCCCCGTCTTCCGCGAGGGCTTGCCCTTGGTGAGCCGAGACGTCGCCTTGCCGCGCGCGTAGCTCTGCGTCCACGAGCCGCCCTCGCGCATCACCTGGACCACGAGCTTCTCCGACAACGCGTTCACGACGGATACGCCGACGCCGTGCAGCCCGCCCGAGATCCGGTACCCCCCGCCCCCGAACTTGCCTCCAGCGTTCAGGGTCGTCAGGACGACCTCCACCGCCGGGCGCCGGTCCTTGGCCTTGGGGATCGGTTTGACCGGGATGCCCCGGCCGTTGTCCTCGACCTCGCAGCCACCGTCCTTCAGCAACCGGACCGTGATCCGGTCGCAGTCACCTGCCATCGCCTCGTCGATCGAGTTGTCGACCACCTCGTAGACGAGATGGTGCAGTCCCCTGCTCGAGGTGGTCCCGATGTACATCCCCGGGCGGAGCCGAACGTGTTCGACGCCCTCGAGGACCTGGATGTCCGCCGACCCATACTGTCCGGGCGTGGTCGCGCCAGCCCGTCCTCCGGCCCGCTTGGTTGCCGTGCTTGCCAATGCACCTCCGTCGTGGAACGCGGACGCGCCGGACTCGAGACGACGGGTCTCGGGGGCCGACGGGAACCGCGGTTACGTCCCCAGATTCTATCAATCGGGGGTGACGCCGATCGGGGTTCCGCACCTCGATCCCAGGCCCGCGACTCGCCCGGTAAGCATTGGGCTACAACCCTTTCCGAGGATCGGTCCGAACGATCACCTGGACCTTCGCGACGCTGCCCGCACCCAGAGCCGTCTCCGCCCGTTCGCGGATCTGCTCCGCCAGGAAACGGACCTGCGCGCCCCACGGCCCGGTGGTCGCGGCGACGACCAAGACACCGCCTTCCAGGCTCACCGGGGCGGACTCGGCGGCCAGCCGAGGCCCGACCACGGCGGCCCACTCGGATGCGAGTTTGCCGATCGGCATGCCGCGGGCGAAGGTCCGCTCCTTCAGCAGACCGTCGACGACGTCGCCGATCGGTGTGGCCGTCAGGGTCCGCTCATCCTTGCGATGGCCGAATCCCTTCGAGTGCGGCACGCTCATGCCCCCCGGGGCGTAACGGTCCCCGCGGACACGTCGAGGACCAACGACGACACCTGCGGCACGTGCGCCTCGTCGGCCACGCTCACGAAGACCTGCCCCCGGTCGACGAGCCGCTCCCCGACGAGCCGCTGCCGCCGCGGGTCCAGCGCCGAGAACGGATCGTCGAGCAGCAGGACCGGGCGTTCCCGGACCTCGTCGGCGACGGCGGTGGCAAGCCCCAGCCGCAGGCACAGCGCCGCCGCCCAGGCCTCCCCGTGGCTCGCGAAGCTCCGAGCGCCGAGGTCCCGGACGGCAAGCGACAGGTCGTCCCGGTGCGGACCGACGAGCGTCGTCCGACGGATCAGTTCGTCCCCGCGGCGTTCGGCCAGGCGTCGCTCGAACGCCTCCTCGAGCGGCTCGCCGATCACGTTCGGGGCGTACGCGCAGGCGAGCCCGTAGCTGGCCAGGTGCGTGTACTCCTCCTCCGCCGACGGCGCGAGACGGGTCACCGCCTCGGCGCGTAGACGGATCAACGCGCATCCGTTGTTCACCAGTTCCGCGTCCCATGCGTCGAGGCCGGTCGGTGTCCCCCGCCCCTCCCATTCCTTGATGAGCCGGTTGCGTTGACGCAACGTGCGCTCGTACGCCGTCATCGCCGACTCCTTGAGCGGCCAGAGGGAGCGGATGGCATCGTCGAGGAAGTCGCGTCGTTTCGCCGGGTCGCCGATCACGATCACCAGGTCGTCGGGCCCGAAGTACACCGCGCGCGCCTGGCGGCGGAGGTCGCGCTTGCGCCGCACGGGTGAGCGGTTCACCTGGACGCGGTTGGCTCCCCTCCCGGGGATCTCGACCTCGACGAGGATCCTGCCCGCCTCCTCCGTGAGGATCTCGCCGCGCGCGTAGGCCGGCCCTTGCGAATCACGTCGAACCACCGGCTCCGCCGACGACGTGCGCGGAGACTGCAGGAAGAAGAGGAACGCGATCCCCTCGAGCAGGTTCGTCTTGCCCTCGCCGTTCGGACCGGCGACGGTGACCAGCCCGTCGGGCAGATCGTCCAGACGCGTCTCGACGTGGTTCCGAAGATCTCGGAGTTCGACCCACGCGAGCCGCAACGCGGCATCAACCGACCGGCGTCGGCAGCCTCACGGGCATCACGAGATACGTGAACTCGTCGGACTCGCCCCGGACGATCCCCGGCTTGAGCCCGTCCCGCACCTCGAGCCGAACCGACTCGCCCGATGCGGCCGCCAGGCCGTCCGCGAGGTAGTTCGGGTTGAACGCGGCCGTGATGTCCTCGCCCTCGTACCTGGCCTCGACCGCTTCGACCGCCTGACCCAGATCCGGTGACGAGGAGGACAGCTTGACGCCGAGCGCGTTGAACTCGAGGCGGACGGGCGAGGTGTCCCGAGCCAGCAGCCCGACCCGTCGCACCGCGTCGATCAACTGCTGGCGCGAGACCGTGAGGCGGCTCTCGTACTGCTCCGGCAGCAGCTGCCGGTAGTTCGGGAACTCCCCCTCGATCAGCCGCGACGTGAGCATCAGGGGCCCCACCTGGAACGACACCTGGCTCTCGTCGACGAACACCTCGACCTCGCCCTTCTCGACCGCCTGGGCCGCGCGCCCCGCCTCGGACAGGGCTCGCTCGGGCACGATCGCCTTGGCCTCGCCGGCCGCCGTCGCCACGAGGTCGCGGACCGCGAGCCGGTACGAGTCGGTGGCCACCAACGTCACGCCCTCGCGGCTGACCTCGAGCAGGATGCCCGTCAGCACCGGCCTCGCCTCGTCACGCGAGGCGGCTCGAGCGACCTGACCGACGGCCTCCGCGAACCGCGGCGCCTCCGCCACGATCCGGGTGCCCGCCGGCGGCTGCAACGCCGGGAAGTCCTCCGCCGGCAGGAGTCGCAGCGACCCCTCGTAGGCGGCGCACCGGATCCGCGCTTGGGACTGATCGCTCTCGAACTCCACCGGCGCGTCCGACAGGCTCTTCACCGTGTCGGCGAGCAGCCGCGCCGGGACGAGCGAGATCCCCGGCTCGCCGACCTGTACGTCGATCGACAGCCGCGCCGAGACCTCCAGATCGGTCGTCGTGAGCGTCAGCGCCCCGTCCGGGGCCGCCTCGATCAGCACCCCCGTGAGGGCGGGGATCCCCGGTCTCGACGAGACGCCGCGCTGGACGGTCTGCAGAGCCTCGGACAAGACGTCTCGGTCACACCGGAACTTCACGTGTCCACCCCCTCGCTGCTTCTTGGATGCATCTCATATCTCTCTCAGTAGTAGTAGGGGCTGTGGAAAACGGGGAAACCGCACCGTTCTCCGAGCGTAGCGGGCCCGTACGACATGTGGACCGACTGGGGGAATCGGTGCACGCATCCGGCCGAGGTGCGCTCCCATCCCCATCCCCTCCCGGGTTCCGCACAGGTTGTGCGCCGGCCATCATCCGGCGCGAGCCCTGCCGCGGATGATGCGAGAGAGGTCCTGGACCTGGCGGTAGGTGGCGGTCCGCGCCCGCATGTCCTTCTCGACCTTGAGGATCCCGTGGCGGGCGGTCGTGTGGTCGCGGCCCCCGAAGGTCTCCCCGATCTTGACGAGGGACTGCCCGCTGCATTCGCGCATCAGATACATGGCGACGTGCCGGGCGGTCGTGAGCGGGCGCGAGCGGTTCGGCGAGATCAGGTCTTGGACGGACAACCCGAAGTACCGGGCGCTCTCCTCGAGGATCAGGTCGGGTGGGATCTCCGCCTCGGCCTGCGGGAGCAGGTCCTCGAGAGCCTGCTCCGCGAGCTCGCTGGTGATCGGCTGCCCGGTGAGGTCGCCCCATGCCACCACGCGGACGAGCGCTCCCTCGAGCTCCCGGATGTTCTGGTCGAACGTGTCCGCGATGAACTCGATCACGTCATCGGGGACGTGGAGCTCGTCACGTTGGGCCTTGAGCTGCAGGATCGCGATCCGTGTCTCCAGATCCGGTGGCTGCACGTCCACGCACAGGCCGAGTCGGAAGCGCGACTGGAGGCGTTCCTCCATGCCGAGCTCCTGCGGCGGGCGGTCGGACGCGATCACGATCTGCCGGTCCTTCTGGTGCAGGGCGTTGAACGTGTGGAAGAACTCGGTCTGCGTCTCCTCGCGTTTGGCGAGGAACTGGATGTCGTCGACGAGCAGCACGTCGATGTCGCGGTACCGCGCGGCGAACTGATAGCCCTGCCGCTCGCGGACGGCCTTGATGAACTCCGCCATAAAGCTCTCGCTCGTCACGTACTTCACGCGCAGGCGCGGCGACAGGCCGAACATCTGATGACCGATCGCGACCAACAGGTGCGTCTTGCCGAGCCCCACCCCGCCGTAGATGAACAGGGGGTTGTAGGCCTTGGACGGGGGTGTGTCAGCGACGGCCATGGCCGCCGCATGGGCGAACCGGTTCGAGGGACCGGCGACGAAGGTCTCGAACGTGTAGTTGGGGAACGGCAGGCCAGGCGCGCCCAACGCCGCCCGCTCCCCCGCCGGCCTGCGTTCGGGGGGATCGGCCGGTTCGCGTTGCGGTGCAACCTCTTCGATCGGTGCTGATCCCAGCTCGATCGTCACCGGGAGCCCCACCGCCTCCGCCGCCGCGTCCTGGATGAGCCCGACGTAGTGCTTGGCGAGCCAGTCGCGGACGTAGTCCGACGGCGCGATCACCTCGAGGACCCCGTCGTGCAAGCTGGTGGCCCGAACGCCGCCGAACCACATGGAGAAGGAGCTCTCGGTGAGTTCCTCGTGCGCACGTTCGACGACGTGCGCCCACGTCCGCTCAGCGGCCTCCTCGAACGATGCGATGGCCATAGCTATCCACAGCGCCTTTCCACAGTTGTGGAAACCCTTGGGGGAAGGATCGACGTCTCGTGGGGAAGGCCCGACGCCCGGGGAAACGCGCCGGACTATAGCACCGCGGTTTTCCCCAACGGGTCGGCGACCGGGGCTCTTGTCACACTTTCTCGTCCTTCAACCCGGACGGGAGGGCGTTACACACCGTCAGGCCCCACGGCGAGGCTCCGCTATACTGCGCGGACCGCCCGAAGGACTGTCGCTCGCACGCGACCGACGAGGAAGATCCGATGTCCAAGCGAACCTACCAACCGAACAACCGCCGCCGACACCGCAAGCACGGGTTCCGCGTCCGGATGCGGACCCGCGCGGGGCGATCGATCCTGGCTCGTCGCCGCGCGAAGGGCCGTTCTCGCCTGTCGGCGTAGGAGCGGCGACGAGCGGCGAGCTGATCGCGCGGACCCTTGCTTCCGGCCAGGCATTTCACGGAGAACGGGTGGTAGTGTTTGTCGCCCCCGGGACCGGGTCGGCGGCCTTCGTCGCCGGCCGGCGGATCGGTGGCGCGGTGCTCCGCAACCGGGCCCGGCGCATCCTGCGGGCCGCGTGGCGCGAGATCGCGGACAAGGTCGAGGATGGATACGACGTCGTCGTGGTCGCCAGGACCGCGATCGTCGGCGCCCGGACGCAGGAACTGGTGGCGGAGGTTGAGGACGTGCTCTCGCGCGCGCAGGTGATCCGCAGGTGAACCGGGCCCGCCGAATCGCGTGGATGCTCGGCGCGCCGGCCCGGCTGGCGTTGGTGGGTCTGATCCGCCTGTACCGCGTGACCCTGTCCGGCTGGCTCGGCGGCCAATGCCGCTTCTACCCGAGTTGCTCGCACTACGCGGAGGCGGCGATCCGGGCACACGGGGCGCTGCGAGGGTCGGCATTGACGGTGTGGAGGATCGCCAGGTGCGGCCCGTTCACCCGGGGTGGGTTCGATCCGGTCCCGCCGACCCGGACGCGTCAATCGTATGACGCTGTCATACATCCGGAGCTCGACCGATGATCGCGCTCGCCCCGTGGCAGGCGCTGCTCAACGCCCTCGGATGGGTGGTCGCGCAGATCTACGACTTCATCCCGAACTACGGCGTCACGATCATCCTTCTCACGGTGTCGATCCGCCTGGTGTTGCTGCCCCTGGGCATCAAGCAGGTCCGGTCGATGCAGCACATGCAGATCGTGCAGCCGAGGATCAAGCAGATCCAGCAGAAGTACAAGGGCAACAAGCAGCGTCAGCAGGAAGAGATCATGAAGCTCTACAAGGAGTACGGGGTCAACCCCTTCTCCGGGTGTTGGCCCGTGCTCCTGCAGTTCCCCATCCTGATCGCGATGTACTCGGTGCTGCGCTGGCCGCAGCACCCCATCCATGTGCCGACCGACAGCCAGTTGTACGCGGCCGTCTCACAGCAGATCCCGGAGACGCTGCCCCCGGGCGATCCCAACGGGGAGCCGATCACGACGCAGGCGCAGATCGATGCGCTCGACCTGCCCGGCCCCACGTCGGGGACGTCCTTCATCGGGATGAACCTGCTCTGTTCTGCGGTTCACGCGGGGAATCCGGATGCCACGCTCGCGGCCAAGAGCACGACCGGCCAGACGCTTGAGTATCCGGTCAACTGCGGGAGCCAGGTCGTGGATCGGATCCCGTACTACATCTTCGCGGTGCTGATGTTCGGGACCACGTTTTATCAGCAGCGGCAGATGCAGAAGGCGAGCCCTCCAGGGGCTTCGTCCCAGCAACAGGCCCTCCTCAAGGTGATGCCGATCATGTTCGGCGTCTTCGGCGTCTTCTTCCCGGCCGGGCTGGTCCTGTACTGGACGACCTCGAACGGCTGGCAGATCGGTCAGCAGTACTTCATGCTGAAAAGCCGCCCGACCGCCGAGCAGCTCGCCGAGAACGCCAAGTCGAAGCCGCAGAAGGCGGAGAAGAAGGGCTTCATGGCCTCGATGATGGAACGCGCGGAGCAGCAGCGGCAGCAGCGGGGGGGTGGGACGCCGAAGCCGGGTACCAAGAAGCCCGGTCCTAAGCCAGGACCCTCGCCGAAGGGTCGGTCCAACCCCAAGGGGACCAACCCCAAGCCGGGGTCGAACCCGGAGGAGCCAGGGCCCGGAGGCAACGGAAGTGGAGGAGATCCGAAGAAGCGCCCCAAGCGTTGAGGAGGCCCTGGAGGCCGCCCTCGGCGAGCTCGGCCTGAGCGAACAGGAGGCCGACGTCGAGGTCGTCCAGGAGCCTCGCTCGGGAGTGTTCGGGGTGGGTGCCCAAGAAGCGATCGTGGTCGTCCGCGCTCGCGCCAGGCCCGGCGGCGACGTCTCCGACGACGATCTCGAGGACCAGGCCGAGATCGCCGCCGAGTTCCTGGAGGGCATGCTGGAACGGATGGGCATCGCGGCCACCGTCGAGCCCGCACTCGAGGACGGCACCATGTACGTCGACGTGATCGGCCCCGAACCGGACGACGAGGACATGGGCCTGTTGATCGGGCGCCACGGGCAGACGCTCGAGGCGATCCAGGAGCTCACCCGGGTCGTGATCGGACGGCGGACCGGCCTACCGGCCCGCGTCGTGGTCGACATCGAGGACTACCGCAAGCGACAGATCGAACGTCTCTTTGCTCGGGTGCGCGAGATCGCGAACCGGGTCGTACGGACCGGTCGGTCGGAGACGCTCGAGCCGATGAATCCGTTCCTCAGGAAGATGGTCCACACGGCGGCGGCCGAGGTGGACGGCGTCGAGAGCTCGAGCGAGGGTGAGGGCGCCGAGCGGCGCGTCGTCATCCGACGGTCCCGCTAGGGGCCTCCGCCCTCAAGGTGTCGTTTCACGTGAAACATCGATGAGCGACCCGGAGGCCATTCGGCTCCAGGCGAGGGAGCTGGGGGTCGAGTTGGATCTCACGCAGGCAGCCCGGCTCCTCGCATACGAGCAGCTCCTGGTGACCAAGGCGGTGCCGCTCGGAGCGGTCGCCCGAGCGGATTCGGAGCGGATCCGAGATCGTCACATCCTCGATTCCCTGCGCGCGGCCCCCTTCGTCGCGCACGAGGCGATCGTGTGCGACCTCGGTTCGGGAGCGGGGTTGCCGGGGGTCGTCGTGGCGATCGCTCTGCCGGACGTCCGAGTGCTGCTCGGTGAACGACGCGAGAGGCGAGCGGCCCTCCTGGAGCTCGTGATCCAGCAGCTCGGGGTGCGCAACGCCGAGGTGGTTGCGGGCCCCGTCGAGGAGATGAGCCGGCAGGTCGACGGCTGTCTCGCGCGAGCGTTCGCCCCGCTGCCGCAAGCGTGGGCCGTGGCGCGCGTCATCCTTCGCCCGGGTGGGCGTCTCGTCTACTTCGCGGGCGCTGGCGCCGGGGAGCCGCAGATCCCGCCCGGGGCCGACCTCGAAGCGGTCGTACGCACGCCCGTGCTTGAAAGAGCGGGTTCGCTGGTTATCATGACTCGCCAGTGACGAAGCCCACTCCTACCCGGGCAGCCAGTTCGTCCTCCGAGCCGAAGCCAGCGTCCGAACGAGCAAGCAAGGCTTCCGGGGCGCCAACGACTGCCGCGCAAGGTCCTTCGAAGGCGTCCCGCAGTCGGCGGAAGAGCGCGCCGGAGATCGCGGGCGCGGGTTCGGCCGGCCCTCGCCGGGCGAGGATCATCGCGGTGGCGAACCAGAAAGGGGGCGTCGGCAAGAGCACCACCGCCGTCAGCCTCGGGGCGTCCCTCGCGGAGCTCGGTCACCGAGTGCTGGTGGTGGACCTGGACCCACAGGGCAACGCCTCGACGGGGCTGGGCATCCGTCACGAGGAGCGCGACGTCACCGTGTACGACGTGCTCGCGGACGAGGCGCCGATCGAGGGGGCGGTGGTCCCCACACCGATCGAGAACCTGTTCGCGGTCCCCTCCACCATCGACCTCGCCGGGGCCGAGATCGAGCTGGTGAGCCAGTTCTCGCGCGAGCTGCGGCTCAAGCGGGCGATCGAGCCGCTCAGGCAGGACGCGTATGACTTCGTGTTCCTGGACTGTCCGCCCTCACTCGGACTGCTCACCGTGAACGCGCTGGCGGCCGCGGAGGAGCTCCTCGTCCCGATCCAATGCGAGTACTACGCGCTCGAGGGGTTGGGACAGCTCCTGCGCAACGTTCGGCTCGTGCAGCAGAACGTCAACACGGGACTACGCCTGACCGGCATCGTGATGACCATGTTCGACCCCCGGACCAAGCTGTCGGAGCAGGTCGTGGCGGAGGTCCGGCGGTACTTCGGGGATCGCGTCTACCAGACCATCATCCCTCGGACCGTGCGGCTCTCGGAGGCGCCAGGGTTCGGACAGCCCATCACCGTCTACGACCCGCATTCGAAGGGTGCCCAGAGCTATCGGGACCTCGCCCGAGAGGTCGCCGCCCGTCTCCCGGATGAGCGACCGCTCCCGAACATCGACGACGTGCCGAGCGTGGTGGTCCCTGCCGCCGAGCCGCAACCCACCCGAGCCCCGCGGCCGCTGGTCGGGCCGGGTGATCGGATCGGCACCGGCGAGGACGTCGCACACACCGAGCAGGACCCGGACCGGGAGGTGGAGGCCCCACAGCCGGAGCTCGAGGGTGAGGCCGAGACCACCCCCCCCGGAGGACCCGAGCCCGCGACGACTCATCCTGCAGAGGAACCCGACGCGAGGGGTCACGATACCGGTCGACCGGAGCCCGACCTCGGACCGGCCCTCGAGGACGACCGGGGTGAGCGTGAAGCCGACGGCGATGCTGCGCCGGCGACTCGGCCGCACGGGTTCGTCGGGGATGAGGTCGACGAGGACGAGCGTGGCCCCGAGGTGGGGGTGACCCTCGATGAGCCATCGAGATCGCAGGGCCCGTCGGTCGTCGAGATGAACGGCGATCAGACCCAGCCTGAACGAGAGGACGAGATGCAGCTCGGACCGAGAGGGTCGATCGACTCCGGAGGCAGGAAGCGGCGGAGGGGTCTGTTCCGCAGAGGAGGATCCTGATGAAACGAGGAGGTCTAGGTCGCGGGCTGTCGGCGCTGCTCCCGGGCGCGGTCGAAGAGGGGGGCGGCCTCCTCGAGATCCCCGTGGAGGCGGTAGCGCCGAACCCGCGACAGCCGCGCACCACGTTCGAGGACGAGGCCCTCGAGGCGCTGGCGATGTCGATCCGCGAGGTCGGCGTGCTCCAGCCGATCGTCGTCCGCAAGGCGGGGAGCGGGTTCGAGCTGATCGCCGGGGAGCGACGGCTGCGGGCGGCGAAGCTCGCGGGGCTCGCGACCGTCCCAGCGGTGATCAGGGAGAGCGACGACGCGGAGTCGCTGCGCGAGGCCCTGATCGAGAACATCCATCGCGAGGACCTCAACCCTATCGAGCTCGCGGAGGCCTTCCGCGAGCTCCTCGAGGAGCTCGGCCTCAAGCAGGAAACGCTCGCGGAGCGGCTCGGCATGTCGCGATCCCATATCGCGAACACCATCCGTCTCCTCCAGCTCCCGGCCGAGGTGCAGCAGCTGCTCGCCGAGCGCAAGATCCAAGCGGGTCACGGCCGGGCGCTGCTCACGCTCGGGGACGCGGAGGCACAGCGGACGCTCGCCGTGCGGATCGCGGCGGAGGACGTGTCGGTGCGTGAGGTCGAGGAGCTGGTCCGCAACTACCTGGACCATCCGTCGCACGTCGAGCGCTCCGCTCAGCTCGCCGCGGTCCCCGAACCCGAGGAGGATCCGCTCGCCGAGGTCGAGGAGCTCCTGTCCGAACAGCTCGCGACCCGCGTCACGATCCAGATGACCAAGCGGCGTGGCAAGATGGTGATCGAGTTCGGGTCGGCCGACGACCTCGAGCGGATCGTCTCGGAGATCATCGGCTCCGGACCCGGCCGAGCGCCAGAGTAGACTGCTCACGGAAACCGTTGCGCTGCAAGGGGTTACGGGCTTCCGTCGACGGCCTCAGTCGCCCGTGGCGCCGTCGATCGCCTCGCGCATGATGTCGGCGTGCCCGAGGTGGCGCGAGGTCTCCTGGATCATGTGCACCATGATGCCACGGAGCGTCGTGGGCTCCCCGGGGCCGGCGCGGGCGGCCGCATCATCGAGGTCGGCCGCCGCGACGATCGCGCGCGACCGCTCGATCTCCTCGACGTAGAGGGCGGCGAGCTCGGCGGCCGACTCGTCGGGTTCCGGTCGGAAGTCCGCCTCGGGGTCGTCGTCCGTCCAGGGGAACGTGACGTCGATCCCCGCGAACACCCAGCTGAACCACCATCGCTCGACGTACACGGAGTGCTTCAACAGGCCGAGCAGCGACAGGCTCGACACGGTGGGCCGTCGGCGCAGATCGTCATCGGACAGGCCCGCGATCTTGCGGAGCAGGACCGTCCGCTTGTCGTCCAGTTGGGCGGTCAGGATCTCGAGCTCGGTGCCGGCGTGCGGCGTGCGGGGAGGTTTCTCGGGCATCGGGAGCACGGTCAGGCACCGACCCTCGGGATGATCTCCTCGGCGAGCAGCTCGATCTGGTCGAGGTCGTCGAACAGGCTGTGGTTCAGGACGAACCGTTGGACGCCCGCCGCCGCGTACGCGTTCATCCGGTGGATCGCCTGGTCCACCGTCCCGACGATGCAGTCGCGAGAGAGATCGGCGAGGTAGTCCTCGAACGGCCCAGCGGTCGGATCCACACGTCGGGCGCGCTCCACCCGGTCCTTCCACTCGGCGTCCGTGCGGCCGACGAACACCCACGTCATGAACGACATCGTGACGCTCGCGCGGTCGCGCCCCAGCGCGTCGAGCGCCTCCGTCACGCGTCCGATCGATCCCGCCAGCTCCTCCGGGGTCCCGCCGACGCGGTTGAACTCGTCCGCCCACCGCGCCACCAGCCGCGCCAACCTCGGTCCACCCTTGCCTCCCAACACGATCGGGGGGTGCGGTCGCTGCACCGGCTTGGGGACGAATCGGCAGGCCTCGATCGCGTAGTGGCGGCTCTCGAACGAGAAGACCTCCTCGGACCACAGGCCGTGGACGATCTCGAGCTGCTCCTCCAACATCTCGAACCGCTCGCCGGTCGAGGGGAACGGGATCCCGTGGGTGCGGTGCTCCTCGTCCCACCACCCGGCACCCATCCCGAGCTGGACCCGGCCGTTCGAGATGCGGTCGACGGTCGTCGCGGCCTTCGCGAGCACCGTGGGGAGACGGAAGGTCACCGGCGAGACCATCGTTCCCAGACGCAGCCGCTCGGTGCTCGCGGCGAGCGCGCCGAGGAGCGTCCATGCGTCGTTCGATCCCGGCTCGTCGTTCACGACGGAAAGGTAGTGATCGGACGTGAGGAGGCCGTCGAACCCGAGACGCTCGCATGCTCGCGCGATCGCGAGCCACTGGGTCCAGGTGACGCCCTCCTGCCCCTCGAGCATCAGGCTGTAGCTGAGCGTCCCCACGGCCGTACGATACCCGCCGATGGAACGACCCTCGACGGACGAGGTGCGACGTGCGGGCAAGGCGTTCGCGCTCGGGCTCGCGCTCGGGGTGGTGCCGCTCTCGCTGACGCGCCGAGCGCGCGCGAGCGAGCCCCGCTAGGTCGAACGCGCGAGATCGGCCGGCGCGGGTCGGGAGAAGGCGACCACACCGTCCGCGATGGCGCGGGCCACGTCACGCGGGAAGGACGGGTCCGCGATGCGTGCCGCGTCGTCCGGATCGTCCGCCACCGCGGGCTCGATGCGGACGGCGGGCATCCGCGTCTCTCGCAGGATCGCGATCGACCGCGGGTGCACACCACCATCGGGCAGACCGAGCCCCTCGACGACCTCGCGACGGATCGACTCGGCGAGCCGGCGACCCATGGGGGAGTGCGTGGTCGGCGTCCCATAGTGGAAGCAGGCCGATCCGCGCTCCGCCTGCTCTCCGGATCCGACGGCGATCGAGATCAGGGCTGCAGCGCCAGCCGCGTTCGCCCGCCGGATGCGGTCGTCGGTGGGGCCGGCATGCGGCCCCGAACGCAGCAGGAGCGGGCGGGCGCCGAGCCGGACGAGGGCCTCGGACAGCTCGAGCGCGATCGCGAGGGAGCGGTCGGTCCGGTCGACGTCCGTCCGATCGGGATCGATCGCGATGACCGAGCCCGACAGGGCGAGTCCGGGCCCACGGGCCGCCTCACTCTCGCGGACGACCGCGCGGCTCGGGGCGTCCACCGGCGGCCGGTACCTGCCGATCGCATGCACGGTGTCGAGCCCGACGATCCCGTCGACGCGGGACGCGACGTTGCGCTGGAACTCGCGGACCGCGCGATCGGTGCGCGGGCCGAAGATCCCGTCCTCTTTGCCGGCGTCGAACCCGAGCGCGCCCAGCATCCGCTGGAGGCCGCGGACGTCGTCCCCGCGGAAGGCGGGGGAGCGGAGGTAGAGGGTTCGGTCGCTCAGCCGGTAGCCGGCCTCGACCAGCTGACCCCACGTGTCGGGACCCATGATCCCGTCGGCCGGCAGGCCGCGGGTGCGCTGGAACTCCCGGACGGCCTCCTCGGTCGAGGGGCCGAAGGTCCCCTCGAGCTCGTTGGGCTCGATGCGGGCACCGGCGCCGAGCAGCCGGTGCTGCACGTCGCGGACGTCCTCTCCTCGCGCGCCCCGTCGGATCAGCTCCACGGTCGGAGTTTCCGTGGAACCCACGCCGTCCGGCAACCGGCCGCGGGCGGCCGCGCCTAAGCGGCGGGTACGTGCGGGTCGATCTCCTTCAGCAACGCGTCCTTCCCGCGCGCGCCGACCACCCGAGCGATCTCCTCGCCGCCCTTGAACAGCATCAGCGTCGGGATGCTCATCACGCCGAACCGGCGGGTGACTTCGGGGTTGTCGTCGATGTTGAGCTTCGCGATCTGGAGGGTGTCGCCCTTGTCCCGGCCGATCTCCTCGACCACCGGCGACACCATGTGGCACGGAACGCACCACTCCGCCCAGAAGTCCACCAGCACCGGCACCTCCGAGCCGAGCACCCGCTCCTCGAAGTCGCCGTCCGTCACATCACCCATCATCGCCACGTCGGTCCTTCCCTTCCTCTCTGGCCCTTCCTCTCCGGTGGGACGCCCCGGTCGTCGGAGCATCCATCGTCGGTGCAACCTCATCCGCCCTTCGCGTGCGCCTGCTCCTCGAGGAAACGCTCCGCGTCGATCGCGGCCTTGCATCCCTGCCCGGCGGCCGTGACCGCCTGACGGTAGATCACGTCGGTGACGTCGCCTGCCGCGAACGCGCCGGGGACGCTCGTCCTGGTCGTCGGCTCCTGCACGAGGACGTACCCTGCATCGCCCAGCTCGAGCTGACCCTTCACGAGATCCGTGTTCGGCGTGTGGCCGATCGCGACGAACACGCCGCCGGTCGCGAGCTCACGTTCCTCATCCGTCGCCACGTTGCGCAGTCGGACGCCGGTCACGGCACCTTCGCCGAGGATCTCCTCGACGACGGAATCCCAGATCACGCGAACCTTCGGGTTCGAGAGCACGCGCTCCTGCATGATCTTCGAGGCTCGGAACTCGTCGCGACGGTGCACGATGGTCACCGCGCTCGCGAACTTCGTGAGGAACGTCGCCTCCTCCATCGCGGTGTCCCCGCCCCCGACGACCACGAGCTCGCGGTCCCGGAAGAAGAACCCGTCACAGGTGGCGCACGCGCTCACCCCACGCCCGCGGAGCTGCTCCTCGCCCGGGACCCCCAGCCACCGGGCGCTCGCCCCGGTAGCCAGGATCAGGGTCTTGGCCCTCCACTCGAGGTCGCCCGCCCAGACCCCGAACGGGTGCTCGGACAGGTCGACCCGCGTGACCACCTGCGCGACGATCTCGGTCTCGAAGCGCGCCGCCTGCTTCTCGAACGCGTCCATCAGCTCGGGGCCGAGGATCCCGTCGGCGAACCCCGGGTAGTTCTCGACATCGGTGGTGAGCATCAGCTGCCCGCCGGCCTCGAGGCCCTTCAGGAGCAACGGCCTCAGGTTGGCCCGGGCAGCGTAGAGGGCGGCCGTATACCCGGCCGGCCCCGACCCCAAGATCACGGTATCGCGCGCTTCGACCATCCGCTCCTCCAGGGAGGATAACCGCAGCCTATTCCCGTTCAGTCCCGCGGCAGCGCAGCCCGTCGGAGCTTGCCCGAGGACGTCACGGGGAGCCGGTCGGTGAGGATCAGCTCCCGTGGCGCCGCGTAGCGGGGCAGGCTCCGCGCGGCGAACGCTCGCAGGTCCTCCAACGACGGCGGGTCCGAGGGATCGCTGGGGACCACCCAGACGGCGACATGCTGGCCCCACTCGGGGTCGAGCCGTCCGCCCGCGGCGACCTCGCGAACGCCCGGGTGATCGCGCAGCGCCGTCTCCACCTCGTCGGGCCACACCTTCTCGCCGCCCGTGTTGATGAGGTCGTCGGTCCGACCGACGACGTGGAGACGGCCGTCGCGATCGATCTCGCCCGCATCCCCCGGTCGTACCCAGCCGTCGGGCGTGAACGCCGCCGCGGTGCCGGCCGCGTCGAACCGGTACCCACGCATCAGGGTTGGACCGCGCAGCTCGATGCCCCCGTCCCCACCGATCCGCATCTGGGTCCCGGGGAGCGGGGTCCCCTCGTAGACGACGCCTCCGCAGGTCTCCGTGAGGCCGTAGGTCTCGACGACGTTGCCGCCGGCGCGCTCGGCGCGTGCGCGGAGGTCCGGCGAAAGGTGGGCGCCGCCGACGAGGATCGTCCGGAAGAACGCGAGGTCCCCGCCGGCGTCGACGAGCCTGCCGAGCATCGTGGGGACGAGGGAGACGAACGCCACGTCGCGCTCGGCCGCGACCGCCACGGGGTCGAATCGGGCATGGACGGTCACCGGCGCCCCCAGGACGATCGCGCGGAGCAACACCAGGAGGCCGCCGACGTGCGAGAGCGGGAGGCAGCAGAGCCACCGATCGCCCGCCGTCGCCCCGAGCGCGAGCGCCGAGGACGCGACCGCCGCGTCCACCGCCGGCCGATCGAACTGCACGAGCTTCGGCGTGGCTCCCGTGCCGCTCGTCTGGACGATCAACGAGATCCCTGCGTCGGCCGGCTCGCCGTCGACCCGGCGCCCTCCGCCGCGGTCGAGCACGACGGTCGGCTTGGCACGGTCGAGCAGGACGCCCTTCTCGGCCGGCGGGAGCCGGTGGTCGACGGGGAGCAGGGCCGCGTCCGCGGTCCACGTCTCGGCCACCACGTCGAACCACTCGGGCCCGGGCGGGAGGCAGACGGCCACGACGTCCTCGCCGGCGAGCGCCACGTGTTCGAGGGCCGGCACATCGGATAGGCTAGCCGAAACCCTTCGAGTGTTCGCTCTAGGAGTGCGCGGTCATGACGTTTGACGCTTCGATCCCGGTGTGGTCGAGATCCGGTGACTTCACCGACATCCGTTACGAGGCGGCGGAAGGCATCGCCAAGATCACGATCGACCGTCCCGACGTGCGCAACGCGTTCCGCCCGCTCACGGTGCGGGAACTGATCCGCGCGTTCGACGCGGCTCGCGACGATCCCCAGATCGGGGTCGTGATCTTGACGGGGCAGGGGCCGGAGGCATTCTGCAGCGGGGGTGACCAACGGATCCGGGGGGACGACGGGTACGTCGACGAGCAGGGCATCGGCCGGCTGAACGTCCTTGACCTGCAGGTCCTGATCCGGCGACTCCCCAAGCCCGTCGTCGCGATGGTCGCCGGCTACGCGATCGGCGGCGGTCACGTCCTGCACCTGTGCTGCGATCTCACGATCGCGGCGGAGAACGCGCGCTTCGGCCAGACCGGGCCGAAGGTGGGTTCGTTCGACGGCGGATACGGCATCAACCTGCTCGCGCGCCAGGTCGGGGAGAAGCGCGCCAAGGAGGTCTGGTTCCTCTGTCGGCAGTACGACGCGCGGACGGCGCTCGCGTGGGGGCTGGTCAACGCGATCGTTCCGCTCGACGATCTCGAGCCCGAGACCGTGCGCTGGTGCCGCGAGATGCTGCGGATGAGCCCCCTCGCCCTGCGACTGCTGAAGGCCGGCTCCAACGCCGGCATCGACGGTCTCGCGGGTGTCCAGCAGCTCGCCGGCGACGCGACGCTCCTGTACTACATGACGGAGGAAGCACAGGAGGGCCGCGACGCGTTCGTCGACAAGCGCGACCCGGACTTCACGAGGTTCCCGAAGCGACCGTGACGCGCCTCGGCGTCTGGGTGCAGGGGGCGCGCCCCAGGACGTTGGGGGCGAGCGTGACCCCGGTCGTGGTGGGGACGGCTGCCGCAGGCGTGCTCGTCCCCTGGCGCTTCGTCGCGGCGCTGCTCGTGGGTCTCGGGCTGCAGGTGGGCGTGAACCTCGCGAACGACTTCCACGACGGCGTCCGCGGCGTCGACACGTCCGAGCGGCTGGGCCCGCCTCGCCTCACCTCGTCGGGACTCGCCCCGCCGCGCTCGGTCCTGGTCGCCGCCCTCGGATGCGTCTTCGTCGCCGGCGTGTCCGGGCTCGCGCTCGCCGCGGCCACGACGTGGTGGTTGGTGCCGATCGGCGCGCTCGCGATGCTCGCCCTCTGGCTCTACAGCGGCGGCCCGAGGCCGTACGCGGAGCTCGGCCTCGGCGAGGTGATGGTGTTCCTGTTCTTCGGCGTGATGGCCACCGCGGGGAGCGCGTACGTGCAGGCCGAGACCGTGACGACCGCCGCCTGGTGGGCCTCGGTCCCGATGGGGCTGCTCGCCGTCGCGATCTTGGTCGCGAACAATCTCCGCGACATCCCGACGGACTCCCACGCCGGCAAGCTGACGCTCGCCGTCCGCCTGGGCGAACGGCGGACACGGGCGCTGTACCGGGTGTGCGTCCTCGGGGCGTTCGCCGCGGTCGCCCTCGGCGTCGCGGTAGGGGCGCTCGCGGACGGGGGTGGGCTGTCGGCGTGGTCGCTGCTGGCACTCGCCGCGGGCACCGCGGCGGTCGGACCGTACGAGCAGGTGGGGCGCGCCGAGGGCCGCGAGCTGATCCCCGTGCTGGTGGGCACCGCGCGGCTGCAGGTGGCGTTCGGCGCGCTGCTCGCGCTCGGCCTGGTGATCGCCGAGGCCAGCGCGTGAGTGAGGCCGAGCGTTCGTTCGCGGCCGCCTGGTGGGTGGTCGACGATCTGGTTCGCTTCGGGCTGGAGCACGCGACCGTGTCGCCGGGATCGCGCTCGACGCCGATCGCGCTCGCGCTCGCCCGCCATCCACACGTCCGCCTCCACGTTCAGCTGGATGAGCGGGTCGCTGGATTCTTCGCGCTCGGCATCGCGAAGGCCACGGGTCGGCCGGTCGCCGTGGCGACCACGAGCGGGACCGCCGCCGCCGAGCTCCTGCCGGCCGTCGTCGAGGCCTCGACGTCTCGCGCGACGCTGGTGCTGCTCACCGCCGATCGACCGCCCGAGCTCCGAGGTGTCGGCGCGAACCAGACGATCGACCAGATCGGTCTGTTCGGCGGGTACGTGCGCGCCTCGATCGATGCCCCGGTCCCGGGTGACGTGGCCGATGAGCAGACCTGGCGCGGACTGATGCTCGGGCTCACCCGTGCCTCGATGGGCCTGCCGCCCGGACCCGTGCACCTGAACCTCCCGTTCCGCGAGCCGCTGGTCGGTGCGCCCTCGATCCCGCCCGCGTCGCCGCCGTCCGGCACCGAGTTCACCCTGTCCACGGACGCCGAGCCCGAGGAGCTCGCCGCGCTCGGACGCGAGCTCACGTCCACCACACGCGGGCTGTTCCTCGCGGGTTCGATGCGGGAGTCGCCGCCGACGCTGCCGGCGCTCGCCAGCCTGACGGGATGGCCGCTGCTCGCCGAGCCCACGTCGAACCTCCGCGTGCCCGGCGCCCTGTCGGCCGGGCAGTTCCTGATCGCCGATCCCGGGTTCGCGAGCGAGCACGTGCCCGAGGTCGTCATCCAGTTCGGTGCGGCGCCCACCTCGCGGGTTGCGCTCGAACTCGTGCGTCGAGCCGGGCGACTCGTGATCGTCGACCAGGACCACCTCGTTGCCGATCCCCATCGCAGGGCCGCGTGGTCGATCCGGGCCGAGCCGGCGGGCTTCCTGCCTCGTCTCTTCGAGGGCGCCGAGCGGCGCGCGGAGAGCCCCTGGCTCCGCGCATGGACAGGGGCCGACGCGGCGGCCCGCGAGGCCGTCGACGCGCTGCTCGACCGCTGGGACGAGCCGTATGAGGGACGGGTCGCCCGCGACGTCGCGGCGTCGGCGCCGGACGGCTCGGTCCTCGTGGTCGGGTCGAGCATGCCCGTCCGCGACCTCGACGCGTACATGGCGCCTCGAACGGGCCTCGGCGTCCTCGGCAACAGGGGCGCGAGCGGCATCGACGGGTTCGTCTCGACCGCGCTCGGCGTGGCAGCGAGCGGCGCCGCGACGACCGCCCTCTGCGGCGACCTCACGCTGCTGCACGACATCGGCTCGCTGGTCTGGAGCGCCGGCCGGGGCTACGACTGCGTCTTCGTCGTGCCGAACAACGACGGCGGTGGCATCTTCTCGTTCCTTCCACAACGCGAGCTGCCGGAGCTCGAGGAGCTGTTCATCACGCCACACGGGCTCGACCTCGGCTCGGTCTGCCGGGCCGCGGGTGCCCGGCACGCCCGCGTCGAACGCGCAGGGGGCCTGATCCCCGCGGTCGGTCGAGCCCGGGAGCGCGGCGGCGTCCAGGTCGTCGAGGTGCCGATCGACCGGGCCCGCAACGTCGAGATGCACGCCGAGATCCAGGCTGCGGTCGGCGCCGCGCTCGACCGGCCTACCATGTGAGCGATGGCGACGATCCGCCCGGCGACGCCGGACGACGCCGACGGGCTCGCCCGTCTGCGGTGGGACTTCCGCGTCGAGCACGGCACGGCGGTCACGCGCACGTTCGACGAGTTCGCGGAGGAGTTCCGCGCGTTCGCTGCCGACGTGCTCGCGGACGGAGCGCCGTGGCGCGCCTGGGTGGCCCACGAGGCGGACCGCCTCGTGGGCTGCATCTGGCTCCAGCTGGTCGAGAAGGTCCCGCATCCGAGCCGCAGCCGCTGGGAGCGACCGATCGCCTACGTCACGAACGTCTACGTCGAGCCCGGGCTGCGCGACGCCGGCCTGGGGGGTCGTCTGCTCGACGCCGCGATGACGTTCGCGCGCGAGCATGGGATGGGCGAGGCCGTCGTCTGGCCCACGCCCCGGTCCCTCTCCTTCTACCGGCGGGCCGGGTTCGGGGACGGTTCGGCACCGCTCGGGATGGATCTGGCCGGGGACTGACTCATCCCCATCGGAGCGCGTCGAGCAGGGCGCGGAACTTGCGCTCGGTCTCGTCGAGCTCGGCCTCGGGCTCGGAGTCGGCGACGATGCCGGCGCCCGCGAAGAGCCGGGCCGTCGAGCCGGTGATCTCCGCGCACCGGAGCGCGATCGCCCACTCGCCGTCGCCGTTCCCATCCATCCATCCCACGGGGCCCGCGTAGCCGCCCCGCTCGATCGGCTCGAGCTGCTCGAGCGTCTCGAGCGCGGTCTCGCGCGGCGACCCGCACACGGCCGGCGTGGGATGGAGCGCGGCGACGAGCTCGAGCGCGGTGACCGACGGGTCGTGCAGCCGGCCCCGGAACGGCGTCGCCAGGTGCCACACGTTCGCGGTGCCGAGCAGCTCGGGTTCGTGCGGATGCACGAGGTCCTCGCAGAAGGCGTCGAGGACGTGCCGGACGTCCTCGACCACCACGGCATGTTCCTCGCGATCCTTCTCGGATCCGAAGAGCCGATCCGCGGACGCCCGGTCGCGCTCGGCGTCGCCGAAGCGCTGCGAGGAGCCGGCCAACGGGGTCGCCTCGACCTGGCCTCCGCGCCGACGCAGCAAGAGCTCGGGGGTGGCACCGACGAGCACCGAGCCGGAGACCGCGTGCGGCTGCGGCGCCGCGAACGCGTAGCAGTCGGGGTCGACGGCCCGCAGCCGCCAGACGAGCTGCTTCGGGTCGAGCGTCCGCTCGGCGTTCACCAGCATCGTCCGGGCGAGCACGATCTTGCGGAGCTCGCCGGATCGGATCCGCTGGATCGCTCGAGCCACCGCCGCGGTGTACTCGTCGGGCTCGGGATCGGGGCGGAGCTGCATCTCCTCGAACGCGTCGTGCGGCAGCGTCCGGCCGGCCCACCGCTCGCGCTCGCCGGAGCGCTGGTTCTCGCCCACCGGCGAGATCTCGAGCTGCCAGGTCTCTCCCTGGTCCAGACGGATCGCGCTGCGGCGCGGGACGATCGCCTCCGCGGGCTCGCGATCGTCGAACGGGATGGACGCCACGGCCACGGGGGCGGGCGCAGAGGCGTCGGCGCCGATCGTGGCGAGGATCTCCATCACCGACCGCGACAGCCGCAGGATGCGCTCGGGGCCGGGCTCGGAGGTGACGCGATCCACCTCGCCGCTCGTCGACAGTCCCAGGCCCGCCCGTTCGAGGAAGAACCCTCCGTCGCGGTACCCGGCGAGCAGATCGAACGCCGGGCCCAAGCGGGTCGCGCGAGCCGTGAGGCCGGTCACGCGTGCGGCCGTTCGCTCATCGACGGGTCCCGACCAGCAGCTGCGCGACGCCGCCCCCGAGCGGCTTGCGCTCGACCGCACCGAAGCCCGCCTCCCGGAGCATCGCGACCAGTCGGTCGGGCCCGGGGAGGTACGCCATCGAGCGCGGGAGGTAGCGGTAGGCGTCCCTGTCGGAGAGCGCTCCGCCGATCATGGGCACGATCCGCTTGAAGTAGACGGCGTGACCAGCTCGCAGCACGCGGCCGTCGGGCTCGCTCGTCTCGAGGAACGCGACGCGCCCGCCCGTCCGGAGGACGCGTGCGGTCTCGGCGAAGAGCGTCGCCAGGTCGGTCACGTTGCGCAGCGCGAACCCGCACGTCGCGCCGTCCACGCTCCCGTCGGCGAGCGGGAGCCGGAGCGCGTCGGCCTCGACCACCGGCGCGGCGGTCCGGGCGTGCAGCAGCATCCCGTGGGAGAAATCGAAACCCATCGCGCGGTAACCGCCGGTCAGGAGCTCGTCGCAAAGGTCGCCCGTCCCGCACGCGAGGTCGGCCACCAGCGCCCGGCCGGGCAGACGGAGCTCGCGGACGGCCCGGCGGCGCCACCCGACGTCCATCCCGAACGTCATGACGCGGTTCACGAGGTCGTAGCGGGTCGAGATGCGGTCGAACATCCCACGCACGACCCGCGCCTTCTCGCTCGGGTCGGGCAACCCCTCCGGCACCGCCTTCGGCTCGCTCATCCCAGTCGCTCCTCCGCCGCGGTGAGCAGGACGCGTCGGAAGTGGTTCGCGACGAGGTTGGTGACCGCCGGCAGCAACGTGTCGAACGCCTCCACCAGCTGCGCCGCGGCGGCGTCGTCCGAGCCGGCGGTGTCGCGGATCGGCTTCCGCACGTGCTCGTCGAACAGCTCGACCGCGCGGTCCGCGAGCTTGACCATCGCGTCGTTGGTGTCGCGAGCGAGCGAGAGGAGCTCCCCGAGGGGCAGTCCGTACTCGAGGAGCCGGAGCGCCCCGCGGACCATCCCGATGTCGGCGGCGGTGTAGCGGACCTCGCCGTCGACGGTGCGGCCGAGCTCGATCCCCTCGCGCTCGACGGCTTGGATCAGCGAGGCCGGGACCCCGCTGCGGCTGGCGAACCCGTCCAACGTGAGGAGCTGGTCCTCCGGGGCCTCTCCTCGGGCCGCCGCGACCGCGAAGGCGAGGTCGGCGTCGGCGGGATCGAGGCCGTCGCCGAGCACCCGCTCGATGGCCGCCAGCGTGAGGCCGCGACGCCTGAGCTCGCGGACCTCGCGGATCCGGTCGACATGGTGCTCGTCGTACCAGACGACCCTGCCCTCCCGCGTCGGCGGCGGGACGAGACCCCGGGTCTGGTAGTAGCGGATCGTATCGACCGAGACCTCGCAGGCGGCCGCGAGCTGCTCCACGCGATACCTCACGACCGGTAACTCTACGAGTGAACGCTCGAACCTTCACCCGGGTGTCGGGGCGGTCAGCCCGGCGTGATCCGCTGGGAGGCGGTCGTCAGGATCCGGCAGTCGTCCGTCGCCACCACCCACACGACGATGTGGTCGGGCGGCTGGCCGGCGCCGGGTCCCTCGGCGAACACCGCGATGTACGCGGGGGTGCCTCGATACTCCGCCTCGATCAGGCGGATCAGGTCGTCTCGGGGATCGCCGAGGTCGAGGCCGCTCTGGTCGACGCAGTGCTTCGCGTCGCTCGTCCGGGTGGCCGCATCCTGTGCCGCGCTGGCGAACGCCGTCTCACCCTGGCCCGCGCCGGCCTCGGCCGAAACGAGCGTCCCCGCCGCCTGGGAAGCGACCGCCCTGATCCCGGCGTCGTCGTAGTTCACGTCGGGCTGTCGTTCGAGACCGAGGAACCGGATCGGGCCGGGCGATGCCGCTCCGGCGGACTCGGTGCCGGTCGCGCCGGTCGCCCCCGTGCCC
>JBAVEY010000247.1:0-28152 GCA_049587975.1 Actinomycetota bacterium | reverse complement strand
TCCCGGGGCCTACGACATCCCTCGGGCCGCCTGGCGCACCCGCGCAGTGGTCACGAACACGACCCCGGTCGGACCGTACCGAGGGGCGGGTCGCCCCGAGGCCACCCTGTCGATCGAGCGCGCGATGGACGCCCTGGCTTCGGAGCTCGGCGTCGATCCGGTCGACCTCCGCCGACGCAACCTCGTGCCGAGCGACGCCTTCCCGTACACGTCGGCGGTCGGCGAGGTCTACGACGTGGGCGACTACGCCCGCGCGCTCGACGAGGTGACGCGCCGGGTCGACCTGGACGGGGTCCGTGGCGAGCAGGCGAGGCGCAGGACGCGTGCAGATCGCCGGGTCATCGGCGTGGGGGTCTCGGTCTACGTCGAGGTGACGGGCGGCGGGCGCAAGGAGTTCGGCTCCGTCGAGGTCGAGCCGGATGGCTCGGCCCTGGTCCGCGTCGGGACGTCCTCCCAGGGCCAGGGGCACGAGACCGCGTTCGCGCAGGTCGTGGCGGGGGTCCTGGGCATGCCGGTCGAGCGGATCCGCGTGGTGCATTCGGACACCGCGGCGGTCGAGCGGGGCGAGGGCACGTTCGGCTCGAGGTCGCTCCAGATCGGCGGCTCGTCGGTGTTCGAGGCCGCCGGGCAGGTGCTGGAGCAGGCGCGGATCCTGGCCGCCGAGCTCCTCGAGGCCTCGCCCGAGGACGTCGCACCCGTCGACGGTGGCTTGGGGGTCGTCGGTGCGCCGGACCGGTCGGTCGGCTGGGCGGACCTGGCCACCGAAGCCACCGATCGATCGCCCGCCTCCGGCGGCCTGTCGGCGCGTGCGCGCAGGTTCCAGCCTGGGTTCACCTACCCGTTCGGTGCACACGCGGCGGTGGTCGAGGTCGATCTCGATACGGGGGACGTCCGCCTGATCCGGTACGTCGCCGTCGACGACTGCGGTCGGGTGCTGAACCCGATGCTGGCGGAGGGTCAGGTGCACGGCGGGCTGGCGCAGGGCATCGCCCAGGCGCTCTACGAGGAGGTCGCCTACGACGCTTCCGGCACCCCGATCACCTCGAACCTGACCTCGTACCTGATGCCCGCGGCCAGCGAGCTGCCGGCGTTCGAGACGGCTCGCACCGAGACGCCGACCCCGCTCAACCCGCTGGGGGCCAAGGGGATCGGCGAGTCGGCGACGGTGGGTTCGACGCCGGCCGTGGTGAACGCCACGGTGGATGCCCTGGCGCACCTCGGCGTCCGCCACCTGGATCCACCGCTCTCCCCGGAGCGCGTCTGGCGCGCGATCGTCGAGGCGACCGGATGAGGCGCGTGGCGGCCGTGGTGGCCCTCGGTCTGCTCGCGGCCGGCTGCACGAACGTCGACCGGGTGACGACCTCGTTGACGATCTCTCCGTCGGCATCCACGGGCTCGCCGGTACCCGGCCCCTCGCCCACGGCCACGGAGACCCCCGCGATCGACATCGAGACGCCGCTCGCGAACGGCGAGGTCGCGAACCCGGTCTCGATCACGGGCACGGCGGACGTCGTGGACGCGTCCCTCACGGTCCGCGTCCTCGACGCCAACGGTCAGGACCTCTCGGCGATGGCGGTGGAGGCGAGCTGCGGCGACGGCTGCACCGGGACGTTCGCGGCCGAGCTGTTCTTCTTCGTCGACCGCAGGCAACCGGGGACGATCGAGGTGTCCGGGATCTCCGATGCCGGGGACACGGCCATCGCGACCGTCCCCGTGGTCCTCGTTCCCGCCTGACGGCGCCTGCTAGGGTCGGCGCCGATGCCCGACGGACGTGCCCGATGACCGAAGGACGGCCGTGGGAACGGCGGTTCCGCGCCCCGACACGAACGCTCCCCGTCTGGAGCCCGGCGGTCCCCGATCGCTTCGTCTTCCGTTCGGACGAGCAGGGGTCGTACCAGGCGTACGCGTGGGAGCTCGGCTCGGACCGACCGATCCGGCTTACCGACGAGCCCGTCGGCGTGATCTACGCGACGGTCTCGGGCGACGGATCGAGCGTCGTGTGGTTCTCCGATCCGACCGGCGACGAATCGGGCCGCTGGCTCGCGGTGCCGTTCGGCGGCGGTGACGTCCGCGAGCTGCTGCCCGGTGCTCCGGTCGGCTGGCCCGAGGGCCTCGCGCTCGGGCGCGAGCTCGTCGTCGCGGCGATCGCCGATCGGAACGGCTTCGCGATCCACGTCGGCGAGAGCGGGGGCACCGCCAAGGAGATCCACCGGCATCCCGATCACGTGGGTTTCTCGGACTCGGACTTCCACGTGGAGGGCTTCGACCGCGTGGGTCTGTCGGCCGACGAGACGCTGATCTGTGTGGAGGTCGCCCAGGACGGCGACAACATCCATCGCAAGCTGCTCGTGCTCGATCCGCGGACCGGCGCCGAGGTCGCCGAGCTCGCCGACGGGGCGGGCCTCGGCGTGAGCGCGTTCGCATGGTCACCCGTGCGGGGGGATCAGCGGATGCTGTTCGCTCACGAGCGGGACGACCGGTTGCGACCGGGCACGTGGAACCCCCGCACCGGGGAACGCTCGGATCTCGAGCTCGACCTGCCCGGCGACGCGATCCCGATCGACTGGTGGCCCGACGGGCGCACGATCCTGCTCGCCCACCTGTTCCGCGGGCGCGACCGTCTCCACCGTCTCGACCTCGAGGCGGGTTCGCTCACCGAGATCGCCCACCCCCCGGGCGAGATCCACGGCGCCCGGGTACGTCCCGACGACCGGGTCTGGCTGCGGGTCTCGAGCGGTGACCGCGCGTCCACGCTGCTGGACGACGCCGGCGAGGAGATCCTCCCAGCGCCACCGGGGGGGATCCGCGAGGGCCGGCCCTACCGCGAGTGGCTGTTCCGCAACCCGGCGGGCGACCTCGTGCAGGGGTGGCTCGCGACCCCGCCGGGCGACGGCCCGTTCCCGCTGTACCTGAAGGTGCACGGGGGACCGAACTGGCTCTACCTCGACACCTGGTGGCCCGACGTCCAGTCCCTGCTGGACGAGGGGTTCGCCGTCGCGATGGTGAACTACCGGGGATCGATCGGGTTCGGGCGACGGTGGCGAGACCACATCGTCGGCAACATCGGGTTCCCCGAAGTGGAGGACGTCGTGGCCGGTCGTGACGACCTCGTGGGACGCGGGATCGCCGATCCCGAACGCGTGGTGATCGGCGGCTGGTCGTGGGGCGGGTACATCACGTTGCTCGCGCTGGGGACGCATCCGGATCGGTTCGCGGCCGGCGTGGCCGGCGTGCCCGTCGGCGACTACATGGACTCGTACGACGACTCCGCGCCGTCGCTGCAGGCGTACGACCGGACGCTCGCCGGCGGCGTCGTGCACGACATCCCGGCGCTCATCGCCGAGCGCTCCCCGATCACCTACGTGGACCGGGTCAGAGCTCCGGTGTTCGTGCTGGTCGGCGAGCATGACACGCGCTGCGTCCCCGGCCAGGTGTACCGGTACGTGCGCGCCCTGAGGAAGGCGGGTGGCGACGTCGAGCTGTACTCCTACGAGCAGGGCCACAGCTCGTACGTGGTCGACGAGGAGGTGCGTGAGTGGGCCGCGGTGCTTGGGTTCCTGCGTGCGCGCGTTCGGCTGCCGTGACCCGACGAGCCGCGATCGGAGCTAGACGAGTCCCTGGTCGAGCATCGCGTCGGCGACCTTGACGAAGCCGGCGATGTTCGCGCCGTTCACGTAGTTGCCGGGCGTCCCGTACTGCTCCGCGGTCTGACGGCACTGCTTGTGGATCGACTTCATGATGTCCTTCAGCCGCGCGTCGACCTCTTCGCGCGGCCACGCCATGCGGAGCGAGTCCTGCGCCATCTCGAGGCCGGAGACCGCCACGCCGCCGGCGTTCGCCGCCTTGCCCGGCCCGTACAGGATCCCCGCGTTCACGAACTGCTCCACGCCTTCGGGCGAGGTCGGCATGTTCGCGCCCTCGCTCACGACGAACACGCCCCCACCCAGCAGGTTGGCGGCGTCCTTCGCGTTGATCTCGTTCTGGGTGGCGCTCGGGAAGGCGCAGTCGGCCGGGACGCTCCACAGCGGGTTGGCGTCGGCGGTGGGGTCGGCCGGCGCGAAGGTCACGCCCGGGAAGTGGTCCGCGTACTCCGAGATGCGGCCGCGCCGCTGGTTCTTGAGCCCCATCACCCAGGACAGCTTCTCGTTGTCGATCCCGGCGGGATCGTGGACGAAGCCGCTCGAGTCCGAAAGCGTGACCACCTTCGCGCCCATGTCCATCAGCTTCTCGACCGTGTATTGCGCAACGTTGCCGCTGCCCGAGACCAGGCAGGTCTTCCCCTCGAGGCTGTCATCTCGCGTGTTGAGCATCTCGTGCGCGAAGTACACGGCGCCGTACCCGGTCGCCTCCGGACGGATGAGCGAGCCTCCCCATTCGAGGCCCTTGCCCGTGAGGACGCCGGTGAACTCGTTCTTGATCCGCTTGTACTGGCCGAACAGGTAGCCGATCTCCCGGCCGCCCACACCGATGTCGCCGGCCGGAACGTCGGTGTTCGGGCCGATGTGGCGCTGGAGCTCCGTCATGAACGACTGGCAGAAGCGCATGACCTCGTCGTCGCTCTTGCCCTTGGGGTCGAAGTCGGCGCCGCCCTTGCCGCCGCCCATCGGGAGTGTCGTGAGCGCGTTCTTGAACACCTGCTCGAACGCGAGGAACTTCAGCAGACCGAGGTAGACCGTCGGGTGGAACCGGAGCCCACCTTTGTACGGTCCGATCGCGCTGCTCATCTCGACGCGGAAGCCGCGGTTGACATGGATCTCGGCCCGGTCGTCGACCCACGGGACGCGGAACATCACGACGCGTTCGGGCTCGATCATGCGTTCGAGGATCTTGGCGTCGCGGTAGACGGGCTCCCGGTCGAGCAGGAGCTCGATCGAGGTCGCGACCTCGTGAACCGCCTGGTGGAACTCGAGCTCTCCGGGGTTCTTCGCCTCGACGTCGGCCATCAGTCGTTCGACGTACCCGCTCACGGTCGGTGCCTCCTGAGAAGGGGTTGGCTCTCGTGCGGAAGCGTACCGGAGCCCGCCGGCCGCGCGGGGGCCATCGGCCCCGGCCTTCGGGGTCGTTCGGACCCGTGCGGGGGCCGAACGGGGAGTCTCCGACGCCGCCCGCACCCCGCGACCGCCGGGCGCCCGGCACTGCGGGTCCGGCCCCGTGCGTACACTCCCCTCATCCCATGGAGCGAGTGACGGGGGACGGGCTCGAGAGGATCCGATGAGCGTCTGGGTGGTGATCGGCGCGGTCGCGATCGGGGTGGCGATCGCCTGGCTGGGGCTCACCGCGCTGCGAGCCGCCTCCGGCGTCGGCGTCGACCTCGAGGCGCCCGAGCCCGAGGACGTGGACGAGCTCGACGTCTACCTCGTGTGCCGGGAGTGCGGGACCGAGTTCCGGGTCACCCGGATCGGCGAGCTCCAGATCCCCCGCCACTGTGGGGAGCCCATGCAGGTCGTCCGCCGGCCGGCGGGAGCGGGCACCTAGGTTTTGCACACCTGTGGATGCAGATGTGGGGAATCACACGGATGTGATCCCGTCCCCGGTCGTCCCGGGGCGTGCCCGCCTCAGCGCCAGCGGGTGGCCGCGATGAACCCGGCGCCGATCACGCCCAAGCCGATCCAGAGCCAGTGCTGCTGCGTTCCGCCCGGGAGCAGGAAGTCCGCATAGTTCAGGACGATGATCGCCACGCCCAGCAGGATCAGCCCGAGGACGAGGTAGCCGTACCAGCGCGGGCTCGGCTTCGGCTTGGCCTTGGTGGGAGGAGCGACGTACCCGCGCGAGGTCTTCTTCTGTCGCTGTCGGGACTTCGGCATCGCGCCGACGATGTTACTCGGGGACGAGCCACATCGAGTGCTCGGCGGCCGCCCGCACGGCGGCACGAGACAAGGGGCACGGGCGGAGCGCACCGGCGGCCCACAGTGCCGCCTGGTCGTTCCAGTGCGGCGATACCGGGTTCCCGGACTGTCCGGTCGTGAGTACGGCGAGCGAGGCATCGAGGTCGGACAGGTCCACCACCACGCGCCAGGAAGGGATCACGACGGCGTCGAACCCGAGGCGCGCGTCGATGCCCGCCTGCAGGACGGTCTGCTCGTCGCCGCCGAGCTCGTGCTCGGCCGCGACGAACAGCGGCCCGAGCCCCGGCATCCGCGCGAGCGGGTGCGCGAACCGGACCCGGTGCAGCGCCCCCCATCGCCAGTCGCCGTCGTCCGGGCCCAGGCGCTCCTCCAGGAGTGTGGCGGCCTCCTCGAGGCCGTCCGCGAAGATCTCCTGCCACGATCCGCCGGCCGGCGGCGGGCGGCCGTCTTCGAGCATCCCGGGCAGCGTGGTGCAGACGAACGCCTCGCGCCACGCGAAGTACGCGTCGAAGAGCGCGCGCCGGTCGTCGTCCGCGCCGAACGCCAGGGCGGCGATCCGGCCGATCCAGACCTCGTAGACGGCTGCGGCGGTCGAGTCGGCCGCGAGATCTCCGGACCACCCCTCGAGCGACCGGATCGCGCGGCCGGCGAGGTCGCTCCGGGCCTCGGTCCCGAGCATCCACGGCAGCAGGCGCAGGGCGGGCAGGGACCGCGTGTCGACCTGGATCGACCCCACGTCCTGCGGCGTGAGGTCGTCGTCGGCCTCGAGCAGCTCGGCGATCCGCTGGGCGCGGAACGATGGGTGGAAGTCGACGCCGATCAGGTGCGGGTAGTCGTCGTCGTGGATGCGGTTGTTCGCGGTGACGATGAAACCCGAGCTCGGATCCTTCGACCATGGCAGCGCCTCGAACGGGAGGTAGCCGTCCCACTCGTGCTCGGAGGTCCATCCGGCGACGGGGGCCGAGCCGTCGCCCGCGCGGCGGAGCGGGAACCTGCCGGAGCACTGGTAGCCGATCGTCCCGTCGACGTCGGCGTACACGACGTTCTGGCCCGGGCAGGCCAGCCCGCGCAGCGCTTCACGGAACCCGTCGAACGACGACGCCCGGACCAGGTCGACGAGCGCGCTCGGTTCGAGCAGTCCGTCCACCGCGGCCCACCGGAGCGCGAAGGTGCCGTCGAGCCGCTCGTACTCGGTGCCCGCGACGCCGACCGTCGCGGTCTCCAGGATCGGGCCGTGTCGCGTCTCGCGCACGTCGAACGTGACTGGCGGCCCGCCCCGGACCTCGATCGATTCGGGACGTACCGTCACCGGTTCCCACGCGCCCTCGAACTCGGCGGCCGAGCCCTCGTCGTTCAGGCGTTCCACGTAGAGGTCCTGGATGTCGCCGCTCACGTTGGTCACGCCCCACGCGTGGTGAGACGTCGTGCCGACGACGATGCCCGGTGCGAAGGGGAACGCCACGCCGCGTGCCTCGTAGCCGGGTGCCCGCAGGTGGACCTCGAACCACGGCGCCGGCTGCTGGGCGAGCAGGTGCGGGTCGTTGGCCAGGAGCGGCCGCCCGCTCGCGGTCCTCGAGCCCGCGACGACCCAGTTGTTGGAACCCGTGCCGCTCGAGCGCGGGAGACCGTCGAGCAGCCGCCCCGCGAGCGAGCCGGCCGCCAGGCCCGGCGGATCGGCGGACAGGGGCGGCAGCAGCACCGCCGCCTCCTCGGTCCCGAGCGCTTCGGACAGGCGGAGGCGGAGCAGCTCGTGATCCCAGTTGCCCGACAGGCCCCACGCGAGGTACGCGAACGCCGCCGCCCACTCCCCGAGGTCCTCGGGCAGCTCGGGGGCGACGGCGAGCATCGCGTACTCGAGCGGCGGGGCCGGCATCGCCTCGACCCACGCCCGGGCTCCCCGGATGAAGTGCTCCATCATCGTTCGGGAGACGTCGCTCCATCGATCGGCCTCGAGCGCACCGATCCGATGGAAGCCGACCGTCCGCGCGAACCGGTCGGCGGGCAGGGTGATGTCGGAGAACCAGCCACACAGACGCCCGCCGGCCGCCCGGAGCGCGAGCTCGATCTGGAACAAGCGCTCGGACGCCTGCACGTACCCCTGCGCGAACCAGAGATCCTCGAGCGAGCCGGCCGACACGTACGGGATGCCCCAGCGATCGCGCAGGACCTCGACCGGCGCGCGGAGCCCGGGCACCGCGACCTCGCCCTCCAGCCGCGGGAGCGCGGCGCGGGCGGCCTCCCGGAGCTCGTCGAGGGGATCGGCCATGCGGCCCGAGCCTACCGAGTGGGCCGGCCCGCCGGTCCACGCCGACAGGCGGGGCGGCGCGAGCGCCCTCGGTGTTGGTCTGGAATGATGCCCGGGATGACCGAGCACCGGCCGTGGTTCGCGACCTATCCCTCGGGGGTCCCGCACACGCTCGAGCCCTACCCGAACATCTCCGTGTTCGGCATGCTCGAGGCCTCGGCCCGCAACCACGGGGACACTCCGGCGCTCGCGTGGTTCGGCCGGAAGATCTCCTACGCCGGCCTCGTGTCGGAGGTCGAACGCTGTTCGGCCGCCCTCGCCGGCCTCGGCGTCGGCAAGGGCGATCGGGTCGCGCTCGTCATGCCCAACTGCCCCCAGTACGTGATCGCCTTCTACGCCACGGCGCGCCTCGGCGCGATCGTCGTCGGCAACAACCCGCTGTACACGAAGCGCGAGATGGAGCACCAGCTCCGCGATTGCGCACCGAGCGTGGTGGTCGTGCTCGACCTCCTGTACGCCGACTTCGCCGAGGTGTTCGAGAGCGTGGGTCAGGAGCACGTCGTCGTCGCGAGGCTGAACGACTACATGTCGTTCCCGAAGAAGCAGCTCGCCCCGAGGCTGAGGTTCCGCAAGCGCCAGCTCGAGCAGGGCAAGCCGTGGCCGCCCGTCCCGAAGGGGGCCCCCGTCACCTGGTGGGAGGGATGGCTCGCCGCGGCCGGTCCCGCCCCCGTCGCCGCCCTCGTCGAACCGGCGACCGACGCCGCCGGGTTCATCTACACGGGTGGGACCACCGGGATCTCGAAGGGCGCGATGCTCTCCCACCGGAACATGGTCGCGAACGCGATGCAGGCGGCGGCGTACCTGGGGCTCGAGGAGGGCAAGGAGGCGTTGCTCGGGCCGCTCCCGTTCTTCCATTCGTTCGGGATGCTCACGATGAACGTCGCCGTCCTGATCGCGGGCAAGATGGTCCCGATCCCCAACCCGCGCGACCTGCATCTGGTGCTCGACGAGATGGCGAAGGAGAAGCCCACCTTCGTCCCCGGCGTTCCGCGCCTGTTCAACGCGCTCAACGAGTCGCCGCTCGCGGCCAAGTTCGACCTGCGGTCGGTGAAGGCGTGCATCTCGGGCGCGGCGCCGCTCCCGGTGGCCGTCGCGGAGCGGTTCGCCGAGATCACCGGCGGTGCCCGGCTCGTCGAGGGGTACGGGCTCACCGAGTGCTCGCCGGTGACGCACGCGAACCCGTTGGATGCTCCACGGCCGGGGTGCATCGGACTGCCCATGCCGGACACGGACTGCAAGATCGTCGATCTCGACGATCCCGAACGCGCCCTCGGCCCCGGCGAGCGGGGCGAGCTCTGCGTGAAGGGGCCGCAGGTGATGCTCGGGTACTGGAACCGACCCGAGGAGACCGCCCTCGCGGTCCGCAACGGGTGGTTCCACACCGGCGACGTCGCGGTCATGGAGCCGGACGGGTACTTCAGGATCGTCGACCGGTTGAAGGAGATGATCCTGGTCTCCGGCTTCAACGTGTACCCGAACGAGATCGAGGACGCCCTGTACCGCCACCCGAAGATCTCGAAGGTCGCGGTGATCGGGGTCCCCGACGAGAAGACCGGCGAGGCGGTGAAGGCGTTCGTCGTCCTTCGGGAGGGTGAGGCGGCCACCGAGGACGAGCTGGTCACGTGGGCGCGCGATCCGGCAAACGGTCTCACGGCGTATCGCACGCCCAAGCAGGTCGAGTTCCGCGACAGCCTGCCCGAGACGATGGTGGGCAAGGTGCTGCGGCGCGTCCTCGCCGAAGAGGAACGTCAGAAGGCCGCGACCCCGGCGTCGTGAGCCCGCTGCCCGCCGATCTGGGCGAGGGGGCCGTCCTGCGACGGCTCACGATGGGCGACCTGGACGCCGTCTGGGCGCTCGTCGACGCCGAGCGGCCGCGGCTCGAACCCTGGATGCCGTGGATCGACGGCACCCGGACGGTCGAGGACCAGCGGAGGTGGCTCGAGAGCGTCGTGCACGACGAGCGGACGCTCGACGGGTGCGGGATCTTCGTGGGCGGGCGCTACACGGGCGGTGCCGGACTGCGGTGGGATCCGTTCGACGTGCGGGGCGAGATCGGCTACTGGATCGCCGCGGCCGCCGAGGGGCGAGGTCTGGTCACCCGAGCCGTCCGTGCGCTGATCGGGATCGGGTTCGGCGAGCTCGGACTGCATCGGATCGAGATCCGCGCGGGCGTCGAGAACGCGAGGAGCCGGGCCGTCCCCGAGCGCCTGGGGTTCGTCATGGAAGGGATCGAGCGTGGCGGCGAGCGCGGCTCGAGGGGCTTCTACGACCTCGTCGTCTACTCGCTCCTGGAGCACGAATGGCGCGGCGGGTCGTGACGCAGATCGGAGCCGTCGTGTTCGACCTGTTCGGGACGCTCGTGTACGAGTTCCCGCGCGCGGACTGGGACGCCTGGCTCGACACGAGCGCGGCGGTCCTCGAGGCGGACGCCGACGCGTTCGGGGCGGCGTGGGCGGCGACCGCGGTCGAGCGGCAGACGGGCCGGCTCGGCGACATCGGGGAGAACCTGCGGACGGTGGCCGCCCGGGCCGGCGCCTGGCCGTCCGAGGCGCAGCTGGCGGAGGCCCTCGAGGGGCGGGCGGCGATGTACCGGCAGTGGTTCGTGCCGCGCCCCGGCGCCCAGGAGATCCTCGCCCGGCTGCGCGCCGACGGGTACCCGCTCGCCCTCGTCAGCATGTGCGCCCCCGACACGCCCGGGATGTGGCGAACCTCGCCGCTCGCGGGCTCGGTGGACGTCGAGGTCTTCTCGTGCGAGGTGGCGCTGCGCAAGCCCGGTCCCGAGATCTACCTGTTCGCGTCGGGTGGGCTCGGCGTGGAGCCGGAGGCCTGCCTGTACGTCGGGGACGGCTCGTACCACGAGCTGTCGGGCGCGGCGGCCGTCGGGATGCACCCCGTGTTGATCCGCGATCCCCTCGAGCAAGCGGAGATGCTCCGACCCGAGGTCGAGGAGTGGGACGGCCCGACGATCGACGACCTCCGCCGGGTCGCGGAGCTCGTGCGGGGCTAGAGGGCGCCCACGCGTCGGGCGGCGTCGAGCGCCGCTTCCCGCTCGTCGGGGATCAGGCGCCGGAGCGGCGGGCGCACGCCGGGGCCGATGGGGACGCCGCGTTCGGCGAGGATCTCCTTCAACGCCGCGTGGAACGGCAGTGGCCCGAGGAGCGACCGCAGCGTGGCGACGTGCTCCCCTGCCGCGGCGTCGCGGTCGTGGACCAGCCGCGCCACGATCTCGGGGAACGCGGTCGCGAGGCCCGACACCGCGCCGTCGGCGCCGTGCTCCAGCGCCTCGAGCACCAAGGGCTCGGATCCGACGAACAGGTCGAGCCCGTCGAGCAGGTACGGCTCGACCGCGGTCCACGGCGTGTCGGACACCTTCAAGCCCACGAGGTTCGGCGACGATCCGCGGAGGCGCTCGATCACGTCGATCGGGATCGCGTACCCGGACCGGCCGGCGAACTCGTACACGTAGAAGGGCAGCGGCCCGCACGCGTCGGCCGCCGACCGCAGGTGCTCGAACAGGGCGTCGTCGTCGAGCGGGAAGTACGGGGGCGCGATCACGGCGACGGCGTCGGCGCCGACGTCCTTCGCGTGCCCGGCGAGCGTCACGGTGTCGGCGGTCGTCTGCGCGCCGGCGTGCACCGCCACCCGGAAGCCCTCGGGACGTGCGTCCACGAACCGCTCGACGACCCGCCGTCGTTCGGACACCGTCAGCAGGATCCCCTCGCCCGTCGTGCCGCAGGCGAGCACGCCGTCGATCCCACCGTCGCTGAGGAAGGCCACGAGCGGGCCGATGGCGCCCTCGTCGAGCTCGCGACCGTCGCCCGCGAGGGGTGTCACGGCGGCGGCGATCGCCCCGCTCAGCATGATGGGATGCTAGCCGCCGTGGTTCCGGACCGCGCTCGAACGGGTACATGACCAGGATGGAGCGGGACGACCGGACGCGGAGGCCGATCCCGACCGCATGACCGTGGAGCAACGCGAGAGCCGGGACACCGCCGACACGGTGGAACCGCAGGAGTCCGAGCCGACCACCGTGGTAGTGGCCCACGCAGAGGAGGAGCGATGAGGCGTTTGGAAACCCCCGAGCCCGATCCCGGGCCGACCCCCGGCCCGCTCCCGCCCCCGCAACCCCAACCGGGGCCGCTCCCGGAGCCGGAACCTCCGACCCCCGAACCCGCGCCCCGGCCGGCGCCGCCTCCAGACTCGGAGCCGCCGATCCGCGCCTGATCGACCTCCCGAGCCCCGCGGAGCGTCAGTCGCGGACCGGTTCGGTCTTGCGTCGGTACGGCGAGCCGTTCCCGCTCGGCGTTCGGAACTGTGCGCGCTCCGTCGAGCCGGCCAGGGCCAGGGTCGACGCCGTGCCGCGGCTCACGATCTCCGAGACCCGGTCGAAGTAGCCGGTTCCGACCTCCGCCTGGTGGCGCGTGGCGGAATACCCGAGCGACTCGAGCTCGAACTCGCGCTCCTGCAACCGCACGTAGGCGCTCATGCCCGCATCCGCGTACCTGTGGGCCAGTTCGAACATCGAGGCGTTCAACGCGTGGAAGCCGGCGAGGGTGATGAACTGGAAGCGGTAACCCATCGCCCCGAGCTCGCGCTGGAACGCGGCGATCGTCCGCTCGTCGAGGTGTCCGCGCCAGTTGAAGCTCGGCGAGCAGTTGTAGGCGAGGAGCTTGCCGGGGAACCCCTCGTGGATCGCTTCGGCGAACGTTCGGGCCTCGTCGAGGTCCGGGGTCGAGGTCTCGCACCAGACCACGTCCGCGAACGGCGCGTACGCGAGCCCGCGTGCGATCGCGGTCTCGATGCCGCTGCGGATCCGGAAGAACCCCTCGTGGGTCCGGTCACCCGTGACGACGAACGGTCGGTCGACCTCGTCGATGTCGTTCGTGAGCAACGTGGCGGACTCCGCGTCGGTGCGGGCGACCAGCAGGGTCGGCACGCCGAGCACATCGGCGGCCAGTCGCGCGGCTCCGAGGGTCTTGATGAACTGCGAGGTCGGGACGAGGACCTTTCCCCCGAGGTGCCCGCACTTCTTCTCGCTCGCGAGCTGGTCCTCGAAGTGCACGCCGGCCGCCCCGCCCTCGATCATCGACTTCATGAGCTCGAACGTGTTCAGGGCGCCGCCGAACCCGGCCTCGGCGTCGGCGACGATCGGCGCCATCCAATACGTGCCGGTGTCCCCCTCGGCCCAGGCGATCTGGTCGGCGCGCTGGAGCGCGTTGTTGATCCTGCGGACCAGGCTCGGCACGCTGTTCACCGGGTACAGCGACTGATCCGGGTAGGTCTGCCCGGCCAGGTTCGCGTCCGCTGCCACCTGCCATCCGGAGACGTAGATCGCGTTCAGCCCTGCCTTGACCATCTGCACCGCCTGGCCGCCGGAAAGCGCGCCGAGCGCGGGGACGTGGTCCCTGGTCGTCATGAGCCACCACAGACGCTCGGCGCCCAGCCGCGCGAGGGTGTGCTCGACGGTGATCGAGCCGCGCAGCGCGATCACATCTTCGGCCGAGTGCGTGCGTTCGATCCCGCTCCATCGCGCGCTCGAGTCCCAGTTCCTTCGGAGGTCCTCGGCTTCCCTCTGGATCCGCTCGTCGTACGTGAGATCGATCATGGTCGCTGCCTCCCTACCCGCCTACCACCATGGATAGCGAACGACCCCCGCCGGTGCGAGGGTCGAAGGGGGACGCTTGCGCGGGCCGGATGCGGCCCGGCGCGCCCCTAGGGAAGAGGTACGAGGAAGCCGGCGGCGAAGTTGAACGGCGACTCAAACACGTTGGCAGTCTCGCATCCGTGCGATCGAAGGTCAAGGGACGACTCAACGGTCTGGCTTTACATCCTCGGTAGGGAGGTCGTACCATCCCAGTATGGCTTCGTCCACGATCTCCGTGAAAGGTCAGGTCACCATCCCGAAGGAGCTCCGCGACGAATTCGGGATCCGGACCGGCGACCGGCTCGAGTTCAGCGCTGAGGCAGACGGCATCAAGGTGCGGAAGCGGGTGGACGTCGACGCGTTCGAGGCGTTGCGGGGAAGCATCAGGCTCCCTGCCTCGGTCGATGAGATCGTCGACGAGATGCGCGGTGGACCGGCCAACCTGTGATCACCGTCGTGGACACGAACGTGGTGCTCGACGTCCTTGCCGACGATCCGAAGTTCGCGTCGTCGTCCACTCGCGCCATGCAAGCCGCGCTCGCCGATGGGGCGCTGATGGCGTGCGATGTCGTCTGGGCGGAGATCGGCGCGTGGTTCTCGTCTCCGGAGGAGACCGCCGATGTCTTGGATCGATTCGGCGTGGGATTCGCAGCCCTCGATCCGGAGGTCGCCGCTTCGGCCGGGCGGGTGTGGCATCGGTATCGTCAGGAACGCGGCTCGCGGGATCGGTTGCTCCCTGATTTCTTGATCGGGACCCATGCGTGGTTGCGTGCAGACCGGTTCATCACGCGTGATCGCGGTTTCTACCGCGCGTACTTCAAGCGGCTGAAGATCATCGATCCATCGACGAGCTGATCTCGGGGTCTGGACGGCCGGCCCGTCCGGCGCGGCGGTCCCGAACGAACAGGATCCAGCCGGTCACGGACACGGTCGCGGCTGCGAGGATCAACAGGCCCAGTGCAAGCAGGAACGCGACCTCTCGATCCATCTGTCGAAGGCTACCGGAAGGAGGGAGGCGCCGAGGTTGGGTCTGTCGGCGGACGGTCGGCGTCTCTACGCGGCGTTGGACGGCGGCGTCGAGGTCTTCGACGCACGGACCGGGTCGGAGCTCGCAGGAGTGGCGGTGGCCAGTCCCGCCCCGATCGAACGGGTGAGCGTGGCCGTCGCCTCCTGAGCGTCTCGCTAGGTCGCGCCACGGGCGGGTCGTGCAAGATAGTCACGTGCGCCTGCCCGTCATGCCGCCTGTGGCCCCGATGCTCGCGAAGTCGATCAAGGACATCCCGTCGGGTCCGTTCAGCTACGAGCCCAAATGGGATGGGTTCCGCTCCGTCGTCTTCCGCGACCACGACGAGGTCGAGATCGGGAGCCGCAACGAACGTCCCATGACGCGGTACTTCCCGGAGGTGGTCGAGGCGATCAGGGCGAACCTTCCCGACCGCTGCGTGATCGACGGGGAGATCGTGGTGCCCGACGCCGAGGTCCGGCGACTGGAGTTCGAGATGCTCCAGCAGCGGATCCACCCGGCGGCCAGCCGCGTCAACCTGCTCGCGGGAACGACGCCGGCGCACTTCATCGCGTTCGACCTCCTCGCGCTCGGCGACGCCGACCTGACGCAGCGGCCGTTCGCCGAGCGGCGGGCGGCGCTCGAGGACACGTTCGCGCGGGCGAGGTCGCCGATCCACGTCACGCCCGCGACGACCGACGCGTGGCTCGCGCGGCGGTGGTTCGAGGAATTCGAAGGCGCCGGCCTGGACGGGGTGGTCGCCAAGCCCCTCGAGGGGACGTACCAGCAGGACAAGCGGGTCATGTTCAAGATCAAGCACGAGCGCACGGCCGACTGCGTGGTCGCGGGCTACCGGTTGCACAAGAGCGGGCCGGACGCCGTCGGTTCGTTGTTGCTCGGGCTCTACGACGACGCGGGCGACCTCGCGAACGTCGGGGTGATCGGCGCCTTCCCGATGCAGCGCCGACGCGAGCTGCTCGATGAGCTCCAGCCGTGGGTCACCACGTTCGGTGGCCACCCGTGGGACTGGGAACGGGAGATGGCCGAGACGCGGACGCCGCGGAGCGCTGAGGGCAGCCGCTGGAACCCGAAGAAGGACCTCTCGTTCGTCCCGCTGCGACCCGAACGCGTCGTCGAGGTGCGCTACGACCACATGGAGGGCAACCGCTTCCGGCACACGGCGCAGTTCGTCCGGTGGCGGTCCGATCGCGACCCGCGTTCGTGCACGTTCGAGCAGCTGGACGAGCCCGTCGGCTTCGACCTCGCCGATATCCTCGGCGTCGGTCGCGCCGGTTAGCGCTCGACCCGCGCGGCCCGGCGCTTGGCTTCGGCGCGCCGCTCGGCCTCCAGGCGCTCGAGGTCGACGTCGCTCGTGTCCAGGTGGATCATCGTCGCCGCGATGGCGTCGTGGCCGGCCGTCGTGCGGATTAGGTCGTGCATCTGCTGCGCGACCCGTCGGTAGGTGGGATGCCCCTGCGGCGACGAGCGCAGCTCGATCAGGTGTATCGCCTCGCGGGCGCTCATCTGCATCACGAACCGGATGCGGTACGCCATCGCGACCGCGTACTGGGCGACGTCCTCGCCCGCATGCTCGGCGAGCGTCGCCCAGGTCGACGCCGAGTCCTGCATCACGCGGTCCCATTCGTTGCCCATCCCGACGTCGTCGATCGCCTCGGGTACATCGAACCCGTGCGCCGGGGACAGCCGCTGCCACTCGAGCGTGAGCAGCCTGTGCCGCTGCAGATCGCGGAACGCGCCGTAGTCGCACAGCACGTCGAACCGGTACCCGGTGCGTTCGAACGCCCGACCGGGCTTGTGGCGGCGGTTGCCGCGTTCGCCGACGTAGGCGCGCAGCACCGCTTCCCGTTCGTCCGCGGTCATCGAGTGCGCGAGCGACCGCAGACGGTCGTCAGGCAGGTTCGAGGACGCGTACATCGCGGCGGCGACCACCTTCTCCTCGCCGAGCGGGTCGTAGTCGGTGAGCGTCACGCCCTCGCGGTGCCCGGGCTCGACGCCCTCGGTGAACTTCGCCGTGACCTCGGCCGTCGCCTCTCGGGTCTCGGCCAGGTAGCGGGACCAGGCCACGCCGCGGTCGGGGAGGTCGACGCGCTTGAGGAACGCGGGGATCACCTTGCGGAGCTCGACGAGCATGAGGTCGGCGTACTCGCGCACCTCGACGAGCGGGTGCGCGTGCATGCGGATCAGCATCTGCTCGTACGCCTGGCCGGTCGCGAACACCCCGAGGTTCGAGCGCGTGCCGGCCGGCAGCAGCACGCGCAGCGTGTCGCACGTCTTCGCCGTGATCGTCGAGCGGTACAGGAAGTCCGAGTCGTTCGGGTCCTTCGGGAAGCGCTCGGCGAACCGGTCGAACAGCGGCTGGAACATCCGCCCGTACGCCTCGAACGTCCGCGTCGCGTAGGCCTCGTAGGCCTCGCCTGCGGGGCCGTCCTCGATCTCCGGCGGCGTGCTCAGCCGCCAGCGTCCGCCGGGGCGGTCGTCGTAGCGCATGTAGCGGGTCGACTGCTCGAGGTACGCGGCCAGGCGTCCCCACTCGATCGCCTTGGCGAGCAGCTGCGAGGCCTGTTCACACGCGAGGTGCACGCCGCCCAGCTGGGCGACGGAGTCGTCGCCGAACTCGAAGAACACCCGGTCGAACAGCTGCTCGGCCTTCTCGACCTTGACGCCCTCGAGCCCGGGGACCACGCGTGCCTCGAGCGGTTCGGCGAACTCGTCGAGGAACAGGCGGCGGAGCGACTTCGGGGTTCGGGAGTACCGTGCGAACAGCGCGCCCTTGACCACCTCGGGCAGGTTCGTGAGCGCGAAGACCGGGCCGTCGAGGTTGGTGAAGTGCGGCTCGAGCCGAGCGCGTTCCTCGTCCGTGAAGCCCTCGCGGACGAACCAGGACGACGCCACGGCTACGCGCCGGTCGCACCGGTCCCGCCGGTGGGGCCAGTCGTCGTGGCCTCCTCGCCGGCGAAGAGCGTCACCGTCGCGCCCGCCTGCACCTCGGTCCCCTCGACGGGATCCTGCGAGGCGACCTTGTTGCCCTTCGGGCAGAGCGGGTTGATGGGCACCGTCTGATCGGAGACCACGGGCACGAGGCCCGCGGCGCGTAGATCCTGCTGCGCCGATCCGAAGCTCTGGCAGGTGACCCTCGGCACGACGACCGTCCCCGGGCCCGAGGACACGAAGATCGTCACCGTGGATCCCGGGTCGACCTCCTGCCCCGAGGGGGGATCGGTCCGCGTCACGTCGCCCTCGCCGACCGTGTCGCTCGGCTCCTCCTGCGGCCCCGCCGGCTCGAGGCCGAGGCCGATCAGGGTCGCCTGCGCCTCCTCCAGCGAGGCGCCCTCGAGGTTCGGGATCGCCACCTGGTTCGGCGCGGCGACGACCGTCAGGTCGACCTTCGTCCCGCGCTCGACCTCGTCACCTGCGGCCGGGTCCTGTTCCAGGACCGTCCCGGGCTCCTGCGTGCCGTCGGCCGCGGGTACGGGCGTGATGGTCCCGACCGCCAGGCCCGCGTCGTTCAGGCGGGTGATGGCCTGGGACCGTTTCTCGCCGACCACATTGGGGACGGTGACCTTGACGCCCGTCTGCTGGTTGTCGTTGTTCGACAGGCTCGTGGCGAGGAACCACAGCAGCGCCCCGAGCAGCGCGATGAGCACGAGCGTCACCACGATCGGGACCCAGTTGCGGCGCTCGGGTTCCGGCGGGGGGAGTACCTGGGTCGCCTGCGCGGGGGGACGATCGAGCACCTGGGTCGCCCCCGCAGCGAGCAGCGGGGTGGCATCCACCGGCAGTCCACGCTTGGCGCGTTCGAGATCGGCGCGCATCTCCTCGGCCGACTGGTAGCGGTTGACCGGGTTCTTCGCGAGCGCGCGCAGCGTCACGGCGTCGAGGTCGGCGGTCACGTCCGGATTCAGCTTGGACGGCGGGACCGGCTGCTCGAGCACCTGCTTGGACGCGACGGCGACCGGGGAGTCGCCGAGGAACGGCGGCCGTCCGGTCACCATCTCGTACAGCACGCACCCGAGGGAGTAGATGTCCGAGCGTCCGTCGACGGGCTGGCCCTGCGCCTGCTCCGGCGACAGGTAGGACGCGGTGCCCAAGATCGCGGCCGTCTGCGCGACCGTGTCTGCGGTCGTGGTCACGCGCGCGATGCCGAAGTCGGTGACCTTCACCTCGCCGCGCGGGTTCAGCATGATGTTGCCGGGCTTGATGTCGCGGTGGATCACGCCGCGCGCGTGCGCGGCCTCGAGCGCACCGCAGACGTCCATCGCGATGTCGATCGCTCGGTCGGGGAGGATGCGGCCGCCGCCGGCCAGGAACTCGGCCAGCGTTCGCCCCTCCACGTACTCCATCACGATGTAGTGCACGCCGTCGTCCGAGCCGGTGTCGAAGACCGAGACGATGTGCGGGTGCCCGATGCTCGCGGCGGCTTGCGCCTCGCGGCGGAACCGCTGCACGAACCCATCGTCGTCGGCGAACTGCGGGGCGAGGACCTTCACGGCCACGGGTCGCCCCAACACGGTGTCGGTGCCCAGGAACACCTTGGCCATGCCGCCGCGGCCGAGCTCACGCTCGACGCGGTACCGTCCTCCGAGGGTCACCGGCAGGTCGATCTACGGAACCTCCTGGTCACTGGTCCTGTTCATACGCCCAGGGCGGCCTCGAGGACCGCCCTCGCGATCGGCGCGGCGACCTGCCCGCCCGTCGCTTCGCTGCCAAGGCTACCGCCGTCGAGCACGATAACCGCGACGGCGACCTCGGGAGCCTCGGCGGGCGCGAAACACACGAACCAGGCATGCGGGTTCGCGTCCTCGCCGTGCTGGGCGGTCCCCGTCTTGCCGGCCACGGTGACCCCCGGGATCTGCGCCGCCGTCCCGGTCCCGCTCTCGACCACCCCGATCATCATCTGCGTGAGCGCGGCGGCGTTCGCGGGCGACAGCGGCTGGGAGAACTCCCTCGGGTCGAACCCCGCGATCACGCGCCCGCTCGGATCCCGGGCTTCGGTGACCAGGCGGGGCTGCATCTCGACGCCCCCGTTCGCGATCGCCGCCGCGACGAGCGCCATCTGCATCGGGTTGGCGGCGACGTCCTGCTGGCCGATCGCCGAGATCGCGACAGCGGGATCGCGCCCCACGAACGTCTCGGGCGCCGGGAACACGCCCGAGGTCCAAGGGATGTCGAACGGCACGAGGTCCTCGCCCGCCTCGGCCGTGAAGCCGTACTTGCGCGCCTCCTCCGCGAGCTTGTCGGCGCCGAGCCGCAGCCCGACGGCCCCGAACACCACGTTGCACGATTGCCGGAGCGCGTCGGCCAGCGTGATCTGCGAGCCGCCCGAACACGTCGAGCCGCCGAAGTTCTGGATCGTGGCGTCGGTGAGCGGGAGATCGAGCTCGTTGGGGTTGGGCCACAGGCTCTCCGGACCGAACCCGTTCTCGAGCGCCGCCGAGGCCGTCACGAGCTTAAACGTCGAGCCCGGCGGGAACAGCTCGTCGCTCGCGCGCGAGAGCAGCGGCTTGTCGGGGTCGGCGTTCAGCTCGTCCCACGAGTCCCGCACGACCTTGGGATCTTGGGAGGCGAGCAGGTTCGGGTCGTAACTCGGTTCGGACACCAGGGCGAGCACGTCGCCCGTCGCCGGGTCGATCGCCGCGATCGCGACGTCGCCCGGCTCCGCCGCGGCGGCCTCGGCGGCGGCCTCCTGGATCTTGGGGACGAGCGTCGTCACGATCGTCCCGCCCTGCTTTGGCCGGCCGAGGACCAGGTCGGTGAGCGTCTGCGGCAGGAGCTCCGGGGCGTCGCCCGCGAGGAAGTCGTTGTAGGACTCCTCGAGTTCGGTGCGCCCGAACACGAACGAGTAGAAGCCGGTCTCGTGCGCGTAAAGCTCGGCGTGCGGGTAGCGGCGCTGGAAGCGCAGGGCCCCCGGGCTCTTGCGGCTGGACGCGAGGACCGTCGTCCCGTCCGCGGCGAGGATGCTCCCGCGGTCGACCTTGTACTCCGCGATCAACTGCCGCTGCGCGTTCGCGGGGTCGTTCGCGATCCGGTCGGCGGCGAACACCTGCAGGTAGTTCACCTGCGCGAAGGCGATCAGGAACAACGCCAGCAGGGCGATCCCGAGCCGACGGATCTGCCGCTCCACCTACGCGACCCCCGGCTGCTCGACCCCACCCGCCCGCTCAGCCGCACCGACCCGCGTCGGCCGCTGCCGGGGAGCGAGCGGCCCGCTCGAGACGCGGACGAGCAGGCCCAGCAGGACGAAGTTCGACACGAGGCTCGAGCCCCCGTAGCTCACGAACGGCAGCGTGACCCCCGTGAGCGGGATGATCCGTGTGACGCCCCCGACGATCACGAACGCCTGCACGGCGACCAGCGTCGACAGGCCCACCGCGAGCAGGGTCGAGAAGCCATCGGACGCTCGCATGCCGATGCGGAGCCCCTTGCCGACCAGCACCAGGTACAGGAGCAGGATCGCCGTGGTCCCGAGCAAGCCGAGCTCCTCGCCGATCGCAGCGAAGATGAAGTCGGTCGAGGCGAAGGGGATCAGGCCGGGGGAGCCCTGCCCGAGGCCGGTCCCGACGATGCCGCCGCTCGCCATCCCGAACTGCGCCTGGGCGAGCTGCCCGTACCCCTGTGCGAACACCTTCGCCGGGTCGAGCGCATGCAGCCAGATGTCGACGCGGAGCTGGACGTGGTCGAACAGCAACCACCCCGCGTACGCGCCGACGACGAACAGGATCAATCCGATCACCAGGTAGGCCGCCCGCCCGGTCGCGACCCACAGCATGACCACGAAGATCCCGAAGTACAGGAGCGATGCCCCAAGATCGCGCTGCAGGAACAGGATCGCGAGCGAGGCACCCCAGGCGAGCATCACCGGTCCGAGGTGCTTGGCCGGCGGGAGGCGGAGCGGCCCGATGCGCGAGGTCGCGACCTGCAGGAGCTCTCGCTTCTGGTTGAGGTAGGAGGCGAGGAAGATCACGACCAGCACCTTGCCGATCTCGGCCGGCTGGAATCCCACCGGACCGATCTGGACCCACAGCCTCGCGCCGTTGATCGTCCGGCCGATACCCGGCGCGACCGGCAGGAGGAGCAGCAGGAGGCCGAGCAGGCCGATCGTGTACGTGTACGCGTCGAGCATCCGGGCGTCGCGCACGACGATCAGCGTCAGCCCGAACGCGATCAGGCCGACCGCGATCCAGGTCGCCTGCTCGGCCGCCAGGCCGCCCGACAGCCGGAAGATCATCGCGAAGCCGAGCCCGACCAGAACGGCGGCCGACGGGAACAGAGCGGGGTCGGCACGGGGCGCGAACGCGCGGGTGACGAGCAGCGCTCCCGCGTATCCCGCGGCGAAGATCGTGGCGTACAGGGCGAACGTCGCCGGCAGCTGTCCGCGCTTGCCGTAGCCGGCGATGAGGTACGCGCCGATCGACAGGATCAGCGCGAGGACGGTGAACGCGATCGACGGCCCGAGCGAGGTGCGGCTCCTCTGCGCCGCGGCGCGGCTCACGTGGCGGGCTGCGCGAAGCGGGCGACGTCGTCCCGGATGCGAGCCACGATCGCGTTCGCGCCCGCCCGATCGTCGGTCGTGATCCCCTCCGGGAGCTGCCGGTACAGGGCGAGGGCCTGGGCCTGCTTGGCCGGGATCGCGGTCTCGACCACGACCGAGTGCAGCTCGAGGCCGGCGACCTCGGTCGGCACGCCGCGGAAGATCGCCACGCGGCCGTTCGAGACCCCCACGTACCACTGCCGGTCGAGGTAGAAGCGGAGTCCCACCATGCCGAGCGCGACGACGGCCAGGGTCACGCCAGCCCAGAGCCCGACCCTGGTCCCGACCCGGCGACGGGTCGGAGGTCGTGGGGCGGGAGCGTGTCGCTCGACGCGCGAAGGTGGCTTGCCCGACCGGGAGGCCGACGCCTCGGGCGGCGGCTCGGGGATCGGTGCGCCGACGATCGTGATATCCGATCGCTTCGGCGCCGCCGCCGGGGGGACCGGCCGTTCAGTCGTCGGTTGCTGAGGGATCGCTGACTCCTTCGTCGCCCCCGGCCCGCCGCCGCCGTCGGCGAAGTCGAGGATCACCGCGGTGATGTTGTCGATCCCCCCTGCGCGGTTCGCCACCTTGACCAGGCGGTCGACCGCCTCCTGGGGTTCGGCGGCCTCGAGGAGGATCTCCCGGATCTGTCCCTCGGGCACCATGCCGGTGAGCCCGTCGGTACAGAGCAGGAGCCGGTCCCCGCCGACGACCTCGACGTCGCCCTCGTCGACCTGGACGGTCTGATCGACGCCGAGCGCGCGCGTGAGGATGCTGCGGTGCGGGTGGGTCTCGGCCTCCTCCTGGCTCAGCTCGCCCTCCATCACCATCCGGTGGACCAGCGTGTGGTCCTCGGTGAGCTGCGTGAGCTCCCCGCGGCGGAGCAGGTACGCGCGGGAATCCCCGACGTGGACGAGGTGCACCCGGTTCCCGTCGACCTGGGCCGCCGTGAGCGTGGTCCCCATGCCGGAGACGCTCCGGTCGTTCTGCGAGCGGTCGAAGACCGCGCGGTTGGCCTGCTCCACCTGGTCCGCCAGCGAACCCTCTCGCCGCTCGAACATCCCCTGCACGGTCTCGAGCGCGAGGCTCGAGGCGACCTCACCGCCCCGGTGCCCGCCCATCCCGTCCGCGACCGCGTACAGCGGCTCGACGACGAGATAGGAGTCCTCGTTGCCCTCACGGACCTGTCCGATGTCGGTCGCGGCCCCGACGCGCACGTTCATCGCTTGAGCTCCAGCACGGTCTTGCCGAGCTTCAGCACGTCGCCGGCGTGGATCTGCAGGGGTGAGTCGACGCGGCGGTCGTTGAGGAGGGTGCCGTTCGTCGAGCCCAGGTCCTCGACGTACCAGGAGCCGTTCTCGGCGTACAGGCGTGCGTGCACCTGTGAAACGTACGTGTCCTGGAGGCGAATCGCACATCGCTCCCCACGGCCGATCTCGGCGGGGCTGCGCAGCTTGATCGGGGTCGGCTTGCCGCCGCCCGCATCGTGCACGACGACCTGCGTGGGCGCCTTCCCGCCCCGGGATGCCTTCGCCGGGCCCGCCTGCGCGGGGGTCCGCGTCTGGGTCGCCGCGCCGCGCTTGCGGCCTCCGACGTCCACGGCCACCGAGCGGATGGCCCGGAACACGAAGAAGTACAGGAGGACGAGCAGGGAGTACTTCAGGACCGACAGGACGAACGGCGACACGTCAGCCGCTCCGGAACTCGAGTTCGGACTCGCCGATCGTCACGCGGTCGCCGTGCTCCAGCACGTGCTCCTGGATCGCCTGGCCGTTGACCATGGTCCCGTTGGTCGACCCGAGATCGGTGAGCACGAACCCCGACTCCGTGCGACGGATGCGCGCGTGTTGCCGTGAAGCGCCGGGATCGTCGACCACCACGTCGCACTCGGCGAGGCGTCCGATCGTGAGCGACGGCTCGGTGAGCGCGTAGATCCTGCCGTCGGCCAGGCGTACCAGCGAGCCGTGCTCGCCGATCGCGGGCTGCGGGGCGAGCTCCTCCTCGCCCTCGACGAACGAGGCCACGCAGCCGAAGCGTCCCTTGCCGAGCCCCGCGTCGATCTCGAACTCCACCTCGGGCGGCCCGACCAGGCCCCAACCGCGTTCGGCGGCGGCCTCGCGAACGACCTGCTTGAGCTCGGTGATGAGCGCCTGCTCCGCCTGCTCGAACCGCTGCCCGTCGGACTCCGACAGGGTGAAGACGTACCGGTTGGGGGCCCAGACCTCCTTGACCCCCACCGTCTTGCTCGTGTCCATCTCCCGCATCATCCGCTTCGCCAGTTCCACAGGTTGCAGCCCCGATCGGAACGTGGTCGCGAAGAAGCCCTCGACGAGGCCGCCGAGACGTCGCTCGAAGTCGCGAAGGATGGGCATCGGACGCTGTTTCCGCTGGTCGGAAGGTAGGTCGCGCGGATTCTACCCCGCACGTCGAACCCGGAACCCCCCGGGAACGCGGGAGGACGACTGTTACGATTCGTTCCCCTCGGGCGAGTGGCGGAATTGGCAGACGCGCAGGATTCAGGTTCCTGTGTCCGCAAGGACGTGGGGGTTCAACTCCCCCCTCGCCCACCCCTCCTGACCGGCGACGCTGCGGCCGGTCCGTAACCATCTGTCGGGATCTCGGTGGCTCTTGGCACCTGGACTATTTAGCGCTACTATCTAGCGGTAGTCAGTAGCACTGAATAGGGCTGAGGAGGAGGTCTCCGGTGGGCAAGCAGATGACGGAGATGCTCAAGGGGACGCTGGAGGGCATCGTTCTCGCGCTCCTGTCCGGCCGGTCCGCGTACGGCTACGAGATCACCGCGTGGCTGCGGGAGAAGGGCTTCTCCGACATCGCCGAAGGGACCGTCTACGCGCTGCTCATCCGGATCGAGCAGCGCGGCCTCGTCGACGTGGAGAAGGTCCCATCCGACAAGGGGCCGCCGCGCAAGGTCTACTCCCTCAACGGTCAGGGACAGGCATACCTCGAGGACTTTTGGAAAACCTGGAGCTTCCTCGCAGAGCGACTGGAACAGCTCCATGAAGGAGGCAGATGATCATGTCTGACAGAGAACCGGGCGGATTCATCTCAAAGGTGATCGGCCCCAAGCGGCGGTGGCGGGCGTACAAGGCGCGCGTTCGACAGCTTCCCCCCGACTATCGCAGCGCGGTGGATGCGATCGAGCGGTACCTCATGTTCTTTGGGCCGATGGATGCCGACAGCGCTGGTTCGCTGCTCGAAGACGTCGCCGACCTGTTCGAGCGGGCCGCGGCGGACGGAACGCCGATCCGCGAGATCGTCGGAGACGACCCGGTCGAATTCGTGGAGGCGCTCGTCGCGAACTACACGAAAGGCGGGTACGTCACCCGAGAGCGGGAACGGCTGACCCGCGACATCGCGCGCGCCGCCGGAGAAGACACCGGAGACCCAGAGGTGTCCCGATGACCACAGTGACGGTCCAGGCGCTGCACGTGGAAGGTCTGGAGAAGTCCTACGAGGACCTGCGCGTGCTCCGCAGCGTGGACTTCAACGTAGCGCGGGGCAGCATCTTCGCCCTGCTTGGCTCCAACGGCGCAGGCAAGACCACGGTGGTGAAGATCCTGTCCACGCTGCTCAAGCCCGAGGCGGGGACGGCCACGGTCAATGGCTTCGACATCGCCACCCAACCGGCGGACGTGCGGGAGTCCATAAGCCTCACCGGACAGTTCGCCGCCGTGGACGAGATCCTCACCGGGCGCGAGAACCTGGTCCTGATAGCCCGGCTGCGGTACCTGAAGGGCGTTGGCCGGATCGCGGATGACCTGCTGGCCCGCTTCCAGCTCATCGACGCGGCTGACCGGAGGGTGTCGACGTACTCCGGAGGCATGCGCCGCCGCCTGGACATCGCCATGAGCCTCATCGGGGATCCGCCGGTGATCTTTCTGGACGAACCGACCGCCGGGCTCGACCCACAATCTCGCGTCGAAGTGTGGAACAGCGTCAAGGAGCTCGCCGAGCGCGGAACGACAGTGCTGCTCACGACGCAGTATCTAGACGAGGCCGAACAGCTTGCCGACCGGATCGCGATCCTGCACGAGGGGCGCATCATCGCGAACGGCACGCTCGCCGAACTGAAGCAGCTCCTCCCGCCTGGCAAAGTCGAGTACGTCGAGAAGCAGCCGACCCTTGAGGACGTCTTCCTCGCCATCGTCGGTACCAACGGCAAGCACGGCGACGCTGGCGATGACGCGGCATCGGCACCGACGAGTAAGGAAGAGCGATGAGCAAGCATTTCTTCGGCAACACCGCCGTCCTAACGGGACGATCACTGCGCCACATCACGCGCAGCCCGGACACCATCATCACGACCCTGATCATGCCGATCATCTTCATGCTGCTGTTCGTCTATGTCTTCGGCGGAGCGATGCACGAAGGGCCGGACTCGTACGTGAACTACCTGCTGCCCGGCATCCTGCTCATCACGATCGCGTCGAGCATCTCCTACACCGCCTTCCGACTCTTCATGGACATGAAGAGCGGCATCTTCGAGCGCTTCCAATCGATGCCGATCGCTCGGTCGTCCGTGCTGTGGGCGCACGTGCTGACCTCGCTGGTCGCCACTCTCATCTCGCTCGTGGTCGTCGTGCTCGTCGCCCTCCTCATGGGGTTCCGCTCGGGGGCGGGAGTGCCGGCGTGGCTCGCGGTAGCCGGCATCCTGATCCTGTTCACCCTGGCGTTGACGTGGCTCGCCGTCACCGTAGGCTTGTCCGCCAAGACCGTGGACGGCGCCAGCGCGTTCTCCTACCCGCTCATCTTCCTGCCGTTCATCAGCTCGGCCTTCGTACTCACCGAAACCATGCCCGGCCCAGTGCGCGCCTTCGCCGAGCACCAGCCGGTGACGCCCATCGTCAACGGGATCCGAGACCTGTACACACGGCAGCCAGTCAGCGCCGACATCTGGATCGCCTTCGCCTGGTGCGTCGGCATCCTCGTCGCCGCGTACGCGCTCGCGATGGCCACCTACCACCGCAAGCGCGTCTAGGGATGTGTGTACCGCGGAGAGTGCTCGGACATGCCACGGCACCAAACCAGCAGCCTGGAGAGGTCGCGACCACGCTTGAGCTCGCCGATCGCAACGTGGTGACGGCTTGGCAACGCGCAGTCCACGCTTCAGGTTCCTGTGTCCGAAAGGACGTCGGGTTCAACTCCCTCTCGCCCACCAGGTCTCATAAGGCGGCGCGCCCGACAGCTCCGATCAACTGAAACCCAGTGCGCTCGTACATCATGGCGGCGTGGGGCGCCGACTCGACGAAAACCAGGTCGACACCGTCTGGAGGAACGGCGGCGTGGGACCGGGTGCGTAGGCCGGGAAGTTGGACGTTCCGGTGTAGTCGGTGTCCGCGAGGATCAGCACCTTGGCGGCGTGCTCGTGCACGACGCGGAACGTGAACGTGTCGCTCGTCTTCTTTCGCGCCCGTGAACCAGACCTTCACGTCGTCGCCCGCGGACGCCCCGGTGACATGCCCCTGCATGATGCGGTAGTAGGTATCGCCCGGGCCGCCGTACCGATCGCCGCCGACCCACTCGGTGGTGGACGCCGTCACCGGCGTCGGCCGTTGATCGAGTAGGTCAGCGTGACCGCGGTCCTGCGTCCCGTCGTTGTCGAGGTCGCGCCCTGGCGAGCACTTGCACGAGCTGGTCCGCCCGTTGAACGAGGTGGCGAACGTGAAGTAGCAACCTATGCCGGTGGACCGAGCCGGGGCAACCGGGCAAAAGACCTAGTTTCTGCGCGCGAGATGTGCCTCATTGTGCCGGATCGAGGTCAGTGGCCGGCTCCCGGGAGCACGGTGAGCGTGCCCTCCATCC
>JBAVEY010000246.1:0-1596 GCA_049587975.1 Actinomycetota bacterium | reverse complement strand
CTGTGGGGCCTCGCGATCGGATCGTCCCTCGTGGTCGGCGCGGTCGTCGCAGCGCGAACCTCGCTGCCGCCAGCAGTCGCCGAGTTCGTCACGGCGTTCGGCGGCGGCGTCCTGCTCGCGGCAATCGCGCTGGGGTCTCCCGCGCCCTCGCCAAGCAGGACGACGAGACCCCCTGTTACGTCGTAACGGGGGTCGCAGCTGTCTGCGAGTCCTTATGGACGAACGCTGATGATCGTCTTCCCCTTGCGTCGCTCGGTCGGGTTGAGGGCCGCAACGGCGTCGTCGAGGGTCGCGACGTGGCCGATGTTCGTCCGCAGTCGTCCGTCCCGCACCCGCTGGACGATCTCACTCAGTTGGGCGCGATCGGACTCGACAACAAAGTCGATCGCCAGGCCGTCCGCGGGCCGCGCCTCGGGCGGCCCGACGACGGTCACCAGCGTTCCTCCGGCTCGAACCAGACCCGCGGACCGCTTCTGGATGTCGCCGCCGATGACATCGAATACCAGATCGACTCCGCCGACGTCGTCCAGCGCGTCGTTGTCGAGGTCGACGAACTCCTGCGCGCCGAAGTCGAGTGCCGTCTGACGGTCGGCGGCGCGTCCTGTGCCGATGACGTATGCACCGAACTCACGTGCGAGCTGCGTCACCATCGACCCGACTGCGCCCGCTGCGCCGTGCGCGAGGACGCTCCGCCCGGCCTGAAGGCGGCCGTGGTCGAACAGACCCTGCCACGCGGTCAGGCCCGAGATCGGCAGGCTCGCGCCCACCGTGAAGTCGACGTCGCCCGGGAGCGGCGCGAGGTTGCGTGCCTCGACCGCCACATACTCCGCCAGGGTGCCGTCGCGAGACCAGTCCGTGAGGCCGAACACCCGCTGTCCGACCGACAGGCCTGTCGTGCCATAGCCGAGGGCGGTGACCACCCCGGCCAGCTCGTGGCCGGGGATCGACGGTGTTCGGTCACGGTCGCGGCGATCGGTCCAGGTCGAGGGCCACGCCACCTCAGTCGGGACGAATCCCGACGCATGAACCTGAACGACGACGTCGTTTATCGCTGCCGGCGGCTCGGGCCGCTCCACCAGCGTCATCCCGGCCGTTCCCGCAGCCTGGTCCGTCACCACGATCGCTTTCATTTGGACACCTCTCTCTGATCAGTCATCCCTACACGACATCTTCGGTTCACGAATATCAGCGGCGCGAAACCTCGGCGTCTTACCACGCGGGGTCACCAGATCCGGAACCCTGTCGCTCGCCGGCCGGTTGCTCACATCGACCGCCGTGGCCTGGTGGAATCCCGAATCCGCTCAGGTCGACCGCACTTGGGGAGCCAATCGATAGGCAGGTCCGGACCTGGCCGGGGTTGCTGCGGGCCCTTGTACGACGATACCGGCCGTTCAGTGGCCCAGGCCATTTCTGACGTGGCCCTTTTCTTGGCCGAGCGGCAAGCCATTTGATTCGAAGGGGCGGTGACGGCGCTTCTGCCCTGCGGTTTCGTTCGTAGTCCCAACGGGGTTCGAACCCGTGTCTCCACCTTGAGAGGGGCGTTTCTCGCATCCCGGGATGTTTGGGCTCATCCGAGGTTGTGCTGTCGTGCCTGGT
>JBAVEY010000245.1:0-14752 GCA_049587975.1 Actinomycetota bacterium | reverse complement strand
GCCGCACGTCGTCCCGCGGCCGCCAGGCGGAGCGCCGCGTGGCGACCGAGCGCATCCGACCGGGCGTCGGCGGGCCCCAGCTCCCTGCGGTACGCGAAGGCCCGCTCCAAGTGGTACGCGACGATCTCCTCCTCTTCGGTCACGGCTTCCCCGGCCACGACCTCCAGCCAGTCCGCGAACCGCTCGTGCAGATCGGCGCGCCGGGACTTCGCGACCGCGTCGTACGCGGCGTCGCGGATCAGCAGGTGCCGGAAGCGGAAGGCGTCCTCGCCCCGGAGCGTGGTCGGGATCGGCTGGATCAGCTCCTTGCGAACAAGCCCCATCAAGTCCGATGGGACGCGCTCGCGCGCGTCCTCGGGTACCAGCTCGCGGACCGCGCCGGCGAAGACGTCCCGACCGATCACAGCCGCGGCCTCGAGCAAGAGGCGCTCCTCCGGTGAGAGGCGCTCGAGCCGAGCGGCCAGCAGCGCCTGGATCGACGGCGGCACCGTGACGGCGGAAAGCTCGTCGACGGCGCGCCACCCACCGTCCTTGCGGACGAGGCGTCCGTCGTCGATCAGCATCGCGATCGTCTCCTCGACGAACAGCGGGTTCCCCTCGGCTCGGCCGGCGATCGCACCAACCAGCTCGTCGGCGACCTGAGGCACGCCGAGGAGGTTCCCGATCAGGTCGGCGGTCTGTTCCTCCGTGAGCGGATCGAGTGCTACGGACGACGCGCGGAGCTTGCCTCCCCCCCACGCCGGCCGGGCCTCCAACAGGTCCGGGCGGGCCATGCACATCAGCAGGATCGGCGAACCCCCCGACCAGTCCGTGATGTGATCGAGCAGGTCGAGGAACGTGGGCTCGCCCCACTGGACGTCGTCGAACACCAGCACCAGCGGTCGCTCGCGGGCCACCGCCTCGTAGAAGCGGCGGATCGCCCAGAAGGTCTCCTCCCCGGCGCCCGCGTCGGCGATCCCCATGAGCTGTGACACGTGCCTGCACACGAGCTCCTGGTGCTCATCGGTCGCGAGCACCGAGCAAACCTTGGACTCAACGACCTCCGGTGGGTCGAAGTCGGCGAGCCCGGCCGCCTGTTTGACCGACTCGACCACCGGGTGGTAGGTGATCCCCTCGCCGTAGGGCAGGCACCTTCCCGTCAGGACGGTGACGCCACCGTCGAGACCGGACAGGAACTCCTCGACCAGACGAGACTTGCCGACGCCTGCGGACCCGAACACCGTGACGAGCGCGCAGGTGCGGTCCTCGACGACCGCGTCGAACGCCTGACGGAGCTGCGCGAGCTGCCGCCGGCGCCCGACCATCGGCGAGCCCAGGGACCGCGGGATGGCGCCCGGGACGTCGCGCACGTCGAGGAGCCGCCACGCGGCGACCGGTTCGGCCTTGCCCTTCAGGGCGAGCGGATCGACCGGTTCCGCCTCGACGACGTGGCGGACCAGCCGATGTGTCTCGTCCCCGACGAGGATCCCGCCTGGCGCCGTGTGCTGCTCGAGCCGGGCGGCAACGTTGACGGCGTCGCCCGTGACGAGCGCCTGCCCCGCCGTCGGGTCCCCGGCGACGACCTCGCCGGTGTTCACGCCGATGCGCACCTCGAGCGTGACACCGCGATCGCGCCCGAGCTCCTCGTTCAATGCGGCCAGCCCTTCGCGCATCTCGACGCAAGCGCGCACGGCCCGCAGCGCGTCGTCCTCGTGGAGGTGGGGGATCCCGAACACCGCCATCACGGCGTCCCCGATGTACTTCTCGACCGTTCCGCCGTGACGCTCGATCGCCCGGCGCATCGCCTCGAAGTAGCGCGATTGCACGTCGCGCAGCGACTCGGGATCCAGGCGCTCCCCGAGCGCCGTCGAGCCGGTCACGTCGCAGAACACGACCGTGACCGTCTTGCGGACCTCGCGCTCGAGCGGGCCGGCTGTCAGCGGGGACGCGCAGGCGGGGCAGAAGGCGAAGTCATCAGGGCTCTCGCGACCGCAGCTCGGGCAGGCCAACATCGGGGCGAGCCTACGGCGGGGGACATCTCCACGCTAGCCGTCAGGTGCCGTTTGTCGGCCCCTATCTCCTAAACCTTCACCTGGAGGACCGCCTCCTCCCCTCAAACAGGCTCCACCACCCCTCGATCCGCCGATGCGCTCCACGGAGACGACACACGATCCCCACCTCTCTTGGTCGTTCTTCGCGAGCGCGAGCAGGGTGACGTTCAGGGCTCGATCCTGCATCGCTCCCTTTGCGGGAACTCGCCCCCCCGCGAGGAGCACTGGCAGGTCGCCGGCACGTCGATTGTGCGACTGGAGCGGACGGCGACGTGTCACATCTGCCCCTATCGCCTACTGGGCTTCGGGATCGATGGCGTACTGGTCATACGCCGACAACCCCGCGAACTGGTCGAACGAGTAGTTGACAATGCGCTCGGACGTGATGTCCACCCAGTTGTCGAACTGGTACGGCGCCCACGGAACGACCTGTTCCATCATGACCGTGTCGAGGTCCGCCCACGCCTGATACCGAGCGTCGCCGGTCTGCTGGTTGGCCGTCTTGATCTGGTCGTCCACGCTCGGAACGTCCGTCACGGTGTAGCCGGCCTTGCTGAGTAGGTCCGGGCTCGCACCGACCAGCGAGTAATTGCAACAGCTCGGGAAGATCCCAGCGGAGCCGAACAGCGGGTCGGCGAACGTGTACCCGTCCGGGAAGTCCTTGCCCCAACCCGTAGCGAAACAGACTGACACGTGCGCCTCGGGCTCGTTGCACTTGCTATACATCGTGGTGCGCTCGAACGACTTCACGTCGAACGTAAGTCCGAGCGGGTCCATGTTCTGCTGGATCAGCGCTGCCTGATCCGGAAACGGATCGGCCTCGTCGGTGACGGCAAGGATGTCCTTACAGACGGGGTCGTCACACACGCCGTCGCCGTCGCTGTCGTACGCCGACTGCTTCATCTCTTCCTTGGCCGCGTTGATGTCGCCGGCGGAGTTCGGCGTCGCGTACGGGTCGTAGTCGGCGAGCAGGTTGTTCTCGAGCGAGTTCACCATGATGTGACCCGCGATCTCACCGTGCAACTCACCGCCCCGAAGCGTACGCATCCCGGCTTTGTCCAACGCGAGGTTGAACGCCTTGCGGACGTGGATGTCGTCGAACGGCGGCGTCGCGATGTTGAACGAGATGTACCAAATCGCGTCCGACGGGTTGATGTGGAGCAGGGGCTGCAGCGTCGGGTCGCTCGAGTACGTGCGGAGCACCGGCGGCGGGACGTTCCCGTCGACCACGCCGTCGAGCTCGCCGGCCTGCACCTTGTTGTACAGGTCGCTGTTGTCGCCACCGATCGTGATGTTGAACCCGTCCGGGTAGGCCGGACGGAGGCCGTCCGTGGACGCGTCGTAGTTCGGGTTGCGCACGAGCTGATAAGACCGGCCCGGCTTGTTGCCCGAGACGGGTATCTGCTCGTCCGCCGGGACCGAAAAGTCCAGATTCTCGGAGCCAACGAACTGGTAGGGACCCGTGGCCACGAGGAAGCGGCCGTAGTCCGTCGTGTGTCCCTCGGCCGCGCCGAGCAACGCGTCGCGGTTCGGCGGGATCGGGGCGGTCGCGGCCATCGCGAACAGGTACGGCAGGTAGCCGGCAGGCTCGGTCAGGGTCACGACAAGGGTGCTGTCGTCCGGCGTCTCGAGCCCGGCGATCGAATCGGCCTTGCCGTCGCCGAAGTCCGAGAAGCCGTCGATGACGTTGTAGTAGAAGTTGTAGCCACCCACCGACGCGTCCGGGTCCGCCTCACGCTCGAGCGCGCGGACGATGTCACCGGACGTCACCTGTACGTCTCCGAACGGGTCGCCGTAGTTGACCCCGCTCTTCAGCGTGAACGTGTACGTCAGTCCGTCGGAGGATATGTCGGGCAGATCCGTAGCGATGTCGGGCTGAAGCTCGGTGCCGCCCTCCGCGGTGGGCCGCCCGTTATAGGACAGGAGCGTCCGGAGCAGACAGCACCGGAGCCATTCCCAGCTGACCGTGTAGTACTCCTTCGCCGGATCGAACGCGGCGAACACATCGCCGAGCATCGCCAGCTCGACGGTGCCCCCGGGCCGGAGCTGCCCAGTTTGACCTGTCGCCGTCGCCCCGGTGGCCCGGCCTTCTTCCCCGCTGCAGGCAGCAGCGACGAGGACCAGTGTGGCGACGAGTGCGAGTGAACTGGCATATCGCCTCACGTCGATCCCCCTGAACTGCTCGTGCAGGCTGAGCCCGCGTCGACTCTGCTTCTTCGTATGGCGAACGGCCAATCATAGGTCCTCCCCCACGTCGCAAGGGACACCGGCCCCAGGGGTCCCCGAGCGGCTGCAGTCGATCGGGGCGGCCGCTTGCTGGGAGAGGATGCTGCTTTGAGCTCCTTGTGGTCCGCTCGGCGGCCGCATTCGCGACGAACCTCGTTGCTGACCGAGCCCATTGTGCTCCGTCTTTGGCCGGTTGCTCCGCTTGCCCGGAGGTAGGACATCCATTCTCGCAGCTGCGCGATGGGCTCCTCGTTAGCCGGCCAAGGTTAGGGGTGATACTTACCTCCATGCAGACGTGTTTGAAACTGTGGAGAAGGCAATCCCGACCAGGCACGATTCTGCATAGCGTGTGCTCGGCCGATCGCCATCCGGGAAGCCAGCGGGCTCCGGATGACTGCATCGATTGTGTTCGCGGACCTCGATGGATCGAGGCGCTCGATTCGGAGGCTCGGCGAGAGCTCCTCGACCGGTACTTCGACGAAATGAGGGCGTGCCTGGAACACCACGGAGGCATCGTGGAGAAGTACATCGGCGACGCCATCACGGCTGTCTTCGGACTGCCGCGTGCTCACGAGGATGATGCGATGCGTGCACTCCGAGCATGCTTTGATGAGGGGGCCTCGTCCGCATCAAGGAATCCGAGTCAGGGCGACTCGCTCGCGCCGTCCGTGCGCCGGAGCAGGTTTCGCGCGCGTTCAGCCGAGACGATGTTTCCCTTGCGCTCATACAGATCGACAGCTTCGCTTGCCACGCGGTTGGCCGAGTCGAGGCGGCTGGCCGCCAAGAGGACGCGCGCGAGCACCATCCGTGCGTCGCCGCGCAGATTGAGCTCGTCGGAGCGATCCGCTAACTCAACGGCCTGCTTGGCCAGATCGGCCGCGCGAATCGTATTCCCCCGCCTGACCAGGACCTCGGCTTTCGCCACGCGCCACTCGACCTGTGTTCGGATGTCGTCAGGTGCCCCGGACTCGACGCTCAGTTGGATGAACCGCTCCGCCTCATCGAGCCGGGCTTGGGAAGCGAGGACGTTCGCGAGCATTCCTGCCGTTGTCGACAAGTACCCCTTCTCCCCCATCCTGCCGAGGACGTCGCATCCCCACCGCAGTTCATGCTCGGCGGCCTCCGAGTCTCCAGCAAGCAACTCGATCTCAGCACGCAACTGACTATCCGCCCCCTCCTCGACCTCCCACCCAAGGTCTTGCCACACGCCGCGATTGAGTCGGACGAGCTCTCGCGCTTCGTCGAACTCACCGCGCATCGCCAAGAGTCCGGCTCGAGCGTTCGATGTCGCTAGTTGCACGAGGCGATCGTTCGGAGCACGCTCCGAGATCTCCAAGCACCGCTCGATCCCATCTCCAACCGACGTAGGCCCGTGATGCGCCGCGACCGCCAGCCAGGCCAGGCTGTCGGACGCCTGCCGTCGATCTCCGGCACGCTCGGCATGTTCAACAGACTTTCGGAAGGCTTCTTCTGCCGCGGCGAACTCGCACTGCCACCAATGGGTCTCGCCCAGCACGTGGTATCCCGTAGCAGCTCCTCGATCCTCGCCCAGCTCGAGGCACAGATCGATCGCATGCTTCGTCTCCAGACGGATGGCCTCCACGGGTTCCTCGATATCGACCTTTATGGACAGTTGGATCTGCACGATTCTGGCGAGGGTCGCGGAGGCAAGGTCACCCGATGATCGCGCTTGACCCTCCGCGCGCTCGAGCATCGAGCGTGCCCGATCGAGCTCGCCGATCTGGAGGAGGGCGCTTCCGAGATTGGGGAGCACCGTCACCATCGATATGTCGTCCTCCGGGAGAAGGGACAGAGCTCGGTCGAAGAGTGCAGCGGATGCGCGCATGTTGTTCGTGGCGAACGCGCGGCTCGCCGCAGCGCTGAGATGCTCGGCTGCACGACCACGCAACAGGATCGCGTGGTCGTCCAGTGGACCGAGCTCAAGGTGGTGCCGGTATGCCTGCTCGAGGTGGTAGCCGACGATCTCCTCGTACTCGGGAAGGCGGTCGCCGGCCTTCTCACTGAGCCAGCCGGCGAATGTCTCGTGCAACTCGGCGCGAGTACGTTTCAGCATGGCTTCGTAGGCGGCATCGCGGACGAGAAGGTGCACGAAAGCGAACGCTTCGTCTCCAAGGAAGGGAGATTCCTCGGCCCGGATCAGCCTTCGCTGCTGGAGCGACCCTAGACCGACAGCAACACTAGGGCGCAGCGGCCCCGGGGAGAGCGATTCCACAGCGCCTCGATAGAAGGTCTGACCGATCACGGCGCCTCGCTCAAGCGCCGCCCGTTCTTGCTCGATCAGTCCGTCGAGCCGAGCCGCGAGGAGCGCCTGGATCGAAGGCGGGATCGGAAGATCTTCCCCAGTCCTCGCGAGCTGCAAGCCTTCCTGGCCAAGGACGAGCAGCCCTTGGTCCAGCCACATCGACAGCATCTGCTCGATAAAGAGCGGGTTCCCCTCCGCCGCCTGCGTGATTCGCTTCCGTGATTCGCTCGGGATGTCGACTCCCCCGAGGAGTTCGGCAACCAGGATCTCGCTATCGAATTGTGAGAGTGGCTCGAGCCGGACGGTCACGCGACCTTCGACCGTCTCTGCCCAGCCACCGTGCGTCTCCTCGAGTTCGGGCCGGGCGATGCAGAGGAGCAATACGGAAGCGTCAGTAGCGAGTCTGGCGATCGAGGTGATCGTCTCAAGCAAGGTGGAATCGGCCCACTGGACGTCGTCAACGACAAGCACCAAGGGCTGTTCCGCCGACAGATGTTCGATGAGCTTCCGGAATCCCCACGCGAGGTCCTCTTGCGGGAAGGGGGTCGTACCAAGACCCATAGCGGTCGCCACGCGCTCCGCGATGAGATCCGATTCCTTTGCCTTCTCGCAGAGCGCGGCGAGCTTCCGCAGGGCGACCTCCCGGGGATCGCTCTCCGCGACACCTGCAGCGTGGCGGATGGCTTCCGAGAACGCCCAGTAGGTGATCCCCTCCCCATAAGGAAGGCAGCGTCCTTGGGCTATCTGCGCACCGGCACCTACCCGAGTCAGGAGTTCGGCGACGAGCCGTGTTTTGCCGACGCCTGCCTCACCGGTGATCGTCGCGAGCACGCATCGGCGGCCATCGCGAGCATCCTCGAAGGCGCCCACAAGGGTCCCGAGCTCCTCGTGCCTCCCCACCATGCCGGAATCGAGCTGGGCGGTGGGAACGGCCTGACTCCTCATAGCCATCAGTTCGTAGGCAGGAATAGGAACGGTCTTACCTTTGGCCACCACGGGCTCCACCGGCTTGACCTCCACAGCCTTTCGTGTCAGCCCGTAGGTGGTCTCACCGATCAGTACCTCGCCTGCCGATGCCGCCTGCTCCAAGCGCGCGGCTGTGTTTACCGCGTCACCGGTCACAAGGCGCTGCCCCGCGGTGGGATCGCCCGCGACCACCTCTCCCGTGTGCACCCCAGTTCTGTTCGATAGCCGTACACCCCAGCGCGCTTCGAGCTCACCGTTCAGCTTCCCGAGCTCTTCCTTCATCTCCGACGCCGCTCGCAGAGCCCGGAGGGCGTCGTCCTCGTGGACTCGGGGGAAGCCGAAGACAGCCATCACCGCGTCCCCGATGTACTTCTCCACGGCCCCACCGTGGCGCTCGAGGCAGGCGCGCATCTCTTCGAAGTAGCGATCCAGCACCTCACGGAGCGCCTCCGCGTCAAGGCGTTCTCCGAGGGCCGTGGACCCTACGAGGTCGGAGAAGACGATAGTGACGGTGCTGCGTTTCCCTCGGGCCGCCACCGCGACGAGCGGGGCGGTGCAACCCATGCAGAAGCGGGCGCGCTCGGGGTTCTCCTCCCCACAGTTCGGACAGGTGGGCACGGCCGGGAGTCTAAGTGCCCACGGTCGCCTGGGATCCGGGTCGCGAGGGGGGTTCCATCACCTCGGCGCGCGGGGACGCGAAATCATGTGGGCCGATCCTGCTCCGCGAAGCTAACACCAGTCTTCGTCTTCGTGCCCGAGGTCGTCTCGATCAATGACACTCGGTTCGCTCCACCCTGGTTCAGCCAGGCGCTCGCGCTGAGACGAGTCAGCCCGGGCGGGGGCCCCCGCCGTACTTGGTTCGCCGCGTGATCGGAAGTCGGAGCCGAGCCCTGAACTGCCCTCGAAGTCCTCGAACGGGCTTCGCCCGCCCACCCCCTCATCGCCTCAAGTGTCGATACGCCCAAACGACCGAAGAGAGACATTCACGCCCGCGGTTTCCAGGAAGGTGACGGATCCTGTCGGCAACCCTTCGACCCCGCTCGAACGGGACCTCAACTTGCGCACCTGGCCGGTCACGAACCCCACCGGTACGATCCTGTACTTCTTCGCGGCGTTCAGCAGGCGTCTGCGCGCCCGCTCCTCGGCGGCGTCGTCTTCGAACGCGACGCGATCGAACCTGGCGAGCGCGTTCCGGACATGCGCTTCGTCGTGGATCGGCACGCGGCGGTGGCCCTGCGAGTCCACGTACGCGAACGCACGGTCAGGGAGCCTCGCCCGCTCTTTCTTGGTCAGCTTCGCCACGCCCGCCCCAACCTCCCTGCACCACCCGCGATTCCCGGGATGGATCTCGCCGGAAACTCGCGAGACCGCCACGCTACTCCCGGGCGCAGACATCGAGGAAGGCGCACTGCGCCGCTGAACGTCCGACCGACGTGACGAATGTCACACGACCGGCTTGTGGGCCCGGCCGTACTACCACGAGGTACCGAGGCACGCTCCGTGCGGAGGGAACGAGGAGTGGAAGAGCCTGCAGTTGAGATGGAAGGAGGAAGAGTGATGTCTGCACAACCTCGATGGGAACAGAGTGAGGAGCGCTTCCGCCCGGCCGAAGTGCCGGCACAGGGAACGCTCGCCGACCAGGATCGGAACGCGGCGGCTATCGTCACGGTGATCGCGATGGCCAGCATCGCCTCCGGTGCGATCAACATCGCGGCAGCTGCTTCGATCCCCGGCCTCAACGGGCAGAGCCTAGCGTTCTTCTGGACGATCGGCGTCGCGCAGGTCGTGTGGGGTCTCGTGACGCTGGTCTGGGCTCCGCGATGGTGGCTCGCGCTCGGCGCCTTGGGCAACGCGGTCGTCGCGGCGACCTGGCTGGTGTCCAGGACGGTGGCGCTCCCGTTCGGCCAGTTCGCCCACGTCGTGCTGCCCGCTCGGTTCGCCGATGCCCTCGCCCAGATCCTTGCGGTAGTCGTCGTCATCGGTGCCGCGTGGCTCGCCGTTCGAGGCTCAGCCCCGGCTCGGTCCGCTTCACGGGTGCGCGGATTCGCGCTCGCGGCCGCGATCGTGATCGGCGCTTTGGGTGTCGCCGGCGTGATCTCGCAGGCCAACGCGTTCGCGTCGGGTAGCGGCGGAGGCGGCGGTCAGAACGGCCCGACCGCACCCTACGGTGGTGGCGGCGGCTACGGCTACTGACGCCTCCCGCTCGACAGAGAAAGGTGGCTAGCGGCGCTCGGTCGGATCCGGCCGAGCGCCGCGCCTCTACCCACGCGATCGGTCCCGGCAACCCGTAGATCCTTTCGCAAGACAGACGGTGCTCTACCCTTCGATCCAGCGATTGTTTCTCGATAGACGGACACACGGTCCCCACGACCGCGACTCTTTGTCCTCGACACCAGCTGGGTGCACCGCGAGTTGGACTTTGACGCTTCTCACCGATCCTGGCTCTTGTGCCCCGCAGGATTTGCATGCTCGATCGATCGGCGCCGCCGACCCCGCAACGATGTACACGCGAGCTGACGACATGCGTGGATCCCTCGGCACATCAGCCTACGGAGTAGGTGAATGCTTCAGCGGTAGTTGCTGAAGAACGCTCGAAGATCATTCACGAGGAGGTCCGGCGCCTCCATCGCCGGGAAGTGGCCGCCGACCGGATGCTCGTTCCAGTAGGCGAGCTTCTCCTCAGGATCGAGGATCCGACCGACGAGCGGCTCGACACCGAAGGAGACGAAGCCCTGAGGCCGGTCGTGGACCTGGCCCCAGGCCGGCGCGGCATGCGCGGCCTCGTACAGGAAGTTCGCGGCCCCCGCACCGCCCCGGCCGAACCAGTAGACGCTGACCAGCGTGAGCAGCTGGTCGAGGTCGACCGCGTCCTCGGGCAGTTCCTTCGCGGGGTCTGTCCACTCCTTGACCTTCTCGACGATCCAGGTCAGCTGCATGACCGGCGAGTCGGTAAGGCCGTAGGCGATCGACTGCGGTCGCGTCATCTGCACCTGGAGATAGCCGAAGTCCTCGGCCCGGCTGGCCTTCAGCCCCTGGAGCCGATCCCGCTCCTTCTCGGTCAGGTGGTTGGTCGGCGGCGTGAACTCCGTGGCGATCGCGCCTGGATCGGTCACAACGAGCGACCCGATCACCCGGTCGCCGGCCTGGATGCACAGTTGCTCGGCCAGGCCCGCGCCGACGTCGCCACCGTGAACGCCATACCGCTCGTACCCGAGCGCGGTCATGATTTCGTCGAAGCTCGTGGCCGTCCGCTTGATGTCCCAGCCCGGCGAGCTCACCGGCGTCGAGAAACCGAAGCCGGGCGGCGACGGGATGACCACGTGGAACGCGTCCTCGGGGCGAGCGCCGTCCGCCGCGGGGTCGACGAGCGGGCGGATCATCCGGCTGAACTCAACGAACGAGCTGGGGTAGCCGTGGAGCAGGAGCAGGGGCGTGGCCCCCTCGACCGACGAGCGGACGTGGACGAAGTGGATCGTCTGGCCGTCGATCGATGTCGTGAACTGCGGGAACGTGTTCAAGAGGGCCTGCTGCGCTGGCCAGTCGAACGCGTTGGCCCAGTGGTCGGCGAGCTTCCGTGCGTACGCGACCGGGACGCCGCGGCTCCAGTTGTCGACGATGTCGGACGGCCAGCGGGTGTTGGCGATCCGAGCGACGAGGTCGTCGACCTCGGCCTGCGGCACGCCGATAGAGAACGGGGTGATCTGCATCGACGGGCTCCTCGATCCGATGGCAGGCCCATCCAAGTCGAAAGAGCCAACCGTGTCTTGAATGGAAGCGACAGTCCTAGATCGGCTCGTCTCGGTCCTTCGTCTGCCCCGGTGTGTAGCCGGTGAGGCGCTTCAGGTCCCGCGTCAAGTGCGCCTGGTCAGCATAGCCAAGGTCATGTGTCACCTCGAGGATCGACTCGCCCCTCTGGAGCCGTTGGGCCGCCGTCCTTGCCCGCACGATCTGCTTGATCCGCTTCGCCGTCAGCCCGGTGGCGTGGGAGATGTGGCGCTGAATCGAGCGCGTGGATCCCACGGGTTCGTCGCCTCGCAGGGCGGCCATCACGACGGGGTCGTCGCTCAACAGCCGGCGCTCGAGCTCAGCGATGAATCCGTCGGTGGTCTCGTAGGTCGGCATCGGCCACTCGTCGCCGGCCAGGAGGAACGACTCGCGCGTCGGCATCGGCAGGGCTTCGGTCGTGTCGACCATCGTGCTCGTCCGGACGTGCGCCAAGAACGTACCGCGGTGGAAGCGGATGCCGACGTTGCGGTTGCCGGCCCGATAGGGGACGGGCGTGATCTTCGAAGAGGGGCCGCTTAGGAGCACCCGATTCCCGTGCATGCTGCGGATGAAGATCATGTCCCAGCACGCATCGGCGGCGGCGAGGTACGTGCCGTCGCTTGTGTCGTGGGTTCGCCAGATGATGTCGACGAACCGCGATGCGGACGCCCGCTCCTCGTACTCGAAGGTCATGAGGTCGCTTCTAATTCAAGCCGCCGCCGCGGTCAAGGCGGTCATCGGCTCGCCGGACGCCCTGGTCGCCGACGAACCAACCCCACCCGAGATAGACCGGGCGGGACGTCGCACAAGCTGCCCCGCTGCCGGCGCGCTTCGCGTGGCGACCGCAGTAAGAGGGCTGTCGTGCCGGTTACTCGCACACGAGCGTGCCCAGACACACGGTCGAAGCAACCGTATGTCCGTCGGCTCACTGAAGGAACGCCGTCCGCCTGCGAAAGGACGCAGAGGTAATAGCCTTCGGTCGGAGCATCGCGAACACCCAACGACCCGGACACTTGGACCGCCAAGGCAGCCGTCTGAGTTCATCGAAGCGATCGGTTTCGTCCAGATCCCGCTCGGTGACGCAGGCCGTGACGAGCGGCCCGCGAGTGTCCTCGCCGTCGCGTAGGATTGGGGTGCATCGAGAGGACCCGGCTCGCCGGGTCCGGCAACCTGGGACGGACAACCCAAGGTGCCTGCTCGCGGAGCGCGAGGATGCGGCCCTTCGGGGCAACCAAGTGTCCGACGACCCCGTCGGCAGTATTCCGCCGCGCTCCGAGCGCACCAGGCCGTCCCCAAGGATGGAGGACGGCATGGGATGGAGAAAGATCCGGTCACTGAAGCCGATGGAACATCGGACCGGGATCACTGGGCACGTCTCGTGAAGTCCCCAGGCGCCCTGCCCGCTGACCAGCCGAAGGAGAGCACATACCCGCGGTTCCTGCTGTGTGGAACCTGCCACGAGCTGTTCGAACAGGAACCCCAGGCCGGCTTCCCCTCTGCCCAGCTATGCCGGTGCCATCCGAGCGACGAGCCGACGTGGCCTCGCTTCGACTTCAACGAACACCTCCGGCTGTGCGAATGCTGCCGGCTCGAGCCGCTGAGAAGTGGCTCGAGGTGGTCGGTGTGGTTCTGCGAGGAATGCAAGACGCGCGTCCGCAGCCTCAACGACCGCCTCGGCCGGTACGCGATCCCGATCGGCCGGCACTCGATGATGGGTGGGATAAGCCTGCACGGTCCGGAGCTCGTATCCGCGGACGACGAGCTGTTGCGGGATCTCATAGACCGGTTCGTCGACGTCACCAACGGCTTGTGGGGTGCGATGGATCGGCTCCGTGAGTTCGCGGCCGACCGAACGGCGGTGCTTGTTCGCGGCGTGGGCCTTCACCCCGGACAAGACGTCCGGCTCACCACGTGGCTGCAGCGACTCCGTCCAGTAGCCGCGGCGGTGCCCCAGGATTTCGGCAAGGAAGGTTCGTTCGAGGCGCTCGTCCGCTGGTTCGCTGGTGGATGAGTGATCTTTGCCCAAGCCGAACAGCCCGAACACGCGTTCGTGTCAGAGGGATTCCGTATCGTTGCACTCCGCCGCGAAGGAGGCCCCCTCATGCAAGCGAACGTCCGCTTCGAGCACCAGCTGCTCGCCGTCGAGTCCGAGCACACCGTGAACTGCATGCTCGAGCTCCAGGCTCCATCGGCACCGGAAGGCCGTCCCCGCCCGCCGCTGCATCTCGCGCTCGTGATCGACCGCTCGGGATCGATGGCCGGACCCAAGCTCGAGGTCACCCGCGAGTGCGCCGCGTTCCTGGTCCGGCGGCTCGCGCCTACCGACGAGCTCGCACTCGTCACCTACGATCAGGACGTCAGCCTGCTCGCTCCCCTCGCGCCCGTGGACCAGACCGCGCTCCTTCCGAGGATCCTCACCGTCCACCCCGGCGGCCAGACGAACCTCTCCGGTGGGTGGCTGAAGGGCGTCGAGGAGCTCGGCCGCTCGGCCGGCGAGGGCCCGCGCAAGGTCCTGCTGCTCACCGACGGCCTGGCCAACGTCGGCGTCACCGACCCGGGCTCGCTCGTGCAGATGACGCTCGGGCAGGCCGAGGACTCGAACGTCGGCACGACGACCATCGGGTTCGGCGAGGACTTCGACGAGGACCTGCTCACAGCCATGGCCGACGCCGGCCGCGGGAACGCGCACTACGCCCCCACGCCGGACGCGGCTCCGGCGATCTTCGCGAGCGAGTTCGAGGGGCTCATGTCGCTCGTCGCGCAGAACGTCTCGGTCGAGATCAGGATGTCGGAGGACGTCGCGTTCCTCGGGCTGCTGAACGAGTTCCCGACGGTGGCAGTGCCCGGCGGCGTTCAGGTCTCGCTCGGGGACGCGTACGGCGACGAGCGGCGCCGGATCGTGTTCCAACTCCGTGTCCCCCGGCTCGAGACACTCGGTGCACGGAGGGTCGCCGAGATCGTGCTCCGCTACGTGAGCGTCGGCCAGCAGATCGCCGCGCACGAGGTGACGATCCCAATCACCGTGAACCTCGTCTCGGCCGACGAGGCGGCCGCTGTCCGGGCCGACCACGAGGTCACCGAGGAGGTCGTCGTCCTGATGTCGGCGCGAGCACAGGAACAGGCGCGGGGACACGCCGATCGCGGCGAGTTCGAAGCTGCGACGAAGCTGCTCGGCGATGCGGCCTCGGAGCTGCGGAGGATGGCCCCGAAGTCCTCGCAGGCCGACGAGTTGCTCGCGCAAGCGGAGATGCTCGAGGAGAACCTGCAGTGGATGTCGGCCGAGCGCTACCAGGCATCCTCGAGGAAGCAGATGCACTACCAGTCGCATTCGAGCCGAGAGCGGAAGAGGAAGCGCGAGTCGTGACCAGATGCCGGCGGAGGTGAGGATGTGGATGCGACGCCTTGAAGTGGGACTTCTTCGAGTACCTGCCCTTCACGCTCCAGGACGGAGCGAGCGAAGAGAGTGATGATGATCCAGTACATGACTTAGGAGGGGTTCGAG
>JBAVEY010000244.1:0-3897 GCA_049587975.1 Actinomycetota bacterium | reverse complement strand
GTACAAGGGTCCGAGGGCGGCGATCACGGCGCGGTCGAACGGTTCGCGGGCCTCGTCTCCCGTCGTCCGGTGTACATGATCGAGCGCGCCGTGCCAGCCGTAGTCTCCCCCCCTGAGGTCGAGCTTCACGACGGCGGCGGTGTAGCCGAACCAGCGCAGGCCCGCCAGGTGTGCGGCCTCGTGGCCGACCCGGAGATCAAGTAGGCGATCACGTGGTGATCGCCGTGGTGGTGCCAGCCGCGAGGGCCCCGATGAGGAACCTCCACTCGACTGACCGTCGCGGTGAACGAATCGGTGTCAATCGCGGACCGGTCCGTCGGAATGTCTGAGGAGGGGTTGAGGATGACGGCCATCGAATCCTCCGATTCAGTCGATCGCTAGATACCGACGGGAAGGTGGTCACTTCGCGTGCGACAGACTTCGCTAATGTCGCCCGACCTGAGCCGTCGCTGGCGGGCAACCCGGGTCTACTTCCAGCCCTACAGCCTTCGGCCGCGCATGGCGCGACGCCGGCTCCGGGGTCGCCCTTACAGGCTGGACGGCCAGCGTGTCCGAGGGTAGCCGCGCTCGTCTGCGCCAGCATTCGCGAATGTCACCTGAGGCGTCTCAGATTCAACGGGGAAGCCGACGGCAGCACTGGGGTCCAGCCCGCGACGTGCAACCAGCGATCCTCACTCTGCGCCTTCGCGTAGATCACGTATTCGCGGTCTTGTATTGGAACGCCGCGACGGCTTGCCGGACCCTCGCCCGACGCGAGCGTCGTTTCCGCCCACTGGATCACTTCGCGTACGTCCTGAGCACCAGCAAGTTCGAACGTCATCTCCTCCCACCCCATAGGCGCCCCCGGGAAGGGCACCGGCCCACGCCCGGGCTGGTCGATGTTGGGCGGCCTAGCGGGTTGCTCCCAAAGGGTGACGCGGTAGGCGGCGGCCAGCTCCCAAGGTTCGTCGTCGTAGACGTCCGGAGCCGGTCGTGCGTCCACGAACAAAAGCTTAGAACCCCGGGCTGACCGAGGGTTCAGGAATGTCCCCTGACCCGAGTGACCTGTTGGGAGGGGACCCGATGGCTCAAGCCACGGCTGGCGGTCAGACCTAGCTTGAAAGCCGCGAAGGGGTGGTGGTGATGGTCACGGTTCAAGGCGAGATCGTCATCGAGAGACCGCGTGAGGAGGTGTTCAACTTCGTCGCCGATGGGGAGAACGAGCCTCGGTACAACGCACAGATGCGCGTCGCGAAGAAGATCACCGAGGGCCCTATCGGCGTGGGGACATCTTTCTGGGCCGAGATCATCGACCGGGGCAAGGTCATCCCTATGACGACCGAGTTCACCGAGTTCGACAGGCCGCGTCGTATCGCCGAGGTGTCCACATGGACAGGAGGGACCTCAACGGGTGGATTGACGTTCGAACCGGTGAACGGCTCGACCCTGATGCGATGGTCGTGGGACGTTCAAGCGCACGGCGTTCTGAGGTTCATGAGTCCATTGGTCGCGAGCATGGGGCGTCGCCAGGAGCGGAGGATCTGGATCGGGCTTAGACAGCTTCTCGAAGCGGCGGAGTGACAGGTCGCAGCGGCACCCGAGACAGCGCCCTGCGGTGCCCGAGTGTTCACTCCCCCGAGCTGATGGTTGCCGTCGGCCCCACGGGCAGCCCAGGTAGCGTCAAGGTGGCATGACCTCGTCTGTGCGGGGCGTCCTATCTGTGCCCTAGAGCGACTTCCTCAAGGTGACAACATCTAATGCCGCGACGATGAGTCTCGCCGCGTCCTCCGGATACAGCGCGTCGAGAGGCAGGCGGGACGTCTCGTGGTACCCGCGTCGCTCGTACCACGCTCGGATTCGCGACAAGTGCGGATGCACGGGTTCGGACTCGAACACCTCGAGTTGCATCTCGGCGCGCCCGGCTGCGGCGGCGTCGTCCTCCACGAACCCGACGAGAGCTGCTCCGAAGCCCTGGCCCTGCACGGCAGGTTCGACGCCGAGGCCACCGAACCAGCCCGTCCGGTCATTCAACGCGCGAGCCCGCACCGAGCCCACAACAGCTCCATCGAGGAGCGCGACCGCGGTCTCGCGGCGGGATATCGACGCGATAACGGCTTTGACATCGGTCCGATCGATCTTTGTCGCGAATAGGCCATTCTCGGCGTGCGCATAGGCCCGATTGACGACGTCGGTGGCTGCGAGCGCGAGCTCCAGGTCCTCGGCGACACCGGGCTCCAGCCATCGGACGGCAACCACGCCTTCCACTCTCGCACAGGGGCTCCCGCGCACATGGAAGCCGTCAGGTGCTTAGTCAGTCCAAGTAGCGTCAAGGTGGTAGGAACTGCCGCTCCTGGCGACTCCGTCTAGGCTGCCCGAGAGTTCGCGAATGTCGCCTGAGGCTGGACTACTCAAGCCGAGCAGGTAGCGTCTGCGGCGTGACGCGCTTCGTCGTGGACTGCGAGACCTTGCTCCGGATCGCTGCCGGTGAGACCGAGGTTGCCGCCGAGCACACGCTCGTCGCGCCGACACTCGTCCGCTCGCAGGCGCTATCGGCGCTGTACGAGGCGGCCCGCCGGGGTGAGATTTCGGCTGCCGAGGGGATCGAGCGGGTGACGCGCATCAACTCCATGAAGGTTCGCTTCCTTGGCGACAAAGTACTCCAGCGGACGGCCTGGAGGGTCGCGGACGAGCTGGGTGGGAGACAACGTACGACGCCGAATTTGTGGCGCTGACGCAGCTGCAGGCGGACGTGTTCGTCACTTCCGATGGCGATCTGGCGGGAGCAGTCTCTGAACTTGTGGAGACGGCCACGATCGAGGCGCTGCGTCCGGCCTGAAACGGCGGCGGTCGCAGCTTCGCTCTTAGAAGTGGGCGCTGGGCTGTGAGAGGGAGAGTATTCCCTCCTGGAATGAGGACGGTCACAGACTGGTCGCCCGATCCGCGTTCAACGAGCGAGGCGTAGCGGTTCCCCCGTCAGCGCCCCTCGAGCAGGGGGATAACGGCGAAGATCGCCGTCATCACACTCCCGCAGACCAGATAGATGCCCAGCGTTCGAGTTTCGACAAAGCGCAGCGCACCGTACCCATGCCGCCGGTCGTAGTCCGGACCCTTCACGATTTCCAGCACGCCGAGGAAGACGCCGACGAGTGCGGTACCGAAAACCGGGATCCATCCCATCAGGGTCCGATTATCGGTGCGGGGCTAGCGGGCCTGAACGTTCAGAGCGTTAGCCATCGAAAGGACGGGCAGGAGTGATCGCCCTCGCCTGTCCCAGTGTTCGGGAATGTCGCCTGACGGTCGGTCAGTCGGCGTCCGGCTCCAGGAAGAGCCAGGTGTCGTCGCCGCGTTTGAATAGATCCACCCAGGCCCAGAGCAACGAGCTCCGGGGTCCGCACCGGAACGAAATCGTTCCCTCGCCGTCGCCCGAGACTTCGAACCTCGCGCTGCGCTTCCAGTCGACCGCCACTTGAAGGTCGTGGCGTCCAGGCGAGAGCGGGATGCGAGCCGATTCCCCCCGCTTCAATCGCCCGACTTCCTGATCGTCAACGAGAACCCGATAGGCGCGGAACATGTCGCGCCCGCCTCCCTTTAGCCGCCGCACAGCGAGCGTCGCCATCCCCGAGATTCTGGCAGCACGTACCAGGATGGTGACGGTCTCGTGCGCGAACGCTATGTACCTGGAGGGACGGCGTGTTCGAGGAGATCGGCGTGAAGGCCATCCCGCGCACCAAGGACCTCTATTCCCACCAGACGTCCGCCCTTGAAGTCCAGGACAACATCTGGACGGACGTGATCTTCTTGGTCCGTCTCGGACCCATATCACTCTCAGTTGGCCCGACCCACTCGAAGCGGTCTCCCCTCCGAAAGGGACTGTCTGCCATGCCTGCATCCTCCAGGGCGAAACGCTCGTCGTCAAAG
>JBAVEY010000243.1:0-4751 GCA_049587975.1 Actinomycetota bacterium | reverse complement strand
GTGCTCGAGTTCGACCCGGGCTCGGCCACGATCCCCGGAGGCGCCGCCGGGACCGCCGACTACCGCGAGGTCGGGCCCGAGGACGTGCGCATCCGGGCGGATGCGGCCGTCCCGTCGATCCTGGTCGTCCGCAACGCGTGGGACGAGGGCTGGTCCGCCACCCTCGACGGTCGAGCCGTGCCGGTCCTTCGCGCCGACGGGTTCCTCCAGGCGGTCTCGCTCCCGCCCGGTCGCCACGAGATCCGGCTCACCTACCGGGAACCCGCGATCGCCCAGGGGCTCGCGCTGTCCGCGCTCGTGTGGTTCGGGTTCGTCGCGGTGCTGTCATTCGTCATCGTGAAGCGCCGGAACGCTCGCGGGGCGGGGGTCAGCGGCGCCGGCTGAGCCTGCCGATGAGGGGGGTCATCAGCACCACACCGAGCGCCGGACCCGAGGCGTTCCCGCCGCCGTGGCCGTCGGTGATCGTGATGGGCGCGGCGTCCGAAGGGGTGGCACAGTTCGCCGTGGCCGTCATCGTGTAGGTGCCCGGCTCGTCGATCGTGAGGTGGTTGAAGGTCACGAGCCCCTGGCCCGTCCACGTGACGGAGGTTTCGCCATCGCTGAAGCTCCCCCCCTGGAGCGAGAGCCCGATCGTGAGAGGCCCGTCGCTCGAGCCCCCCTGCAGGACGTCGACCCTGATCTGCACGACGAACTGGTGCCCCGCTTCCTGGCTCGACGGTGGACGCGTATGGAACGCGAGCGCGTACGTCGGACACGATGGCGGTGGAGGAGGCGGCGGTGGGGGCGGCGGTGGGGGCGGCGGTGGGGGCGGAGGCGGGGCCTCGACGGTGAGCGTCGCGGTGTCGGTGTCGCCGGAGAAGGTCCCGGTCACGGTGTGCACCCCGGGCTGCCGGGCGGTACACGAGTTGCCGGAGCACGAGCCGTTGGGGCCGATCGAGAAGCTCGTATCCGCCGTGATGTTCCCCATCGAGTGACCGTCCGTATCGAACGCCTGCGCCGTATACGACTGCGAGCCGCCGGGCTCGATCGTCGCCTTCGAGGGCGAGATCACGAGGTGGTCGAAGCCCGCCCGACCCTCCCCGACCTCGATCACCCTGCGCTTGGAGTCCGTCGCGCCTCCGGGATCGGTCACCGTGAGGATCACGGTGTATCGACCCGGGTCCCGGTACGTGTGCGACCGACGCTGCCCTCCGGACTGCGACGTACCATCGCCGAAGTTCCAGTGCCGTGAGATCGGATCGCCGTCGGGATCACTGGACGCGTCGGAGAACTGCACGTCCAGTGGCGCGGGACCGTGTTGCGGCGACGCGGTGAACCCCGCCTGCGGTGGTCGGTTGTGCGGTCCCGGAGGCGGTGGGGGTGGCGGTGGACCCTCGTCGGTCGATCCCCCGCCGCCGCCTGAACCGCCGCCTGCACCACCGCCGGTCCCGGTTCCGTTCCCGCCTCCTCCCGTCGTCGAGGGTGAGCCGCCCGACCCCTGGCCACCCTGCTCGGTCGGTCCGTTCCCCGGTCCCCCCGACCCCTCTTCGTCCTGCTCGGCGCACTCCGGTGCGCCGTCGAGCTCGCATCGGTTGAAGCTGAGCCAGTCGCTGCCGAGCAGCTCCTGCGTGATCCCCTGGATCGGTCCGACGGTGCCGTCGGCCCCCACGACGACCATCTTGCCCGCGGGAACGTCGACGGTTCCGCTGTCGCCGGTCGCCGTGACCACGCCGTCCATGACCGCGATGGTCGTCGATCCTCCCGCCACGATCAGCGCGTACTCGGTGCCGCGCACCGAGGCCGTCGCCGTCGGCGTCTTGACGTCGAAGCGGCTCTGCGCGTCGGTGAGCGCTGTGACCCGGTTGTAGGAGCTGCCGTCGATCTGGCTCGCTTCGATCACATTCGAGGCCGCCGGGTTGTCCAACGTCTCGAGCCTCACCAGGGTGAACGTCGTGTCGTAGTCGAGGCGGGTCACGCTCCCGTCGAAGTATTCGATCGCGGCCCGCCCATCCGGGCCGGTCCGCACGGTGTCGCCGTCACGGAGCGATGTGCCCTGCCCGCCCTCGAGGAACGCACCGTTGCCGTGCTGCACCACGACCTGTCCACCGAAGAGGCGGAGCGTCGCGATCTGGTGGGCGGAGGCGGAGCCTCCGGAGAACACCAGGACGGCTCCGACCAGCAGCAACGCGAGCACGAAGACCGCCGTGATCGAGAGCTCGAGGCCGCGCTTGGTCGTTTCGGACAACGTTCAGTGCCTCCCCGCGGATCGATCGATTCTCGTCGGTCCGCGTCCCCCGGGCAAGCGTGTCAGGCACGATCTCAGGCACGATCGGCGCGATGTGGACGAAGGACCTAGAACGAACGGACCTGCGCCTCCTCTTCGCGTTACGACGCGCCTCCGCGTCCTGCCCGACGTCGGAGCTCGGCCTCGATCAGCGCGTCGAGATCGCCGTCCAGGACCCGGTCGACGTCGCCGAGCTCGAGGTTCGTCCGGTGGTCCTTGACGAGCCGGTACGGGGCGAGGACGTAGGAGCGGATCTGCGAGCCGAAGTCGATCCCCTTGCGCTCCCCGCGCAGATCCTCGAGCTTGGTCTGCTGCTCCTCGCGCATCCGTTCGGCGAGCCGGGCCTTGAGGATCCGCATCGCCACGGCGCGGTTCTGCAGCTGCGAACGCTCGTTCTGGCACGCCGCCGTGATCCCGCTCAGGAGGTGGGTGATCCTGACGGCGGAGTCCGTGGTGTTGACCGACTGGCCACCCGGGCCCGTCGAGCGGTACACGTCGATCCGGAGGTCCTTCGGGTCGATCTCGATCTCCTCGTCGCCCGTCTCCTCGAGCAGCGGGATGACGTCGAGGTTGGCGAACGAGGTGTGCCGTCGCTTCTGCGCGTCGAAGGGCGAGATCCGCACGAGCCGGTGCACACCGCGCTCGGCCGACAGGAGCCCGTACGCGTACGGGCCGTGGACGATGAACGTCGCGCTCTTGATCCCGGCCTCGTCGCCGAGGAGCGTCTCGTCCACCTCGACCTCCAGCCGCTCGCGTTCGGCCCACCGCAGGTACATGCGAAGCAGCATCTCGGCCCAGTCCTGCGATTCGGTCCCTCCCGCCCCGGCGTGCAACGTGGCGACCGCGTCGTGATCGTCGTACTCGCCCCCGAGCAGCGTGGCGAGCTCCAGCTTCTCGACGTCGCGCTCGAGCTCCCGCACCGCACGCGCAAGATCCGCGGTCATCTCCGGGTCCGCCTCATCAGCGAGGAGCTCGTCCATCGTCCGGGCGTCCTCGAGCCGCCGGACCAGACCGTCGTAGCGCTCGACCTCGGAGCGCAGGCGCGCGAGGCTCGTGGTCAGCTGCTGGCCGCGAGCGGGGTCGTCCCACAGCGCTGGGTCCGAAGCCTGCTGCTCGAGCGCGGCGGCCTTCGAGCGCTTGTCGTCGACGTCAAAGGAACTCCTTCGCCGACGCGATGCGCTTGCCGAGGTCCTCGAGCCGTTCGGTGTGATCGCTCATGGTCGAAGGCATGGTACCGGCTGAGCTGCTCAGTCGGAGCCCGGGGCGAGGGCGATCCGGTCGAGCGCCGGGAGACCGGAGAACTGATCGAAGGAGAACGCGACGACTCGCTCGGAGACCACGAACGCGTCCTCCGTGACCCAATACGACACCCGGGGGACGATCTCGGTCGTCAGGTACTGGTCGAGCTCGACCCAGCACTGTGTGCGTGCCATGCCCCGACGCACCAGGCAGGCCTGGATGCGATCGTCCACGCTCGGGACCGACGTCACCTCGTAGCCCCACTCCCGGAGCTCCCGCTGAGACGCGCCGAGGACCGAGGTGTTCGGCCCTCCGAGCCCCGAGCGGTCGAACAGCGGCGAGAACCAGCCGCCGCCCTCCGGGTAGTCATGTCCCCACGGGTATGCGATCCCCATCGGGATCCGCGCACTCGCGTCGTGGATCGAGCCGCCGGGGATCGGGTCCAGATCCTCGTCCCCGAAGAACTCGAACCACGGGACGGGATCCAGCGCGAGATCGATCCCCACCTCCGCGAGGTCGTCGCGGATCGCCCGCGCCTGATCGAGGAGGACCCCTTCGTCCATGACGAGGGCGCGGATGTTTCGGCAGGCGGTCGCGTCGCACCGGCCGTCACCCGTCCGATCGTAGATGGAGGCGCGCATCTCCTCGCGGGCCGCCTCGGGATCGTATGGGTACGGGTCGAAGTCGCGCAGGAGCCGATCCTCGAGCGTATCGGGCGCCATGTGTGTCTCGACCTCGCCCCAGCTGAAGCCGAACGGTCCGTACGGAGGCTCGGAGAGCATCTCCACTAGGGCCGCCCGGTCGATCGCCCGAGCGACCGCGCGGCGGACGTGCACGTCATCGAAAGGGGGTACGGCGAGGTTCATCGTGACCGACCAGAAGACGGCGTCCGCCTGCAGATGCAGGCGATCCTCCAGCTCCGGGTCGTCCTGATAGCGGGCGACCTGCTCGAACGGCGAGGAGGACGGGAAGACTAGGTCGACCTCGGACGCGTCGACCTGTCCCGCGATCTCCTGTTCATCCAGACCGCCGAGCGTGGACTCGATCCGATCCACGTAGGCGGCGCGAAGCTGGTCGGTGGCCGGGTCCCATGACGGGTTCCTGACGAGCACGAGCGAGCCGGGCTCCTGCACGACGCCGTCCTCATCGACCTCGGCCGGAGCGAACCCCGCCGCCGGCTCCTGCCCGTCCGGCGGGGCCGAGAAGTCGAGCAGCTCGGACCCCTCGATCATGTAGGGGCCGGAGGCCA
>JBAVEY010000242.1:0-5545 GCA_049587975.1 Actinomycetota bacterium | reverse complement strand
GCGCGAACCGGATGGACGAGCCCGCGGGGACGTCGAGGCGGAAGCCCCGCGCGGCCTCGCGATCGAACTCGAGTCGCCGGTTCGTCCGCCAGAAGGGGTAGTGGGAGGAGACGCGGACGACGCGGGTCGACGTGTTGGTCACCTCGAGGCGGATCCGGTCGCGCCCGGGCGCGAGCTCGATCGGGTCGATCATCCCCACGGCCTCCGAAGGACCACGAGCCGGCTCCCCTCGTCCAGGAGCACCTCGAGGCGGATCTCGTCGATCAGCTCGGCCACGCCTTGGATCAGCTGGTCGGCCGCGACGGCCCGCCGGCCGGCCTCAAGCACCTCGTCGAACGAGGCGCCGGAGCGCGCCGCCATGTGCATCTCGTCGCAGATCAGGGCCGTCGCCTCCGGGGCGTTCAGCGCGAGCCCGCGTTCGAGGGTGCGCCGTGCGAGCTCGGCCGCGGCGAAGATCCGCAGGCGATCCTCCTCGGTCGGGGTCAGGTACATCTCAGGCCGGCACAGCGACGCCCGCCGGACGCTGCTGGGTGATGCAGTGTGGTCCCCCGCCTCCCTCGTTCAGGCAGTTGCCGGGCACGGGCACGACCTCCCGGTCGGGGAGCATCTTGGCGATCTGCTCGAGCGCCTGCTCGTCTTCCGGGCGCTCGGCGATCGGGACCACGAGGCCGCCGTCGTTCGCGAGGTAGAAGTTGAGGTACGGGACGCGCCCCGGTGGGCGGGTCTCGAACGGGATCACCTCGAACGCCCGCCCCTTCGCGTCGCGGGCGCGCTGCAGCCGCTCGAGGTTGTCGCGCCCGCGTTCATGGTCCGGGTCGTCCGGGTCCCCGGGGAGCAGGAGCGCCACCGTCGCCGGCGCGAGGTACGGCGCGATGCCGTCGATGTGGCCGTCGGTGTCGCGGTCGGTGGAGTGGCCGAGCCCCAGCCAGACGATCGCCTCGACGCCGAGGTAGTCGCGCAGGCCCCGCTCGATCTGTTCGCGCGTCAGCGTCGGGTTGCGGTTGGGGTTCAGCAGGCACTGCTCGGTCGTGATGAGGCTCCCCTCGCCGTCGACGAAGAACGAGCCGCCCTCGAGCACGAACGGCGCCTCGTAGCGGCGCATGCCGAGGTGCTCGGCGATGAGGCGCGGGACCTGCGCGTCGCGGTCGTACGGCAGGTACTTCTCCCCCCACGAGTTGAACCCGAAGTGGACGAGCGAGATGCGGCCCGCCGCGTCCCGGACGAAGATCGGGCCGTTGTCACGCATCCACGAGTCGTCGATCGGGAGCGGGAGGGCCTCGACGCCGTCCCCGCAGTAGTGACGGACCTCGGCCTCCTGCTCGGGATCGCAGACCATCACGACGGGCTCGAACGCCGCGATCGCGTTGGCCACCGTCGCGTAGTCGCGCTTGGCCTCCTCGAACAACTCCGCCCAGAAGGCCTCGCGCGTCACGGTGGGCCATTCCATCAGGCAGGCTTCGTGCGGCTCCCATTCCGCCGGCATCGAGAAGCCGTCCTCGCGCGGGGTGGACCGTTGTTCGCTCATCGCTCCTCCTTGGGCCATTCTGCCGCTATCGCCCGGCCGGCGCTCCGACGGCCGAGGAGAGGTTCGATCGCGGGCCTGAGGGCCGGCGCCGGGTCCGCGCGCGGCATGACCGTGGCCGGCACGGTGCTCAAGTCGCTCGTGCTCTTCGTCCTCACCTGCGCATCCGCGGTCGTGGGATGGAACTACGCCGCTCGCGTCATCGAGGCCACCTCCGGACCGTCATGGCGCCGATCTTCGGGTTCGACAACGGCACCGTTGTGGCCTCCGCAACGGAGGAGTGGACCCTGGGCGTGGCGAACCCCGTCCCGCTCAAGTTGAACGCGATCGACGTGGCCGGCTGCAACGACGGCCATCAGCCTGGTTACACCGGTCCGAGTGCTAGTTCGCGTTCGCGAAGTTCGGGAGTGGGAGTCAGCGCGGATGGCTAGACTTCCCCCAGGGGTGGCCAACCGACAACAACGACCCGACGCGGTGCACGTCTCAGGCGGGCGGGGCGAACGAACTCGGCGAGTACATCGACAACATGGGGCTTGAGGGGTCGATCGCCCTCTAGGCCACCCCTGTGGGACCCGCCCCCAACGTACGTGTGCGCCGCGGGCGGGGTGCCGAATACCCTCGTGCAGGCGATGCAAGACTGGCCTCCTTGCCGTCGCGGACATGGACCCCACGCCGCAGGTCTTCTTCCCGGTGGCGGCGTGCGACGGCCCGGCACCACCGTGCTACCCGTGGTTCACCGCCGGCGGTGACGGCGGAGACTATCCGGTCATCGACCTCGCCGGCATGAGATCGTGAACGCCTGGAGCGGGCAGACGGCCCAGCATCAAGCCAACTGCGAGTTCGAGCCCCATTCCTCAGACGTGTTCTGCATCCAGATGTCGGTGGCCTCGCCGATGATCCCGTTCTCAACGGTCATCCGCAAGTTCGGCTCGTGGACTAATGGCCGATCGGACGATTGACCGCGCACTCCGTCTTGCCGATATTCGTTCGAGAAGCCTATAGGAGGCTCGTATGAAGCGAGTCGTTATTCCGTTCGTGTTCGCATTCGTCCTGGGTGTGTCAGGCCTGGCCACGGCGGGCATCCTGTCGGCCGGTGGGTCTGATCACGACAAAGGCGAGGCGAACGAGCAGGACGCAGGCGTCCATGGCGGGCCGATCGAGCGATTCCACCAGTCAGGAGCGTGCGATCTCACCAACGTCTCCTCGCTCCCGGGCAACTGGACACACGGCGACTACGTGAGCGCCGTCGCCGCAGGCGGCAACCCGGCTCTGATCCGCCAAGCTGCGTGGAGTGACTGCGGCAAGCCGATGGTTTCCGTCGGCCACGGGGGCGGGCCACCGGCCCACGCGCTCGAGCACATGGCCGCCGGGCAGGCGCACGCGGGTGGCAATACTGAAGAGGAGGGTACGGGCGCTTCCGGCAGCTAGCATCTCCGCCGCCGGGCCCAGTCCCTGACCGCTCCAGCGCGTTAGCCAGTCGCATAACCGTCGTTTCGACGCACTCACGCCCGGACCCTGTTTCACCATGGTTCTTCAGGCAACCTCTCGGTCTGCCGATGGTCCGGTGACGTGACCGAACACGAGGAACGTCCCCTGATAACCGCCACCTATAGACGTGCTGAGATGTCGCGTCTGCACGCCATCCAGGCACGAGCATCGCGCCGAATCGTGGCCGGAGTGGCCACGGTTCTTCTCCTTGCAACTGTGCCCGTGGTCGGGATCGCGAGATTCGCTTCGGCAGACGAGGACGTGCTGAAAGAGACCAACCACGAGCTGAAGCAGAGCAAGCAGGAGCTGCACGCGACCAAGGACCGGTACCGGGCCCAGATGCGGAAGATCCGCGCCCTGCAGAAGGTGATGAACCGTTTGGCCACGCGCATCTCGCGGGCCGAGAGCGAGATTCTGCGGATCGAGACCCGGCTCGCCAAGCTCCAGCGGCAGGTGATGAAGCTCCAGGTCCGCGCCGCGCTGCTGCAGGCCAAGCTCGACGAGCGCAGCCGCGAGGCCTACATGTCTGGCGGCGTGCCGATCATGTATGTGCTGACGGCCACATCCGCGGCCGACGCCGCCGCCCGGATGTCGTTCCTCAGCGAGATGAACCGGCGCGATGCCGTGCTCGCGGCCAAGGTCCAGGAGACCACCGATCGCCTCGCACAGATCGAGGCCGAGGTCGTGCGGGGCCGCCAGATCGTCGAGATGCAGAAGCGAAGCCTGGAGATGGACCGCGAGGAACTCCAACGCAAGATGGCGAGGTCCCGGCGCCTCAGCGCCCGGCTACGCGGGCGGATCGAGCAGATCCAGACCGAGATCTCGCTCCTCCGGCCGTTCGCCCTGTGTCCCGTGGGACCCCCGTACGCGATCGCCGACAACTTCGGCGCCCCGCGTCCCGAGCCCGGTGGCGGGTTCCACCTCCATCAAGGCGACGACATCATGGCCGCAAAAGGAACGCCGATCCTCGCGCCGTTCGACGGTGTGGCCTCCGTATCGCACAGCACGCTGGGCGGGCTCGGTGTCTACGTCCACGGCGAGTATGGCTACGTGTATAACGCCCACCTCTCCCGACTCGGTACCCTCGGCCCGGTCGAGACCGGCGATATCGTTGGATATGTCGGGTCGACCGGCCACTCCTCCGGCCCCCACGACCACTTCGAGTGGCACCCGACGGAGATTCCACCGAACTGGCCGGAGAGTCCGTACGGCTTTGCCGTCCTCGGCGACGCGATCAACCCGTTCGCCCCGCTGTCGCAGGTCTGCTAGAAACGCGACCGACGGCACTTTCTCGAGGACCTGGAGCGAGGGCGACCGCCAACGCCCGCTTCATCGCCTCGACCAACAAAGCGATCGTAGGGCCACAACTCTCGATCGGCCATCCGGCGGGCGATCTCCACGAAGCACTCCTCGGCGGTGGTTCGGCCCGCCACCATCGAGTCAGGCTTTCGCTGGCTGTGGCGAGGCCGCCACTCCGGTGCGCTCCTTCAGTTCCTGCACCACCTCGGGCCACCGGCGATGGTCGAAGAGGAGCGTGCTGGAGCGGATCAGGCCGTCCTCGACATTGACGAACTCCGCGGACAGCACCGGACCCACGGCAGTGTCGGTGACGAAGTCATAGAGGACCGATGCTCGGTTGCCCTCCACGATGAGCTCGCGGATCTCGTTGCGGGCGATGATCGGCCCGAGGTTCCGGAACCCCTGAACGAACGAGTCTCGGCCATGGGTCTCCCCTTTGACCGTGCCCCCGAACGTCGCCTCCGGATGGACCAACTCCGCCAGGCGATCGAACCGGCGCTCTCCCGCCGCCGCCACGTAGGCCATAACCAGGTCCCTCACCGACTCGCTCATCAGCTCCTCCTCTCCTGCACATGGCCCGTTTCTGTAGCTTGAAACGCTAAAGTAGACAACTGGAGTTTGTCAAGCTATCGTTTCGGCATGCGTTCCTACGGTCAGTACTGCGGCCTAGCCCGGGCGCTTGATGTTGTTGGGGAGCGCTGGTCGCTACTTGTGGTTCGCGAGCTGCTCGAAGGCCCTCGTCGTTACAACGAGCTTCTGAGCGGCCTGCCCGGCATCGCCACCAACCTGCTCGTCGAGCGCCTCCGGGGCCTGGAGGACGGCGGTGTGCTCTGTCGGCTGGACGACGGGAGCTACGCCCTGACGCCGTGGGGGGAGGATCTCCACGAGGCGGTGTATGCCCTCGGGCGGTGGGCCGGGCCGCTGATGGCCCGGCCGAGGGGCGAGGATCATTTTCGCCCCAACTGGCTGCGCCACATGGTCGTGGCTCGGTTCGAAGGCGTGGATCCCCACCGCACGGACCTCACGGTCGAACTCCGGTCTGGAGATGAGCCAGTGACCCTCATCTCCTCGCGAGGGCGGGTCCATGTGGCTCCTGGGAGAGCGACTGCGCCCGACGTGACGCTCGCTGGGCCGCCCGACGCCGTGGTCGGTCTGCTGCTGGGACGGATCAGCCGGGCTGACGCGGAGTCGCAGGGCGTCACCGCCAGCGGCGACCTGCGCAGGCTAAGTGGGCTT
>JBAVEY010000241.1:0-9746 GCA_049587975.1 Actinomycetota bacterium | reverse complement strand
CTGGTTGAAGACGATGAGGACCTGCTGCCACAAGGGGTTGAACCCCTCACCCTGGATGGCATCGATCACCGACAGGAAGTCCTGCTCTTCGTCGAGGTCGTTCGAGGCGTAGATCGTGTTGATGCTCCGGTTGTTCTCGAGCAGCGCCTCCGACGCCGGCACCTCGAACATGTTGACGGTGACCTGCTTCCCCTCGTAGAAGACGGGCCTTTGACTCGCAGCGCCGTTCGGGCTCCCCTGCGCTGCGAGCGCCGCGCCACCTGTGAGGGCAACGAATAGGCCCCCGGTGACGAGGATGACTCCGATCCTCGATGTGACGCTGTTCAGCCGCATACCGACCCCTCCTTGGGTCGAAGCGGGACCATCCCGCATCGTCCTGGGAACTACCGGGCGAGTACGCATGAGGGATTGCTGCAACTTGGTGAACTTCGGCGAGTCTGGAGAGTGAGCCACCCTCGTCGCCGCCGGTGGAGGTTCTGGTCCAAGGGGACCAGCTGACATCCGCGAGAACGAGAGGGATCGGGACAAGGGTGGCGCGATGTTCTGGTCTGTTGATCCTCCGCCCTGGGGGTTGGGATGGGATGAAGCCGGTTGGCGGCTCGGCTCCCACGCCCGTCACGGGCCTCCACACACGTTCTCGTAGCGTTCACCGGCGTCATGCCTTCCACGCGTCTAGCATCGGGTGGGAGCCGGTGGTCCAAGGACGTGTCGTGAGCCGGAGGTGACCGATGGACGCGCAGGAGACGATGCGCCTCATGCTCGACACGATGGACGCCTATGACCGGGGCGACTTCGAGCGCCTCGGCGAGATCCATGCCGAGGATGCGCATTGGTTGAATTCCGACCCGCAGGGTCCCCACTGCGACAACCGCGATGCCATGTTCGATATGTTCCGCGGCCGAATGGAGACAGGCATCAGGGTCGTCTTCGATGAGATGCGTTCGACCCCCACGCATGTCGCCCTCGCCGTGACGGCTCCGGACTTCGCCTCTATCACAAGTATCTTCACCTTCGAGGGACGCCGGATCGTTCACGTGGCTGACTACGGCTCCATGGACGCCGCTGTGGCCGCTATTCGGGGTCCCGACGACGGCTGAGTGAAGGCTCCCCTCGCCGGGGCAGTCTGAGCGGCCGGAACGAGATCGCGGTCCCTGCTTGGCAGTCGGGATGCTGTCACCATCGCGCTGGTAGTCGGCCTCGCGGTCTTGATCGTGTCTGCCGGTGGGAGTATCGACGTCGAGCCGTAGGTCTCGAGTGAGGTTCGACAGGACCGGGCACTGCTATCGGCTCGGGAGCGATCGCGGCAGCCCGAACCAGGGGAGCACGCTGCTGTCGAAGCGGGTCACGGCACAGATCTGGTCGCCGGAAAGGGTGAGGATGAGCAGGCCGGTCCCGTGGCGGATGACGCTATTTGGTGATCGAAGGTAGGCCCCGAACGCCGGCTGGCCGTTCGCCCGCGTGGGGACGAGGTCGAACCTCCGGCCCGAGTTGATGATGCTGGCGTAGAAGCGGGCCACGATGTCTCGACCCTGGTATTCGAAAGGCATCGGTGGCATCGAGATGAAGGTGTCCTCGGTGAGCAGGGCGACGATCGCGTCGAGATCGCCGGACTCGTAGGCCCGGACGAACTCCGCCACGACCGCCTCCTCGGAGGGGGAGGCGGGAGGGGGAGCCGGTTCGCGCTCGTCGCTGGCCGGCAGCCGTTGCCGCAGCGTGGCGCGTGCCCGTTTGAGGGCGCTGTTGACCGAATCGACGGTCGAGTCGAGCATCTCGGCCACCTCGGTCGCATGGAACCCGAGCACGTCGCGCAGGATGAGCACGGCGAGCTGCCGAGGTGGCAGGACCTGGAGAGCGGTCACGAACGCCAGGGAGATGGCCTCCGTCTGCTCGTACCGGGCCTCCGGGCCGAGCGGCACATCGATCGCACCCTCGAGGAGGGCGTCGGGGAACGGCTCGAGCCACACGATCTCTCCGAGCCGGGTCGGCTCGGGGGGCTCAACCGTCGGCACGTCCCACTCCTTGGCCGGGCGTCGACTGGCCGAACGGAGGGCGTTGAGACACCGGTTGGTCGCGATCCGGTACAGCCACGTGCGGATCGAGGCGCGTTCCTCGAACCTCGCGACCCCCTGCCAGGCCGCGAGTAGCGTGTCCTGGAGGGCGTCCTCGGCGTCCTGCAGCGATCCGAGCATCCGGTAGCAGTGCACCTGGAGCTCCCGACGGTAGGGCTCGGTCAGCGCTCGGAACGCCTCGCCGTCGCCCGCCCGCGCCCTCGTGAACAGGTCCGTCGTCACCTCTCCACCCTAGCCCCACGGTTGCCGCTCTCGATGTCCTCCCGAGTACCGACACCGGCCGACCCGTGAACTGGGCGGTGCGAGCGCGCCCACTTGCCCGATGCCGCGGTGTCTGCATGACCGACCGCTCGGACGATCCGGTGCGGTCCTCACCGGTCAAGACAGAAGGAGGACGAGCATGACCCTCGAAGCCCCCCTGACCGATCTCGATGGCCGATTCAGCAGTCCCGGTGCCTCGGCGTTGCCGTGGAGGGACGCCGTTCTGCAGCTGCGGAAGGCGGAGGTGTTGTGGCTGTCCACGGTGACACCCGGAGGACGGCCGCACGTCGTGCCGCTGATCGCGGTCTGGCTCGACGGCGCGCTCTTCTTCTCCACCGGTGAAGACGAGCGCAAAGCGAAGAACCTGGAGACCAACACGCACGTGACCATCACCACGGGCTCGAACGCTCTCACCGAGGGACTCGACATCGTGGTCGAGGGTGAGGCGGCGATCGTGCGCGACGATGCCAAGGTGCGCCGCATCGCGGACGCCTACGTCGCGAAGTACGGGCAAGGCTGGCGCCTGCCGGGGATCGAGGGCGTCCTCACCTTCGAGGTGACCCCGTCCAAGGCGTTCGGGTTCGGGCGGCGAGACGGGCAGATCGGCTTTCCCAGCGGCCAGGGCGAACTGTTCAGTCAGACGCGGTGGCGCTTCCAGACCAAGAGGCGGGCGGCTCGAGCGAAACGATGAAGAGCCGCTCCGAACGACATCCCGGCACGGAGAGGAGCCACACATGATGCTGCAGGACAAGGTCGCGGTGATCTACGGAGCAGCAGGCGCGATCGGGGGCGCCGTCGCACGCGCCTTCGCGTCGGAGGGGGCCAACCTCTTCCTCACCGGACGCGATCTGGCACCCGTCGAGGTGGTCGCCAAAGACATCGTCTCGGCCGGCGGATCCGCCGACGCTGCGGAGGTCGACGCGCTCGATGAGCGGGCCGTGGACGAGCATCTCGGATCCGTGATGGACAAGGCGGGCCGCATCGACATCTCGTTCAACGCGGTTGGGATCCCGGACGCGAAGATCCTGGGCGCCCCCCTGGTCGAACTGGATGTCGACCGGTTCTCCCTGCCGATCGCTGCCTACACGAGGTCGTACTTCCTGACCGCCCGCCTGGCCGCGAGACGCATGCTGACGAAGAAGTCGGGGGTGATCATGACCGTCACCGCACTCCTCTCGCGGACGGGGACCCCATTGGTCGGAGGCTACGGTCCCGCGATGGCCGCCAAAGAGGCGCTCACTCGAAGTCTCTCCGCCGAGCTCGCACCTCAGGGCATCCGCGCGGTCGGTCTACGACCGCAGGCGATGCCCGAGACCGACACGATCAGGGCAGCCTTCGAGCCTCGTGCCACGGCATCTGGGATGACCTGGGACCAGTGGCAGGAGGCGCTCGCAAGCCGGACCCACTCGCGCCGGCTCATGACGCTCGAGGAGATGGCGAACGTGGCGGCCTTCGTGGCCTCCGACAAGGCGAGCGGGATGATGGGAACGATCGTCAACCTGACCATGGGCACGCTGGACGATTAGCGCCTGAGCGACCGACGCCGTATCCAGAGCGAGACCGCGATCGAGGTCCAGATCCCGTCTGCCCGCGTTGACCGGCCAAGCGTGTGGGTGCCAGGATTCGGGGCCGTGGAAGGGGGCGAGGTGGGGATGCTGCGTACCAGGTTCCTCCGATGGCGGGTGGCTGGCCGGACGGGCCTGATCGTGCTCGGCATCATCGTCGTCAAGCTCGTCATCGCGGCGCTCTCGCTCGAGTTCATCAGCATCAGTCCGCTGTTCACGAGCGTGCTGGCCGGTGGCGTGTTCGTCCTCGGACTGATCGTGGCCGGGACCCTCACCGACTACAAGGAGGCGGAGAGGGTCCCGCCGAGATGACGGCCGCGCTCACGAACATCCACGACGACTGCGCGGCCTTCAAGCAGGCCTTCCCCGATCTCGATCTGGATCGCCTGGAGGACACCCTGGCCGGCATCGTGGCCGCATTCCGCGAGGACCTGGGAGATCCTCGGTCGGAGAACGCGCTGGACGCGATCGACCGGCTCAACGCGACGTTCCTGGAGATGGACCGGATCGGCGTCCCCGCCACGTACACCTCGCGGCTGCGCGCCGAGCAGGGTGCGCTCAGGCGGAGCGTCCTCCGCGTGTACCACGTGCAACGGACCGAGTTCCTCCCCTCCGCGTACCTCCTGATCCAGTCGATCGTGGTCATCATCCTCACCACGCTGGCGTTCATGGAGATCGAGCCGACGTGGCCGGCTGGCAGGACGTATCGGCGCTGGCCGTGGTCGGCCGCCGCGGCCTCGACGGTCAGGATCCCGCGGCGGCCTGCTGCTCGAGCCACTCGCGCGCGTAGCGTTCGTGGATGCCGGTCGCGCTCGCCAGTTCGGCCGGTGTCATCGGCCCGCCGTCCCGCAACACCCCATACAACCCGAGGCTGTCGCCGAGGTAGACGGTGAGGACCTCCGCCATGCCCAGGCCCGCCGAGAACAGCCGCTCGACCAGCTCGTCCCGATGTGTGTCCGTGTCCGTCACGATCGCTCCCTTCGAGGTTCGGAGCCGAACCGTGACCCGACCACCAGGCGCTCGTCAAACCGGTGTCGCCTTGACAGTTCTTCGAGGCGGTTCCTATCGTTCGGAAACGAACGACCTTCCGAGCGAGAGGAGCGCTCTCACGGGCGAGACCGCCGAGATCGAGGGCGTGCGCGTATCGACCGAGCACTGGATCGGTGGCGAACGCGTCGGGTCGTCGAACGCGTTCGACGACGTGTCGCCGATCGACGAGCAGGTCATCGCCGAGGTCGCCCGCGGCGGAGCCGACGAGGCCGACCGAGCGGTCGCCGCGGCGCGGGCCGCGTTCGACACCTGGGGCCGCGCCTCTCCCGAGGACCGCGCGAAGGTCCTCCACCGCGTCGCCGAGCTCGTCGAGGAGCGCGTGCCCGAGCTCGCCGCCGTCGAGACGCGGGACAACGGCTCGCTCCTGCGCTCGCACCTGAACTCGGTCATGCCGCGCGTGGCTCGGAACTTCCGCTTCTTCGCCGACCAACTGATGGAGCTCGGCGACGAGGCGTTCGAGATGAACGACTTCGTCAGCCGGACCGAGTGGGACCCCTCGGGCGTCACGGTCGTGATCACGCCGTGGAACGCGCCGCTGATGCTCGCGACGTGGCGGATCGCCCCGGCGCTCGCCGCCGGCAACAGCGTGGTCGCCAAGCCGCCCGAGTGGGCGCCGCTCACGGCCTCGCTGTTGGCCGACATCACGCGCGAGGCGGGTCTGCCCGACGGCGCGTTCAACGTCGTGCAGGGGATCGGCGAGGAGGCCGGCGCCGCGCTCACCTCGCACCCGGCGGTGGATCGGATCGCGTTCACCGGCTCGATCGAGACGGGCAAGCTCGTCGCGCAGGCCGCGGCGGCGAACCTCACCCCCGTGTCGCTCGAGCTCGGAGGCAAGTCGCCGTTCGTCGCGTTCGCCGACGCCGACCTCGACGCCGTGGTGGAGCAGGCGGTGAACCAGTTCGACAACGCCGGGCAGGTCTGCCTGGCGGGGACGCGGCTGCTCGTCGAGCGCTCGATGCACGACGCGTTCCTGGAGCGGTTCCTCGAGGCGGCCGGCGCGATCCGCCAGGGCGACCCGCGCGAGGAGACCACGGACATCGGGCCGCAGATCACGCGCGAGCACTTCGCGCGCGTCGACGGGTTCGTGCAGCGCGGGAAGGCCGACGGCGCCAGGGTGTTCCTGGGCGGCGGGCCGACCGAGGAGCTCGGCGGCCTCTTCTATCGACCGACGCTGTTCGGCGAGGTACCCGAGGGTGCCGAGGTGCTGCGGAAGGAGGTGTTCGGTCCCGTCCTCACGCTCCAGACGTTCGACGACGAGGAGGAGGCGATCGCGCTCGCCAACGAGACTGAGTACGGCCTGGCCGCGATCGTGTACACCGGCGACCGCGAACGCGCCGAACGGGTCTCCGAGCGCCTGGTCGCCGGCACCGTGTGGGTGAACTGCTTCTTCGTGCGCGACCTACGGGCGCCGTTCGGCGGCGCGAAGTCCTCGGGGGTCGGGCGCGAGGGCGGCGTCTACAGCTTCGACTTCTACGCGGACGTGAAGAACGTCTGCATGGCCCCCTGGCCTCAAGGAGCGAAGCGGTAGGCCGGCTGAGATGGGAGGACTGAGGATGGGAGAGATCGTCGGCGCGGCGCTCGTGGCACACGTCCCCACGATCATGCTGCCGGAAGAGGTACGGCTCGAGATCAACGAGGGTAACGAGATCACGCTCGTCCCGGGGCTGCATCGCATCAAGTCCGAGAACCTGGACCGGCTACAGCCGGATGCCGTGATCGTGTTCGACACGCACTGGGAGTCTACGTTCGAGCACATCGTGACCGCCCACGAGCGCCGGCAGGGCCGGTTCACGAGCCACGAGCTGCCCCGAGGCATGGCGGGCATCCCATACGACATGCCGGGCGACCCGGAGCTCGCCGAGCTGATCGCGGCGCAGGCCGTCGAGCGCGACGACTGCTGGATCCTCGCTTGCGACGATCCGTATCTGCCGATCTTCTACGGCACCGTGAACGTCTGGACCTTCCTCGGCGACCCACAGACGGCCTGGCTGAGCGTGGCGCTGAACCAGTGCTGCGACACCGACGACTTCCTGCTGTTCGGCGAGCTGATCGGCAAGGCGATCGAGCAGAGCGACCGACGGGTGGTGCTGCTGGCCTCGGGCGGGATGACGCACCGGTTCTTCAACTTCAAGGACCTGCGCAAGCGCGAGAGCCAGAAGGCGCCCGACAACATCTACGACCGGAAGTACTACGACGCCGACATGGCCGTATTGGAGAAGTTCAACGAGGGCGACCACGCCGGCGTGATCGACGGCATGCCCGAGTACCGCAAGGCGTACCCCGAGGGGCACTTCGGGCACTACCTGATGATGGCCGCGGCGCTGGGCGGAAGGGATTGCACCGCAACGGGGGAGCTGTTCAGCGAGTACGAAGCGTCCGTGGGCACGGGCCAGGTCCATGTCTGGTTCGAGCGGCCCGAGGGGGGCTGGACGGCGTAGCCCCGCCGGGGTAGGAAGCACCAGCAGATCCGTCGTCGGGAGGGGAGGGGTCCGTGGAAGGCGAACGACCGTTGGTGGTGACCGAGGAGTACGAGCGCCTCGGCGGCAAGAAGCTCTCGCTGATCGACGTGCTCGCGCAGTCGGTCGGCTTCATCGGGCCGGTGTTCAGTGCGGCGTTCATCATCCCGCTGATCATCGGCGTCAACGCGGCGGCGAAGGGCGCCGGTACCTCCGCCGCCCTGGCCGTCCTGTTGGCGGCGGTCGGCATGTTCGCGATCGGCTGGATCGTGGCCCAGTACGCGAAGCGCATCCATGCGGCGGGGTCGCTCTACGACTACGTGTCGAACGGCCTGGGCAAGACGATGGGCGCCGCGGCGGGGTGGCTGTACTACGGGGGCACGATCATCCTGACCACCGGGCTCGGCGTGCTGATCGGCGGGTACGTGCACGACAACCTCCTGCCCGTGTGGGAGATCGACCTCGATCTGCCGATCTGGATCTGGGACACGATCTTCGCGCTCCTCCTGTTCGTGGTGCTGTACTTCGGCGTCAAGATCTCGACCCGTGTCCAGCTCACGCTGGCGCTGATCTCGATCGCCGTGGTCCTGATCTTCTTCATCACGGTCATCGCCGACCTGGGGAGCGCCAACGACGTCGCGAAGGCGTTCGACCCGACGCCGTCGCCCGACGGGTTCACCGGGATCCTGTTCGGGGTGCTGTACGGCGTGCTGATCTTCGTCGGGTTCGAGACCGCTGCCAACCTGGCCGAGGAGACGGCCGAGCCGAAGCGCTCGATCCCTCGGGCGGTCCTCGGCGCGGTCGTGATCGTCTCGATCTTCTACCTGATCGCCGCGTACGTGGAGGTCGCCGGGTTCGGGTTCGACCTGTCGGTCATCACGAGCCCGGAGGTCGCCGGCGCACCGCTATTCGCGCTCGGCGCACCGGGGAGCCCGTCCGGTTCCGAGTTCTGGCTCAAGATCCTGCTCCTCGTGGTGTTCCTCGACATGTTGGCCGTCTACGTGGGTGCAGCGGTCGCCTCCACCCGCGGGGTGTTCGCGATGTCGCGCGACCGGCGGCTGCCGGCGATGTTCGCTTCGGTATCGAAGCGGTACGGGACGCCGGTGGGCGCGATCGTGTTCCTGATGGTGATCCAGGCGGTGCTGATCGTGGTCGCGGAGGGCAACGACACGCTGCTCGCGCTGCCGGGTCTGCCGCACTACTTCTCGGTGTTCGCCTGGTGCGCGACGTTCGGTGCCTTCGCACTCATCGTCGTGTACCTGCTGATGTCGCTCGGCGCGATCAGCGGGCTCAAGGACGATCCCAAGAAGGTGGAGCTGTGGTGCTCGGTGATCCTCGGCATCCTGGTCACGGGTGCGGCGATCTTCGGATCCTTCTACAAGGTCCCAAGCCCCACCCTGATCGCCCCGTGGGCGGCGGTGATCTGGGGTGTGCTCGGCGTGCTGTACATGCTCGCGGTCAAGGGGCGTGAGCCGGCGAGCGACGCCCTGGCGGATCTCCGCTCCTGAGGGCGTGCGTGACGGGGGAGGCGGGGCCATCCGGCCCCGCCTCGTCCTCATCCTGAGCGAGAATCACACGCTCGTCCCGGCGCGCGATCTCCGGGGACTGGTTCGGATGGCGGCCGAGGCCGAGGCGGCGGGGTTCGACGCCGCGATGGTGAGCGAGCACGTGATCCTCGGGCCGGGAGCGGACGCGGATGGCCTCCCCGAGAACCCGCGCGACTACGCGCTCCCCCGGAACCAGGACCCGTCGACGCCGTGGCCGGACGCTCTCACGCTGCTCGCGGCGGTCGCGGCGGCGACATCCCGGCTCCGGCTGGTCGCGAGCTCGATCATCGCGCCGCTCCGTCATCCGCTTCTGCTCGCCAAGCAGCTCGCGACGCTGGATCTGCTGTCCGAGGGGCGCCTGGTGGTGCAGCCCACCGTGAGCTGGCACCGGCCCGAGTACGAGGCGCTCGGCGTGCCGTTCGAGCGGCGCGGGGAACTGCTCGACGAGCACCTGGCCGCCTGGCGCGTGCTCTGGCGCGCGACCCCCGCGTCGTTCGAGGGCCGCCACTACCGGTTCACCGACATCTCCCTGGAGCCGAAGCCCTTCCGGCGCGAGGGCCCGGGGCTGTGGTTCGGCGGCGAGACGATGCACGAGCGGCTGCTCAGACGCCTCGTCGAGTTCGGGAGCGGGTTCAACCCGCTCGGGAGGCCGAGCGACGAGGATCTCGAGCGGTTGCGTTCGGGGATGGCCGAGGCGGGCCGCAACCTCGCCGAGCTCGAGATGGTTGGCGGGACTCGGGGCCGGTTCGCGGGCCCGGGCGGCGTCGCCGACCTCGGCGAGGCGCTGGCCTCGATCCC
>JBAVEY010000240.1:0-3588 GCA_049587975.1 Actinomycetota bacterium | reverse complement strand
CGCACCCTGGGTGTTCGTCGCCGCCGAGGAGACGCGGAAGGCACTCGTCCGCGCCCGGCTCGCGCGACGCGGACGGGACCTCACGCGTGGAACGCGGGGACTCGGTCCGCCTCCTCGTCGAGGGCTCGCCTGACCTCGCGCGACGGTCGCTCGAACGAGGTCAGGAGCCGCTCGCCCACGTGACCGGGTTCACCCAGACCCGGCGGCCGCAAGCAACCCGGCGGCCGTGCGATCCCAGGTCCATTCGCGCCCGACGAAGGCGCTGACGGCCGCTCGGAGCTCGGCGCGCTCCTCGTCCGGGAGCTCGAGCACGCGGTCGAGCCCTGTCGTCAGGCGAGCCACAGCTCCCGGTCCCGGCTCGAACGTCAGCAGCCCGGGACGCCCGATCGCCGCCTCGATCGCGGCTCCCACCTCCCCCAGACCCGAATGGCGGGCGACGAGCGGGAGGGCACCCGCGGCGGCCCCCTCGGCGGCGACCATCCCGAAGGCCTCGGACAGGATCGACGGTGTGACCATGACGTCCATCGCGGCGAGCGCCTGGGGCGCGTACCGGTGATCGAGCCGGCCGGTGAACGTCAGGTCTCGCCCGCCGGGATCGGGCCCCGCAGAGGACATCGTCTCCACGGACATCGTCCGGACCTCGCGCAGCCACCCGAGCGCCGCATCGTCTCCTCGCTCGAGGGCGAACGCGAGCGCCGCCAGCCACTCCCGGTACGAGCCGAACCCGACCACCAGCCCGTGCGCCGCGTGCCGCGCGGAGCGATGGCCCTGGAGCATCAGCTCGACACCTTTCTGCGGGATCAGCTTGCCGAGGTAGCCGACGATCGGCCCGCTCGTGCCGGCGAGCCGTCGCAGCCGCCGGGCGGCATCGGGCTCGGGCACCGCCTGGTCGTAGGTCTCGGCGAGCGCATCGAGCGCCCCCGCGTTACGGGCGCCGAGCGCCCGCGCGACCTCGGCGTCGAGCGACGACGGTCGCCCGCGTGCCGTTTCGGGGTCTTCGTCGAGCAGGTCGGCCGCCTCCCGCAACGCCTCGGCCCGCGGTCGCGGACGGAACGCCGAGACCTCGACGCCGGGCGGCACGGTTCGGAGCAGCCCCTCGATCCCCGGAACCAGCGCCGAGCATCGCGCGAGCACGTCCGCGGTCGGGCCGACGATCGCGCGAGCCGATCCGAGTCCCTCGCGCGCGAGCTGCCGGTACCGCTCCTGGATCCGAACGGCGTACTCGATGTCGCTCCCGTGGATCTTCGCGACGTACGACCCCGCGCCGAGCGCCCGCCTGCCGATCGCGGCACCCGGGATCGCGTGACCCGTGAACGTGATCTCGGTCCCGTGCCACTCTGCGGCGGTGCGCATCGCGTCGACGTTGGCGCGCAGGTACGATCCGAGCTCCTCGTCCGACAGGTCGACGAAGCGACGCACACGGTCGAACCCCTCGTACCGGTCGACGACGAAGACCGGGAGCATCGCCCCGATCCGCGGTCGAAGCAGGACGCACCGACCGGGCCCGGCCGACACCGGTTGCGTCGTGAGCTCCGACGGCCCTTCACCGTCCACCGTTTCGAACGCGTCGATCCATCTGTAGCGTTCGGGACGGTGCTCCTGGCACACGAGAAGCACGTCGTGTCCGGCGGCCCGATACCGCTCGGCGACGCGCGCGGTCGCGACGTTGGACCCCGATCCTTCGAGGAGCCACCCGTGCCACAGGAGGATGCGCATCGAGGGATGCTAGACGAGCGCGACCATGCGCTCGAACGACGCCCTTGCGGTGCAGCCTCGAAGCGGGTCGCTCAGTTGGGAAGGGTCTTGATCTCCGACGCTTTCAACCGGCGCGTCTCCGGAGAGAGCCGCAGGCCGATCATGCCGAGCGGGGCGGCGGTCCAGGCACCGTCCTTCAAGATCTCGACGCTCAGCATCCCGTCGTCGGACTCCCCGATCCGGAGCGTCTTTCCCTCTCTCGTACGGTAGAAGTCCACCGACACAGGATACCCGGTCGGCGCCCGCCGGTCGCGGGGCCGGCCCGCCGCCTCCTATCGTGTCCCCATGGCGGCTCGCAAGGAGGTCCTCGAGGTCGCCGGGCGCGAGGTGACGGTCTCGAACCCGGACAAGGTCTTCTTCCCGACGACCGGGCACACCAAGCTCGATCTCGTCCGGTTCTACCTCGCGGTCGCCGATGGAGCTCTCCGCGGGGTCTCCGGCCGCCCGATGGCGTTGAAGCGGTTCGTCAACGGCGCCGAGGCCGACTTCTTCTTCCAGAAGCGAGCCCCGGCATCGCGCCCTGAGTGGATCGAGACCGTCGAGCTCAGCTTCCCCTCGGGCCGCACGGCGGAGGAGATCGTGGTCCGCGACGCGGCGCAGCTCGTGTGGATCGTGAACCTCGGGTGCATCGACCTGAACCCGCATCCGGTGCGGGCGGACGACCTCGACCATCCCGACGAGCTGCGCGTCGACCTCGATCCGGTGCCGGGCGTCGGATGGCCGCAGATCCGCGACGTCGCGATGGTGACGAGGGAGGTGCTCGAGGCGTTCGGTCTGGTCGGATGGCCGAAGACCTCCGGATCGAAAGGGATCCACGTCTACGCTCGGCTCGAGCGCCGGTGGACGTTCCCCGAGGTCCGGCGGGCGGCGCTCGCGGTCGCCCGCGAGGTCGAACGGCGGGCGCCCGACCTGGCCACGAGCCGGTGGTGGAAGGAGGAACGTCACGGGGTGTTCCTCGACTACAACCAGAACGCGAAGGACCGCACCGTCGCCTCCGCGTACTCGGTCCGTCCGACCGCCGACGCGCGGGTCTCGGCGCCCCTGCGGTGGGACGAGGTTCCGGGCTGCGAGCAGGACGCGTTCACGATCGACACCGTGCCGGAACGGTTCGCCGAGATCGGCGATCCCTCCGAGGGCATCGACAAGGCAACCGGATCGCTCGTCGCGCTCCTTGAGCTCGCGGCCCAGCACGAGGAGGCGGGGTTCGGCGACGCGCCCTGGCCCCCCCAGTACACGAAGCAGGAAGGCGAGCCGGCCCGCGTGCAGCCCTCGAAGCGCCGACGTGGGACACCGCAGAAGGAAGGCATCGTCCCGCCGCCCGCGCCCGGCAAGCGGACCGGCCCGACCGGACGGCGGCGGACCACGGCGCCGCTGATCGAGATCGCTCGCGCCGAGACGGAGGCCGAGGCGATGGCGGGACTGGACCGCTGGCGGGCGAAGCACCCGGAGGTCGCGTCGTACCTGCAACCGGCCGACGTGATGATCGACCCGATGCGCGGGCGGTCCACGACGTGGACGCGCATCCGCGTGAACCTCCGCAACGTCCCGGAGGACGAGCGGCCACCCCAGGAGGCGCTCGAGGTCGACTACGACCCGTGGGAGGGGTTCGACGTCGAGGAGTGGCGCCGCCAGGAGCGCGAGCGATAGGCGGACCCGGTCGGGTCCGAGCACCGGGTACTGTTCCTCGGATGACCGTTTGTCCCTCGTGCGGCGCCGAGAACCCCGACGGCGCGAAGTTCTGCAACGAATGCGCCTCATCGCTTCAGCCCGAGCAACCGCGTCGCAAGGAACGCAAGTTCGCGACGGCGCTCTTCGCCGACCTCGTCGGGTCGA
>JBAVEY010000239.1:0-2843 GCA_049587975.1 Actinomycetota bacterium | reverse complement strand
CCAGCAGGTTCCGACCGTGCAGGTACACGGGCGCGATCGGGTCGAGCCCCAGCAGGTTCCGACCGTGCAGGTACACGGGCGCGAGCGGGTCGAGCCCCAGCAGGTTCCGACCGTGCAGGTACACGGGTTCGGCCGGTGCTGTCGTCCGATCGTGGCCGGCGGACGAACGGCTCAACTGCATCCCGACGGCCGTCCCGGCCAGCGCCACGATCACCAGCACGATCAGGAAGAGGCGACCGCCTCCTCTGACGGCTGACGCCGGCGCATCGCGCACTGCCACCACTGTCTGAGCCGTGGCCATCGCGAGACCCCCTATCCCGAGCGGCCCGCTGCGCCATCGGCAGCTCCGTGGTCCGCTCTCGCTTCGGAGGCGTGGGAACCGACGGAACGGCTGTTCCTTCGCGCGGACCGATCGGGGGAAGAAGGGTCAGAGCTGCCAGGGGACCGGGGAGCGAGGATCGGGTTCGTAGGAGCAGAACGTCCCGGTCCGGACGGTCCGGTCCAGGTGCAGCCCGAGCGCGGGACCGTCCCGACGGATCCTCGAGAGCGCCGACCTGATCGCCTTGGTCACGTTGACCCGCGCCTGCTCCGAGACGGATGCGGTCTTGCGATCGCGGCCTCCGAGGCCCACCGCCGCCGCGAGCTCCCGAACCAGGAAGTCCCGCTCCTGCCCGATCCGGGCCGCTCGCTCAGCGTCCTCCCACGCCTCCGCCTGGACGAGCTCCTCCTCGAGCTCACGCAGCCGGCTGCGGTACGCAGCTTTGGCGCGGGGATCGAGGACGCTGCCGGCGTCCGCGCTCGCGACGTGAAGGTCGTCGTGCCTCGTCGGTTCCCGCGCTGGAGGCCCCGCGCCTGCGGGAGCGTCCATGCCGCCCGCGAGATCCATCACATGGAACTCGCGCCCCGGATCCGCCAGCAAGCGGCCGAGGTACCGGAGCCCCTTCGAGTCCTTGAGGCGGAGGGTGTCGCCCTCGAAGGAGATCGACCAGTACTCGCCCTCCCTCCGGAAGACGCTTGGTCGCATGGACGCAGCGGGAACCGAGGGGGTGGACCCACCCTCGGCCGCTCGGCCGATCTCGCCGCCGGCTCGCTCCAGGAGGGCCAAGACCTTCTCGCCGAGCGCCACCATGCCGAGCCTCCGGCAGGTCCCGGAGGCCTCCGTGAGGAGCGCGTCCGCACGTTCGCGGTCGCCCGGCTGGTCGCGAGCCACGAGCATGTGCGCGTACCCGTGCTGCGTGTGCGCGACCCATGGGAGCGCACCCATCTCCGCGTTCACCCTGAGCGCATCCGCGAAGTGTCGCTCCGCCCGGTCCCATCGAGCCATCGTGGAGGCCAGCACGCCGAGGCATCGCGCGACCGAGCCGAGGCAGATCTCGGCCGAGTGCGTGCAGACCCGTCCCTCGTGCGGCAGCAGGAGATCGTAGAGCGTCGCGGCCCGCTCGCGATCCTCCAGCGCGCCGACCACCTCGGGCAGGTGGGACAGAGCCATGAGCCAGTCGTTGTTCCGGAGCAGTTGCGAGAAGCGGTCGGCCGCGAGCGCATCCAATGTCGTCCGCGCCTCCGCTTCTCGGCCGATCTCGGCGTACAGGTGAGCGAGGAGGAACCGGAACATCGGTCGGGTCGGGTACTCGGCGATCGCTGCCAGGATGGGTCGCTCCATCTGCGCGAGTCGGCCCTGTTCCACCCGGAGCTGGAACAGCTGGAGCCGGTACGTGATGAGGGCGTCATATCGCTGCGCGCGCTCGCCGAACCTGAAGGCATCCTCGATCAGTCCCTCTGCCTCGTCGAAGTTCCCGATCATGAGGGCGCGCATCGCGCGTGTGTGCGTGAGGATCCAGAGCTGCGCGGGTTGACGCAGATGCTCGACCAGACGGGCCATGGCCTCGGTCTGTTCGTCCACCGCCCCGATCTGCCCCAGCTCGAGGAGCGAGCAGATCAGGAAGTCGTAGCCCTGGGCGATCCGTTCCGCATCGCCAACCTCGTGCGCGACCCGCAGGATCTCCGTCGCGATCGCGAGCCGTTCCTCGGGATTGTCCGGCAGCCACAGGGTTGCCCATCGTGCTTCGAGCGCGTAGGCGAGCGTCGCCGGGTCGCCGATCCGTCGAGCCATCTCGACGGCCCCTTCGCTGACCGTCGCGGCTAACCCCTCCGGCGTGCGGTCGCGGAGCGCCCCCGCGAGACGGGCCAGCAGTCGCGCACGCACCACGCTGTCCTCCTCGCCGGACGCGGCCAAGGCCGCCTCGAGCAGCGGGATCAGGTGCTCGTCGAGGTAGGCCCGCGCCCAGACGAACCTGCCTCCGTATCCGATCGCCGCCCTGGCGAGGTGTTCGGGGAACGCGAGCTCCGACGCGAGATCGGCCGCCTTCAGGAACGTCTCCCGGGCCGCGCTCTGGTCGCCGGCCCTGGCCTGTGCGTCTCCCTTCGCCAGGAGCAGGTCGCATCGCACGCCCGCCGCTCCCCCGCGAAGCTCCAGGGCCTCCTCCGCCATCCCGTAGAGACGGACCGCCTCCTCGTAGGCGAGGAGGGAGACGGCTCGATCTCCGGCCCGCCGCGCGTACTCGACGGCCTTGTCGGCGTCTCCGTCCTTGGCCGCCTCGAAGAAATGGAGGGCGAGCTCCGCGAGGTGCGGGTCGAGGTCCTCCGCATGCAGCGTCTCGAGCACCTCGCCGGCTCGACGATGGAGCCGGACCCTCGTCGGAGCGCCGAGCCCCTCGTAGAGCGTGTCGCGGATCAACGCGTGGGCGAACCGCTGCTGACGCAGGCTGCCCGGCGATCCGGTGACGACGCGAGCGGCCGATGCCTCGCCGAGGAGGTCGAGCAGCGCATCCCGGGGAAGCTCGCTC
>JBAVEY010000238.1:0-1836 GCA_049587975.1 Actinomycetota bacterium | reverse complement strand
GTTCATCATCGACGTCGTCATCTTCACGGTCGTCGTCGCACTGATGACGCCGTTCCTGGCGAACCAGTTCCGCAGGCGGCAGTCGGCCGCGCTCGGCGGTGTGGCGCTGATCGCCACACTGATCGCTTTGATCGTCACCGACCTGATTTCCGATGGGTTCACGATCGACGGGATCGGGACGTGGCTGGCGGCCACGGTGATCGTCTGGGCCGCGTCGCTGATCGCCGCGTGGATCCTCCCGCTCCTCGGGCTGAAGAAGTACATGGAGGAGAAGCAGTAGGACGCGCTGACCTAGACTGGCCGCGTGCCGGCCTGTTCGACCTGCGGGTTCGAGTCGGAACGACCGTTCAGGTTCTGCCCTGAGTGCGGCACGGAGCGGGCCGCCGCCGGGGCCACCCGAGAGCAGCGCAAGACGGTCACCGTGCTGTTCTGCGACCTGACAGGCTCGACGGCGCTCGGCGAGACGCTTGATCCCGAACCGCTCCGCGCGGTGCTCGCCCGCTACTTCGAGCGGATGAAGACGATCGTCGAGCGGCACGGCGGCACCGTGGAGAAGTTCATCGGCGACGCCGTGATGGCGGTCTTCGGGGTGCCGCAGTTGCACGAGGACGACGCGCTGCGCGCGGTGCGTTCGGCCGCCGAGATGCGGGACGCGATGCCCGAGCTGGGGCTGCAAGGACGGATCGGCGTCACGACCGGCGTGGTGGTGACCGGGACCGAGGAGCGACTGGTGACCGGCGACGCGGTCAACGTCGCTGCTCGGCTCGAGCAGGCGGCACGGCCGGGCGAGGTGCTGATCGGTCAGCCGACGCTCGCGCTCGTCCGCGATGCGGCCGAGGTCGAGACGGTCGAGCCTCTCGCGCTGAAGGGCAAGGCCGAGCCGGTTCCGGCCTACCGGCTCCTGCGCGTGCTCGACGCCCCGGAGCAGCGGCCACGGCCGCGGTTCGTCGGGCGCCAGGATGAGCTCGGGATGCTCCGGGACGCCTGGGAGCGCGTCGGGAGGGAGCCCCGGTGCGAGCTCGTGACGGTGATCGGCGAAGCCGGCGTCGGCAAGTCCCGGCTCACATCGGAGCTGCTGGCATCGATCGACGCGAGGGTGACCCTCGGTCGCTGTCCCCCCTACGGGGAAGGGATCACCTACTGGCCGGTCGTGGAGGTCCTTGAGCAGCTCGACGCTTCACCTCCGGACGACGCCGCGGCGGCGGCGACCAGCTCGCTGCTTGGCTCGAGCGATGCCGAGACCTCCGCCGAGGAGATCGCGTGGGCGTTCCGCAAGACCGTCGAGCACGCGGCCGAGGAACAACCACTCGTGGTCGTGTTCGACGACCTCCAGTGGGGCGAGCAGACGTTCCTCGATCTGATCGAGCATGTCGCGCTCCTGTCCACGGGCGCATCGATCCTGCTCCTGTGCATGGCTCGGCCCGAGCTCGGCACACGACGACCGACCTGGCCGGTGACGCTCCGGCTCGAGCCCCTGGGCGACGAGGACGTCGAGGAGCTCATCGCGGAGCGCGTCGCCGGCGAACTCCGAACGAAGATCGCCCGCGTCGCGGGCGGGAACCCGCTCTTCATCGAGGAGATGCTGGCGATGGCGGGTGAGCGGGACGGCGAGGTGGCCGTGCCGCCCACGCTGCAGGCCCTGCTCGCGGCACGTCTCGACCAACTCGAGGCGGCAGAACGGAGCGTGCTCGAACTGGGTTCGATCGAGGGCGAGATCTTCCATCGCGGCGCCGTCCAGGCACTCTCACCGGATGGGACCACGGTGACCCCGCACCTCGCCGCCCTCGTCCGCAAGGAGTTGATCGGGCCGGACCGACCACAGCTCGCGGGCGAGGA
>JBAVEY010000237.1:0-7748 GCA_049587975.1 Actinomycetota bacterium | reverse complement strand
TTCGTACCGTGTTCGACGTGGAGCCTCGCCGCTTCCTCTATCTTGCGGAGTCGGGCGACCTCGGCCTGCGCCGCGAACCACTTCGCCGTCGCGAACGCTAACCGCTCCTGCATCTCCTCCTGTTCGGTGATCAGCCCATCAACCACAGCTTCACGCCCCCCAGCCCCGAACTTCATGACCTTCTGCAATCCGGACTGCATCACTATCTCCCCCTGCGTTTGCTGGCAGGTCACCCCATTGGTGCCTCTTCGGCCAGCATGCCGAGGCGCTCTTTCGAACGCCCCAGCAGATCGGTCGAACGAAACGACAACGTCAACGTGGCCTCGGCGTAGCACTTCACCGAGCCGTCGCCTCCGCGACGACAGGCGACCAGCGACCGTGCTAGCACGCCGGTCCCGCGAGGCCCCGCCCTCGTCGAACTAGGGCAGCAGTTCGAGCGTGTCGGTCTCGCCGTTCTCGGTCAGGTGAATGTGCGCCACACCGCGAACGTTCGCGAAGTCGCCCGTCCCGCCCGTGATCGGCACGTCGAAGTCCGGGCTCTCGGTCCTGAAGTTCACCGCGCCCGTGCCGACGATCTCGCCCCGACCGGTGATGTCGAACGTGCCGGTGCAGATCGCCCATCCGCCCGTGCCGAGCGCGCACTGAGTCCTCTCGGTGCCGAGGTCGACTCCGGCCGTGCTCTTGATGTCCAACGTGGAGGCGAACATGTCGCCCACGCTGGGACCCTGCTTGCCGCCATCGACGAACTTGTCCTTGGTCGTCGTGCCAACGGTCGTGATCGTCTCCGGCGACGTGATGTCCGTCCCGGCGTTGGCGGCCACTGAGCCGCCGATCAGGCCGAGGAGGCCCGCTGCTACTACCACTGACACGATCCGAATTCTCACTTCTCTTTCTCCTTGTCTCCTGCTCCTAGCAGGGCGCGAAACCGGCCGTGACCGTCACAGCTCAGTCGCCTTTGGACTCACCAAACGCCCGCCGCCTCTACCCACCGGCGGCCTGGTCGCGAGGTTCCTCATCGCACGAAGCGTTCTCCCGGCCGTTGCGGATCGAGCACTCGTGCAGATGCTCCTTGAACACCTCCACGGCTCTCCGGGCCTGGAACTTGCTCATCTGCTTTCCCAGTCGGCTGCCAGGCCCGCTCCTCCTCGGTCAACGCGGCGAACTTCAACCACCGCCCGATGAGTAGACCCAGCACAATCGACAACCCGGTCCACCCCACGAGAGCCCAGCTCCACCAAGGCATGCTCAAACCCCCAGCCTGTTGCAGATGACCAGCGCGTGGTCCACCCGCTTGGAAGCCAGAGCGTCGGCCGTCGTCCAGTACGCCTTGCCGATCCGTCTGCCCTTGCTCATGGTGACTCTCTGTCGCTGCCTTGCTGCGCTCTGTAACGTTTCACAACGGAGAGATTACCACGGGTGTGGGGATGGTGCAAAGGCTCCGCGACGGTGGTAGGGTCATCTCATGGCAGACCAGGAGGAACGGCTCACGGAGCGGCTGATGGTCCAGCTGAGCCCACGGGATCTACGCGCACTCCAGGCGATCGCAGACGACATGGAGCGCCCCCTGGCATGGGTCGCCCGTCGGGGCATCCGCTTGTACATTTCCCAGATCCTCGAAGCGGAGGCGACGCTGGCCGGTGGTGACCACATCGTCGAGGAGATGCAGCGCGAGGCCCGCGAGCGCCGCAAAGCGGGGGAGGAAGAGGGCGGACGGTGATCCCTGAACTAGACCGCCGGCTCGCCGTGCGGCGTGGGCTCCCGGCGCGGCGGCGGGATGGACTGCTCGGGGTGGCGGCTACGGCCTTTCGTCCATCAATCCTATTCACCTGCTCATTCGGGCTCCGCCGCTGCCGGAGGGTCTTCGTGATCTCCGTCGTTGACCCGCATGTTCCGGAACCGGTAGTAGATCGCCTGATGCGTGAGCCCCAATGCCTCGGCGATATCTTCCAGGGTGGCGCCTTTGTCTCTGGCGCTGAGCATCGCCGCCGTCTCGAGCAGGTCCAGGCGGGCACGGATGGCGGCAATCGCCTCCAACGACCCCAGCGACAGCTCCGTGTTCTCGGCGCGCCGTAGGAGGGAAGGCGAGAGTTTCGGCATGTCTGACATAAGGGTCCGTCAGCGCGGTTCTGGTGCGGTGCCGAGTCCCGATGCGCGAAGCTACCGAGACGACCCCTGGCGCCCCTCCCGCAGCAGCCCTTCGAGCACCGCCCGGAGCGTCCGGTCATCCGAAGTCGTCGATATCCCCCTTCTTGAAGAAGAAGAAGTAGACGCAGTACCCAAGCAGCGCCACGACCAGAACGCAGAGCCCGATCACGATGAGGGTTCCTGCGGCATATCCCAGCATCGGCGTGAACATCCTGGCGCCCCCTCCCGGAAATGTCCCGTGAAGCATGACACGGGCCGGTCAGATCTGGCCCAATGGGTCAGGTTGAGGGATCGCGGCTCCCGCAGCATCCCGACCAGCGCCGCCCGAAGCATCTGGTCTTCCTCGCAGTCGATCAGCAGCTCGGCGAAGGTCCGGCTCTGCGTTTAACTCCAGAACTCGCCGATCCGGTCGGCCCTTTCCAAGTCGGGGAGCATCAGGACGTGGAGCAGTTCGGCGCGGGGAGTCGGTCCGAGGGCGTCCAGACGCTCTCGTAGTCGGCGCTCGAGCTGATCGGGGCGCACGGGTCGGACGCTAGCATCCGGTGCGGCCTCGAGTTCCTTGGCTGAGATCGCGGCGTCCGATAGCTTGACGGCATGGCCTCCGATGACTGGTGGACGCGACTCGTCTACGAGGACCCGACCCCGGTCCACGAGCTGCGCGCCTGCCACATGAGCAAGCTGCACATCTCGACGGCCCGGCATCTGGTCGATTCGCACGGCCAACCGAGATACGAGGCGCAGGTCTCGCTGTTGGTCATACAGGCACTGCACAACGACCTTCACGGCCCGGCGACGAACTGGGCTACTGCACACCCTCACGCAGCGAGTCGCTGATGTTGTCGAGCGTGTTGACCGGGGCGTTGCGGTAAACCTTCGCGACTGTCAGCGCCGTGTCACTAAGACGCGCCGCGACCTGTACGTCCGTCCCCACAAGCGGCTCCGACAATCGCGTCCGACCGGAGCGGGGAAGCTTGTCAGGTTGGCGATCTCGCTGGCTAGCTGGCGGCTCACGCTGCGAGGTCGGCAATCTTGAGGATCCTGACCGTTCGAGGGTCCCGTGGCATCGCTGGCAGCAAGAGTGGCAGCAGACGGAACTGGGGTTTCCCGCCTCGGCGAGGAACCCCAGCTAGGTGGGCGCGCCCGACGGGCTTCGATCCCGCGATCTCCGCCTTGACAGGGCGGTGAGGACGGCCGGACTCCTCTACGGGCGCGTGTGTGCTATTCGGTTGTGTGCCCCCAACGGGATTCGAACCCGTGTCGCCGCCTTGAAAGGGCGAAATCCTAGGCCGCTAGACGATGGGGGCCCGGTCATACCGCACCCCGCCCCCGGCCCGGGGGCAGCGCCGGGAAGTATAGCGGCCGCCCGGCCGGGACCCTCAGCCTGATGGGGCGATCCGGAGCTGGTCGCCCGGGCCAAGGTCGGTCCCTTCGACGCACTCGAGCACGTGTCGGATCCCCGGCCGTGGCAGGAGGAGTCGGCGAGGCCGCAGAGGCAGAACTCCCCGGACCAGGAGGTCGCGGTCCAAGAGGACCACGGTGATGGGGATCCGCATGCCGAACGTGTGAACCGACCTGGTTCGCTCCAGGAACAGGGCCTCGTCCGTCGCCATCTTCGAGTGGCCGAGGAGCCCGCGCATCCGCTCGCGGCGGGTCTCGGGGACCGCGGTCCGAAGGATCCGATCGCGTGGATCGATCAGCCGGACCTGTCGCATGAACCGGACCCTAGCGCCGGCCACCGACGAACCCAGGCGGTGGGGCGGGCAGGATTCGAACCCGCGACACGAGGGTTAAAAGCCCCCTGCTCTGACCAGGCTGAGCTACCGCCCCTGGGGCCGGAGTCTACGGGGTGCGGTACCGGCGGTAGCGGTTCGTGATCGGCAGGCGCCGGTCGCGGCCGAACGCCTTCGGGGTGATCTTGATGCCCGGCGCCGCCTGTCGGCGCTTGTACTCGGCCCCGTCGATCATCGCGACGACGCGGTCGACGATCGCCGGGTCCAGGCCGCGCTCGGCGATGATGTCCTCCGGCGACCGGTCGTCCTCGACGTAGGCCTCGACGATCGGGTCGAGCACCTCGTACGGAGGGAGCGAGTCGGTGTCCTTCTGGTCGGGGTGCAGCTCGGCCGACGGCGCCTTGTCCATCACCCGCTGCGGGATCGGCGGTGTCTCGGCGGCCCCGATCGCGTTGCGCCACCCGGCGAGCTGGTAGACGAGCGTCTTCGGTACGTCCTTGATCGGTGCGAACCCGCCCGCCATGTCCCCGTACAGCGTCGCGTAGCCGACCGCGTACTCGCTCTTGTTGCCGGTCGCGAGCACGAGCGAGCCGAACTTGTTGGAGAGCGCCATCAGCAGGTTGCCGCGGATGCGCGCCTGCAGGTTCTCCTCGGCGGTGCCGGCCTTGGCCCCCCGGAACGGCTCCTGTAACAGGGCCAGGTAGCCGGCGAACACCTGCTCGATCTCGAGGACGTCGAGCTGGACACCGAGTCCGCCCGCCACCTCTCGGGCGTCCTCGAGGCTCTCGGGGGACGAGTAGGGCGACGGCATCGCGACCGCACGGATCGCCTCCGGTCCGAGCGCGTCCCTCGCGAGGACCGCGACGAACGCCGAGTCGATCCCACCGGACAGGCCGAGCACGACCTGCTCGAACCCGTTCTTGCGCACGTAGTCGCGCAGCCCGAGCACGAGGCCGAGGTAGACTTGCTCGAGGTCCTCGGGCCACGGCGACCGCTCGCTGGCGCTCGAGATCTCGCCGTCGACATCGACGACCAGCAGATCCTCCTCGAACATCGCCGCGTGGTGCGCGAGCGTCCCGTCCGGTCGCACGACCACGCTCCCGCCGTCGAACACCAGCTCGTCCTGACCCCCGACGGCGTTCAGGTAGACGATCCACGCGCCGGTCTCGAGCGCCCGCTCCCTGCAGATCCGCAGGCGCTCGTCGGCCTTGCCTCGGTGGAACGGGGAGCCGTTGATGTTGACGATCACGGGGGTTCGCCGTTCCGCGTACGCATCGAACGGGGGACCCGGCATCCAAGCGTCCTCGCAGACCGACAGCCCGAGCTCGGATCCGGCGAGCCGGACCGGGCAGGCCGCATCGCCGGGCGTGAACGTCCGCGCCTCGTCGAACACCCCGTAGTTCGGCAGCTTGACCTTGTGGTAGCGGGCGATCACCTCCCCGCCCCCCACGAGAGCGGCGGCGTTGTGGATCCCCCGCTCGGTCCGATCGACGAAGCCCACGACGATCGAGCAGCCGCCGGCGGTGTTCGTGGCGAGCGCGTCGAGCGCCCTCAGGTTGTCGTCCACGAACGCTGGCCGGAGCACGAGGTCTTCGGGCGGGTAGCCGGTGATCGCGAGCTCGGGGAACACGATCACGTCGGCATCGGCCTCCGTCGCCCGGGACGCCCAGGCGGTCAGGAGGTCGACGTTGCCGGGCAGGTCGCCGACCGTCGCATCGACCTGTCCGAGTGCGATCCTCACGAGCGTCAGCGTAGACGGCCGCCGGCCGAGCTACTCGATCCCACCGATGTCGAGGTTGTACGCCTCCCACACGAGGTCGGATCCGAGCTGCCGGTGACGGACGAGCTGGCCGAGCAGGCGTTGCAGGTCGTCCCGTGCCTCCTCCAGCGGCCAGGTCTGACCGATCCCCGACGTCTGGAGTCTCGCGATGAGCTCCCGCGTGCGGTCGCGGAGCACCGGATGCTCCGCGCGCAACCGGTCGATCTTGGTCGACAATCGCGGCGCCTTGCTCGAGATCTCGTCGTACAAGCCCTCGGGACGCTCGGTGATCTCGATGTGCTCGTCGATCGCGTGCGCCAAGCCCTCGAGGCGCACTACGACCTCCTTCGCCCAGTCCGTCTCCCGGCCGACCGCCGGACGCGAGATCGCCTGTTCCACGTCGACGAGCGCCTCTCGCAGGTCGGCGCGCCGGCGGGCCGTCTCGGCGAGGGTGGGGCTGAGGTCGTCGTCGGGATCGGGCATCTCGAGGAACCTTAGGCGGACGGCGGACCCCCGGGCAAGCGGGGCACGTACGGGGACGCCTGCCTCGCAGGTCGCCGTGCCCTCGGAAGGGGGGCATCGGCGTACACTCGCAGGCCGGCCCGAGGAGGGAACGTTGGTCTCGCAGGCGCTTGAGCAGGGTGCGGAGATCCTGAGGCCGTACGCCCCTCGGCTCCTGATCCGCTGGCTCGCCGAACAACCCCACCGATCGTTCCGAACGCTCGACGGGTCCATGGTCTTCGTCGATATCTCCGGGTTCACGAAGATGTCCGAGCGCCTGGCCCGCCACGGCAAGGTGGGTGCCGAGGAGGTCACCGACGTCCTCGGCGCCGTCTTCGCGAAGCTGCTCGCCGTCGCCTACGGGGAGGATGGCAGCCTCCTGAAGTTCGGGGGCGACGCCCTGCTGCTCTGGTTCTCGGGGACGGGACATGCCCAGAGGGCAGCTGCCGCCGCCCATGGGATGCGGGCGACCCTGCGGAGCGTCGGCCGCCTCGACACCACGGCCGGGAAGGTTGTCCTTCGGATGTCGGTGGGCGTGAACAGCGGCTCCTTCCACTTCTTCCTCGTCGGTGAGTCGCATCGAGAGCTGATCGTCACCGGTCCGGCGGCGAGCCGGACCGTCGACATGGAGTCGACGGCCACCGCGGGCGAGATCCTCGTGAGCCGGGACACGGCCGCAGCCCTGCCCTCCAAGGCCCTCGGTCAGCCGAAGGCAGAAGGCATCCTCCTGCGCAGCGGTCCCGCGACCCTGCCCTTCCAGCGTGACGACAAGGAGGTCCCCATCACCTCCATCGACATCGCCGAGGGGATCCCGGTGACGCTCCGGGAGCACCTCCTGTCTGGTGCGGCCGAGGCCGAGCACCGGACGGCGACCGTCGCCTTCGTCCATTTCGACGGTACCGACGAGCTCGTGGAGACTAGGGGCGCGGACGTGGTGGCCGCCGGGCTGCACGAGCTCATCGCCTGCGTCCAGCGCGCGGCGCAGGACAACGGCGTCACCTTCCTGGGGACGGACATCGACCACGACGGTGGGAAGGTCATCCTCGTCGCGGGTGCGCCGAACGCCTTGGGGGACGACGAGGGCCGGATGCTGCTCACGCTCCGCACCATCATCGACGCGGACACGACCGTGCCGGTCCGGATCGGCGTGAACAAGGGCCACGTCTTCGCGGGCGACATCGGCCCCGCGTACCGGCGGACGTACACGGTGATGGGCGACGCGGTGAACCTGGCCGCCCGCGTGATGTCGATGGCGGTGTCCGGGCAGATCCTCGCGACGGGCCCGGTCCTCGACGCGTCATCCGTCGCGTTCAATGCCGTCGCACTCGAGCCGTTCATGGTCAAGGGCAAGAAGGATCCGGTGCACGCCTTCATGGTCGGTCACTCCACGGGCAGCAAGCCCGAGACCGTCTCGCGTGAGTTCCCGCTCGTCGGCCGCGACGCGGAGATGGAGGCGTTCCGCCGCGCGCTGCTCGAGCTCCGGGGTGGGCGCGGCTCGGTGATCGAGCTCGTCGGGAACGCGGGGATGGGCAAGACCAGGCTGTTGAGCGAGTTCCGAGCCGAGGCGCCGGACCTGCCGCAGCTGGTCTCGGGCTGCGAGCTTTACGAGTCGT
>JBAVEY010000236.1:0-4903 GCA_049587975.1 Actinomycetota bacterium | reverse complement strand
GCCGCAGCCTTGAGCGCCGCTACGGCTAGCAGTCTCGTGATACCCGCTGCCATCTGCACCATCCCGCCGAGGATGCGAAGAGCCCCGCGCATGGCGTCGAGGACGGCGTCCCCCAGTTGGGACTGCTGAGGCTCGGGCTCCCCTTGCGCCATAGGCTGATCTTGACACGATCCAGTCCTCTTCGGTGGACGCAGATGGAGCTCTTGTCGGACCGTCAACGTCTGGGGTCAGACGTCGAGCGTGTGCTGAGCCCGCTCGGTGGGCAGGAACAGGGCCGCCCCGAGCCCGACGATCCCGATGATCGCGAGAACGATCATCGAGGCGGCGTAGGACCGGTTCGTGAGGCTGGAGACGAGGATGGTGCCGGCGACCGCGGTGCCGAGCGACGAGCCCAGGTTGGAGATGCAGCGCGACAGACCCGAGATCTCGCCTTGCTGTTCCTCGGGGAACGCGGATTGCACGACGTTGACGGAAGGGGTCAGCATCACGCCGACGCCGAGGCCGATGAGCAAGAGTCCTGGCGCGAACGCCCAGGCGCTCGGCGAGCCCTTCACGAGGGCGAGCAGGACGACGACCCCGGCGATCGTGGTGATGAAGCCGGCCATGATGAGCGTCCGCTGCGTGTACCTCTTGGCGAGCCGTTCGGCTGCGAGCGACGACAGCAAGATTCCTCCCGTGGCGGCCGTGAAGATCACGCCGGTCTGGATGGCGTTGTAGCCGCGGACGACCTGCAGGTACGCGGAGACGACGAACGCGGTGCCCATGAGCATGAGCCATTGCACGTTCTGGGTGACCAGCCCGAAGTTCGACGTGCGGTTGCGGAACAGTCCGGTCGACAGCAAGGGCTCTTCGTGCCGGCGTTCGCGGGCGCGGATGTGGAGGAAGAACACGGCGAGGAAGATGGCGCCGACCGCCAACAGCACCGCCATGAGTGCCAGGTCGTTGTCGGCGGCGAGGACCCCCATCACGACCAGGATGAGGCCAAGGGCTGACAGGACCGCGCCGAGCGTGTCGAAGGGCCGGGTGGGGTCGGGCTCGACGGGGTCGACGATGTGGCGGCTCAGCCAGAGGATCACCGAGATGACCATCGCTTGGAAGACGAATGCGGCCCGCCAGCTGATGGCGGTGGTGATGAGCCCGCCGATCAACGGTCCGGCGGCGGCGCCGACGCCGCCCATCCCGGTGATGATCCCGAAGGCCCGGGCCCGCGACGTGATCTCGGTGAACAGGAGCGTGGTGAGGATGTAGACGGGCGGGATCAACAATGCGGTGCCGATCCCTTCGAAGATCGAGTTGCCGAGTATGAGGACGCCGAGACCGGGCGAGGCTGCACTCATCAGCGCGCCGATCGCGTAGATGACGAGGCCGATGACGAAGCAGCGCTTGCGCCCCCATCGGTCGGTGAGCTTGCCGCCGGGGATCATGAGGGCGGCCATCACCAACAAGAACACCGTGATCGCGATCTGCACGCCCTGCACGGTCGTGTCGAGGTCCTTGCTGATGTCAGTGATCATGACGTTCATGTTCGAGCCGGCGAAGCTGCAGATGAACTGCGCGAGCGCGAGCGGAACGAGGATCTTCCGCAGCGCGCCGGAGGGCCGTCCGGCGCCGACGCCTCCACCCATGCGTCCCCCTAGCGATCGGTCATCCCTCTTCCTAGCACAGCCGCTCGAGGTCGTGAGGAGGTGTGCGGCACCTCGTCGATGTCGTTAGGCTGAGGAAAGCCTGTGAGGAACGGTCTCCGCGAACTCGTGATCCTCTTCGTGGTGGTGGGACTGCTGGCGACCGCGTGCACCGAGGGATCACGAGAGAAGATCCGGGAGGCGCTGCCGAGCGGCGTCAGCGGGCTTCCGAGTGCCTTCCCGAGTCCGAGCCTTCCCAGCGGCCCGACCGGGAGCGAGTCAGGGGAACCGACCGCACCGACGGGGCCGACCGAGTCCGGGGAACCGACCGCACCGACGGGGTCGACGGGTCCGGTCGAAACTCCCACCGAGGAGCCCACCGAGGCACCGACCGAGTCGCCCGCCGAACCGACCGAAGGCCCGGCTGCTCCCGGACAGGGCCGGCTGATCCTTGCGATCATCGCGATCCTCGAGCGACTCGGCGAGCAACCACCTCCCAGCGAGCAGCCTTCATCGACCGAAACCCCGGCGCCCGAGACCACCGGACCCGAGGGCGAGACCGCCACGGGACCGACCGGGGGAACTACCGGCGTGACGGGCGTGGTCACCGGGCCGACCGGGGCGACCGGGGCGACGGGTTCGGCGGAAGGCGACGCGTCCGCGGACGTGGTGCAGGCCGTGGCATCGAGCACCACGGAGAGCTCGGCCTGGGTGTTGCTCCTGTTCCTCGCGGTGCTCGGAGGTGTCATCGGGTACCTGTGGTGGCGGGCCCGACGCGGGCGAGCTCATCACGGCTGAGAGCGAAGGCTAGAGACCGCTCAGGGCCTGCACGAGCCGATCGACGTCGTCGCGGTCGTTGTAGGCGTGGAGGGAGATCCTCAGCCCGCCCGCTCGACCGCCGCAGATGATCCGGGACTCGGAAGCGAGACGTTCGGCGGTCACCCCCGGATCGTGGTCGGCGTGCCGCAGGGACGCGATGTGGGACGCCGCCGATGGATCGCTCAGTGACCGGAACGGGCGCCACCCCAGCTCGGCGACCCGATCGACGAGGTACGAAGCCAGACGCCGCGCATGCTCGTCGATGCGCTCGAACCCCAGCGACGAGAGCATCGCGATCGAGGCCTCGAGCCCGATCGCGGACACGTACGACATCGTCGAGAGCTCGAAGCGGCGCGCGTCATCGGCCAGGCGAAGCGTGAGGGGGTCGAAGTCGAACGGGTGCTGGGCACCCATCCACCCAACGAGGCCGGGGAGGCGGGTCACCAGATCCGGAGCGAGCGCCAGCAGTGCCACGCCTCCGTGGGACGACAGCCACTTGTAGCCGCTCGTCACCAGCGCGTCCGCACCCCATCCGGTGGTGTCGACGACCCCCGCACCGGCGAGTTGCGTCGCATCCACGACGACGCGGGCGCCGACCTCGTGCGCCCGCTCAGCCACCCGACGGGCGTCGATCCGTGTGCCCGTCGCGTACTGGACCACGCTGAAGGCGACGACGACGGTCGTCGGATCGATCGCGTCGACGAGATCGTGCGTGAGGTCTCGGTCGGCGCGGTCGTCGATGAACCGCAGCGAGATCCCACGACGCTCGGCGGCCGCGAGCCACGGGTACGTCACGCTCGGGAAGTCCGATCCGACGAGGAGGATGGTCCCGCGCTCGGGCTCGAGCAGCGAGGTCACCTGGCCGAGTCCCTCGCTCGCCCCCGCGATGACGGCCACCGCATCGGATGAGGTCCCGAGCACCTCGGCGCCGGCCGAACGCACGCCGTGCAGGATCGCGGCCTCCTGGTCGTCGCTGAGATAGAGGTTCCCGAACTGCGCGGTCTCCTTCAGGAAGGTCTCCATCGCATCGATCGTCGGTACGGGGATCAACCCCAGGGACGCCTGGTTGAGGTAGGTGCAGCGCTCGAGGGCGGCGTAACGATCGCGCGGAACGAGTGAGGGGATCGAGGACATCTGCGCCTCCAAGGGGGACCGGCCCCATCGGTGATGATGGATCATCGCCACGACGTTTGCGGGCGTTCGGGCGCCGATGGGGTTGAACGTCGAGCTTGGCTGGTGAGACCAGGTCCGCTCCGCGCATCGAACGTGTGAGCCCCGACGGCGTGAAATCGTGTGTCGTGGACTGGTCGGTGCCGTCGTCCGCCCTCACGGGAGGTCTTCTACCATGCGCTGAAGCTCACGCAGGGCTTGGCTTGCGGGTGCCCCTCGAGGAGGTGGAGAGTAGGGTATGCGACGGTTCCGCAGGTCGGTCGGCGTCGCGGCCACCCTCGGCCTCAGCCTGGTGATCCTCGTGCCCGGGGCGGTCGCTCAGGACGATGGCTCGAACAACAACGACCATGTGGTCCTGACCGGAGGTCTTGTGGTGCCCGAGGGCGAGACGGCCAAGACCGTCGTCGTCTTCAACGGGGGCGTGCGGATCGACGGCACGGTCACGCAGACGCTCGTCGTGTTCAACGGACGCACCGAGATCGCCGGGACGGTCGGTGAGGATGTCATCGTGTTCAACGGGAGCGTCGTGCTGCGCTCGGGCTCGCGCGTGGGAGGAGACGTCGTCAGCCGGCAGGCTCCCCAGATCGAGGACGGGGCTACCGTCGAGGGAAGCGTCGACGACCTCCCGACGCGGTGGGACTACTGGGACATCACGTTCGTCGGTCGCTTGGCCTGGTGGCTCGCTTACTCGGTGTCGACGCTCGTCCTCGGTCTGGTCCTGCTCATGCTGGCCCGCGCACTCGATCCTGCGAGCGTCCGGGCGCTCCGAGAGCGCTTGGGAGGGACGATCGGGTTCGGGCTCGTGTGGTTCGTCGTGCTGCCGATCGTCGCCGTCCTGCTGTCCGTCACCATCGTCGGGGCCCCTTTGGGGCTGTTCCTGCTCCTCGCGCTCGGGCTCGTGTACTCGATCAGCTATGTGGTCGGTGCTCTCGCCCTCGGCCGGCTGGTGGTCAAGGACCCCCGGTCCCGGTACATGGCGTTCCTGGCTGGATGGGGGGCGTTCCGCCTGATCGCCCTTGTCCCGTTCCTCGGCGGGATCGCCTGGTTCGTGGCAACGCTGCTCGGGCTGGGGACGCTCTGGGTCGCTGCACGCGCGGCCCCGACCGAGTCGCGCCCGGTGGCGCCGCCCCTCGCGCCACTTCCGCCGGTCCCGAGCTGACCAGCGCGACCCATCGCGCCGAGCCTGATGCGTCTCGGCGGCCGAGAGGGATCGTCGCGTCCTGGATGGCATCGACCGCGGCCAGGTTGGACGGACCCTCGCAGCCGCCAGGGGCGACCAGTGCGACGGACAG
>JBAVEY010000235.1:0-4540 GCA_049587975.1 Actinomycetota bacterium | reverse complement strand
CGCGTCCCCACCGTGTCTACGTGGCCGCGGCGATAGCCCGCCGAGCCCGACATCGCGGCCGGAGCGTCAATGGCGCGTCGGATCAGGGGCAACGAGAGTTTGCCGCCACTGGTCAGGACCTCGCCATTCACCATCACGAGCGGGAGCTGGGCGTCGGGTGGCAGCGGCGGGCACTCCGGATCAAACAGATCGTGATACTCGACCCGGACCGAGTCGCCGTAACGTCGCCGGAGTTGAGCGGCGACCCATCGCGCGAGCTCCCGCCACGTGTCCTTGACCTCGTCACCACAGGACACCGGTGCCCCGACGATCGCGACGCGAACAGCCGTCACCATGGGCAGCACCCCGGACCGGCGCTCGGCGCGCAGCCGGAGGACGATGCGTCAGACCTCGCCCCGCTCCGGATGAGCGGGCCTGCCGGGACGACCAGTTTGGCGCGGCGAGCGTCGCAGGCTGGACACGTGGGCTCCAGCCCCGCCCGCTTCTCCGCGAACGAGGCATGGATCTCGAACCACTGCCCGCACTCCTCGCAGCGGTACTCGTACACGGGCACGCGACCACACACCTCCTCCGGCTAGCAGTTCGCTCGAGCGGTGGCCATTTCGGCGAAGTCCCACCCCAGCAGCTCGCTGATGAACAGGTTGACCTCGAGGAGATAGCTGGCCGCCGCGTCCTGGGCCTCGCCGAACCCCTTGATCGAGGGATCCAGCGACGCTTCGCTATGCACGTCGCGAACGCGATCGATGTCGGCTCGCGTCAGGGTTCCTTCAGCCTGTCTCCGCCGGAGGTCGGCGTCCGCCTCGGCCATCCGGTCCAGGAGAGCACGGGAACGCTCATCGACATCCAGCCGTGCCTGCGCCCCCCTGAAAGCCGAGATGAGCTCGGTCCGCGCCAGGGACTCGCCGAGTGCGTTGGCCGCGGCTAGGAGTCCGGAAGGGATGGCTACGTGCGCGTCCATCTTCGCCTCCTCACCCACAGCAACTCGGCCGGCAGGTGGCGGCGAAGCCGATGCCGGTCCTGTCGGACAACACCCGGTCGATCGCCCGGGCAAGCGTGGAAAGCGACGTCTGGGCGTCGAGGTACTCAGCCACGGAGGGCTCCGCCATCCACGCTTCGCGGAGGCGATCGAGTTCGGCCCGCTGCTCGTCGCTCGCGGCACCCAGCATCAACAGCGGTTGCAGCGAGCGTTGCTGCTCCTCGAAGGCCCGCATCGCCTCCTGGGCGCGCTCGTCGTCTCGGAAACGTAGGTACGCGCGCTCGAAAGCTTTGTACTGCGGAGTCTCCGTGAGCGCGGCCGCGAAGCTCCTTGCCGCCTGCTCTACGGCGAGGCGCCAGGTGGGTTCCTCGACGAGGGCGTCGGAGCCGATCTCGGTGCTCTGAGTCATGCCCGAACCACCTCCAGGTCGAGCCGTTCCTCTCCGAGCTCGGTCAGGACATCCAGACCCTCCACCTCGTACGGCAGGAGGGGGATCTCGAGGACCGGCACCGCGAACCGCTCGCGCATCTCGACGAGATATCGCTCCTGCATGGCGCGGCGTGCTCGCGCGAAGGGGGTCGTGGCCTGATCGGTCGGGATGACGAGGTTCGCAACGACCAGCCCTGGCTCGATGCCGATCGTTCGCAGCTCCTCGGCCATCCGGAAGGCCTCCAGGATCGGCGTGGACTCCGGGTACATCACGTACGCGAAGGTGCTGCGCCTGGGGTCACGCATCATGTCGATGACGTCTGCGAAGTGCTGCTTGGCGACGTCGTCGGCGGCCACGGTGTCCACCGAAGCGAAGACCTTGACGTCGAGCTGCTTGCTCCACTCAACCGGAAGCTCCAGGAGCCGCAGCGTGTGCCCGGTCGGAGCCGTGTCGAACACCACGACGTCCCAGTCTCCCCGGGAGGCGTGCTCGATGAACTTGTCGAAGGCCGCGATCTCCTCGGTGCACGGGGACTCGAGCTCCTCGGCCATCACGGCGATCGCGGATTCGGGACGGCCGCGCTCGCGCGCGTCGGCGAGGATGCGTGCCTTATACGCATCCGCCGTGGCCTTCGGGTCGATCTTCGCGGCCCAGAGGGAGGGGACCGCCTCGACCGGCGCGGCCTCGTCGCCGACCGGCACACCGAGCACGTCGCCGAGGTGTGCGGCGGGATCGGTGGTCAGGAGCAGCGTGCGGTTGCCCTGACGAGCGAGCCACACGGCCGTGACGCACGACGCCACGGTCTTGCCGACACCCCCTTTGCCCGCGAAGAAGATCGTCCGCCTGCCCCCATCGGGAACGAACCTCGCCCGAACGGCCTCGAGGTCCGTCGGCTCCTGGATCTCACCAGTGGGGGGCGGACCCGCCGGCGCTGCGGGCTGTTCCCCGTCGAAGAAGATCCGCGCCACCTCTCGCAACCGTTGCACGCCTCGGATCTCGCTCGCGAGTAGTGCCATGCGCTCGGACGGATAGGGCAGCTCGTCCTCGATCGTCCCGAGATACGCCGTCTGCAGCCGGGCTCGATCGGCGAACAGCGGATCGCCGGCGGCCTCAGAGGGGATCAACCCGTTCACGATCAGATGGTGGGTGTGGATGCCGAGCTTCTCGAGCTCATTGATCGCCCGTCGCGTCTCACGGATCGCGATCGCTTCAGGCTGCAGGACGAAGACGAACGTGCTGAGACTGGAGTCACGCAGCGAGCGGAGTGCTCGCTCGTACTTCGACTTGGCGTCCTGGATGGCGGCCGATGGACCGATGCACGTCTGGCCGCTGCCCTCGCCGGCGACATCGATCGTCTCCGCCCACTCGGCCGGCAGCTCGAGGAGGCGGATCGTGTGGCCTGTGGGGGCGGTGTCGAAGATGACCCGGTCGAACACCTGGCCGTCGTTCGATGGGAGTTCCAGGAAGTCGGTGAAGCGGTCGAAGGCGGCCACCTCCGAAGTGCATGGTCCGCTCATCTGCTCCTCCATGACCTTCACCATCTGCTCCGGGAACGCCGAACGGATGGGCGCCATGGCGTGGTCGATGTATTCCTGGGTGGCGCGGTCCGGATCGATCTCCATCGCGAACAAGTCCGGCACATCCTTGATCGCCGTGATCTCGTGCCCGATGGGCTGCTCGAAGACGTCGGCCAGGTTCGAAGCCGGGTCGGTCGTGACGATCAACGTTCGCGTCCCCTGATCGGCGCTCCGGACGGCCGCGACTGCCGCCATGCTCGTCTTGCCCACACCTCCCTTGCCGGAGAAGAAGAGGAATCGACTGTTCGTCTGCCTCGTCATCGCACGTCTCCGTTCAGCGCGGCCCTGACTTCGGACAGGGCGGGATATGTGCCCGCCTTGATGACTCGGCTCCGGACGACGGTGATGGGCAGAGCATCCATCTGCCGTTCGCGCACGAGAACCATGACCTGCGGGTTGCCGAGGAAGGCCTGCGGATCGCTCGTCATCTGATAGCGCTCGACGCGATGGCCCTGGGCCCGCAGGTCTAGCACCATCTCGTCCACATCGAGGAGCGTCTGATCGAGCGTGGGACCGCAAAGGCCGGTCGGGCAGCACAGTGGCGGGTCGAAGATTTCGACGTCGGCAACCTTGAGAGCGGTGGCTTCGCCCGCGGCAGAGCTGGGTTTCGTCATGATCGGTCGACCTCGGAGTGAGCAGCTGACTCACGAACCTCGCCGGAACCGACGGCGAGTCGGACGAGTTCGACGGCGAGCTCCTGCAGGGCCACGGGACGGACCCGGTACTCGATCCTTCGGCCGCGCTTCGTACCCTGGACCAGCCCCGTCTCACGCAGGATCCGTAGGTGGTACGAAAGGAGGTTCGGAGCCATCTTGAGCTTGGGGGCGAGCTCGCAGACGCACGTCGTTCCCCCCTGGAGCGCTCGGAGAACAGCGAGACGCGCCGGGTCTCCGAGGGCGCCGAATGCCTCCTCAGGACCCTGCGTTCCAGTGACCGTCGTGTCAATCAGATTTGTGGCTTCCATGCCCCGAGTCTGGCGCCGCCCTGCGGCTCCACCTGGGGTCCAACGGCCTTGCTCTTCCGGGACTCGCTGGTCAGGGCCCTGTGGGATGAGTGCCCGTGCGCCTTCCACTCCTTGACGGATCTCGGGAAGACCATGTGGCGTGAAGTCGGAAAGCTCAACCGACATTGGAGGATGACTGGGACCCGTGATCACTGGCCCGGAATCGAACGTGACCCGCCATCGAACCGCCCGCCGTCGGAGGGGCGACAGCGCGTGGGTGGTTGAGAGGCGCTCGGACCGATCCATCACGACGTCTTCCGGCCTGGTACCCGAGGGAATCGTCTGGTCCAACGGCGTCGACTTCTCACGCGAGTTGAGGCTCAGGCCTGGCGCATGAATGCCAACCGCCACCCGGCCACCTCTGTTCAGGAACGTGGCGGGATCCGTAGATCGGCCATGATGCCGCGGACGCGCTCGCCGATCTCGTCCCGGATCGGACCGACGTCCTCGACACGCAGGCCCGCGGGGTCCGGGATCTCCCAGTCCAGATAGCGCTTGCCCGGGAAGATGGGGCACGCGTCACCGCAACCCATCGTCACGATGACGTCAGCTGC
>JBAVEY010000234.1:0-4657 GCA_049587975.1 Actinomycetota bacterium | reverse complement strand
CAGCGCAAGTTGGGGGAGGACGATCCGGGTTCCGTGCGGGAGCGTGCCGGAGAGGTCTTCGACATCGACTGGGCGAGCACGCCGGCTGTCGTGATCGATGCGGCGCGGCCGCGCGATGAGGTCGCGTCGACGATCCGCCGGATCGTGTGGTCGAGGCTGTGACCCCAGGCTTCGTCGTCGAGCTGTTCGGGCTCCCGGGATCGGGCAAGTCCCACCTCGCGGAGGAGCTCCTCCGGATCTCGGCCGACATCGGGCTGCCTGTGAACCTTCCCGCCGCGTGTGTTGGGCCGGCAGTACCTTCCCTCCCCAGGAGGGCTCGGAAGCTTGGGCTCGCGGCCGGGCAGATGCTGCAACGGCCCGTCCCATCGTTCATCGCGATGCGAAGCATCGTGATGTTCCAGCGTCCACGCACAGAGGGCCCCAGCCGCTGCGTGCAGTGGGCGATCACGCAGCGACTCCTGACGTCGGCGGGTCGCTCTCCGGGCGTGCACCTGTTCGACGAGGGCCTCCTTCAGGCACTTTGGTCCGTCGGGCTTCGTGGTGACGTGACACCCACGCTTCGCTCGCTCGAACAGCGATCCGGCCGCTACGCCATGCCGGATCTTGTCGTCACCGTGCACGTGTCGATCGACGAGATCGAAGATCGATTGGCGGCCAGGCTCTCTCGGCATAGCCGCCTCCAAGAGCGTCTGGACCCCATCGTTCGAAGGAGGGAGCTCGCACGTGGCGCGGAGCTCGTGGGGTCGCTCGTCGCCTGGTGGGAGCACATCGCACCCGGACCGGGACGCCTGATCGAGATCCGGAACGATCCGGGGCGCGATCTCCACGGCGAGGCGGTCGCGCTGCTCGACATGATCGCGTCGCGGGCCCACCTCGCCTCTCGGCAGGTCGCCTAACGCGATGGTTCGTCCTAGCAGCGCACCTCCTTCGGCAGGTCGGGTCCTCGTATCCAACACGGTATGGCGCGCCGCGGCGTTCGGGGCGCGGGCCGTGGGCGGAGTCGTCGTGACGGTCCTCGTCGCCAGGACCCTGGGCCCCCATGACTTCGGTCGATTCCAGTTCGCGCTGGCCCTGACCCTGCTGCTGAGCTTCGTGGTGATGCTCGGTCTACCCAAGCTCCTCGTGCGAGAGCTCGCGCGAGACCCAGACGGAGCGGTGACTCGGATCGACTCGGCTCTGTTCATCTGTCTCGTGGCCGGCGGTGTGGTCCTCGGACCCCTGCTCGGTATCGGCTGGCTGGCGGGTGCCGACATGTCGCTCCTCCTCATGGCCGGGCTCACCATGATCGCGGACTCCATGGCGCGGATCGTCATGTCGCTCTTCTGGGCCGTCGAGCGGATGCGATACGAGGCCGTAGCCGTCGGGATCCAGGAATCGGCGTTCGTGACCTTCACGCTCCTGGTCCTCGCGGCCGATGGCGGCGTGGAGGGCGTGATGCTCGCCTACCTCACGTCGCGCGCGGTCGGCTTCGTCGTTGCATGGGTGATCGCCGCCACGAAGCTCTCCTGTCCTACGCGTCCTCGCCGACACGCGGGGGTGGTGCGTCCGATGCTCAAGGCCACCGTGCCGTTCGCCATCGACGATGGCCTGAGCCTCGCATACGTCCGGATCGACGCCGTACTCCTCGGCGTGTTCAAGGGTCCGACCGCCGTCGGCCTCTACCAGTCGGCGACGAACCTCGTCCTGTACCTGAACGTCCTGCCTCGCATGCTCAACATGTCGATGTACCCGCAGATGAGCCGAGCCTGGCCCGATCACCCGTTGGCGCTCCGACACTTGAGAGACGCGTCCCTCCGACTCCTGGGGGCCGTCGCGATCCCCATCACCGTGGGATCGTTCTTGCTCGCGCCGGAGATCTTCGGGACCCTCTACGGTCCGAAGTTCGAGCCGGCCGTGCGCTTCTACCAGCTCTTGGTGCTCGTCATCCCCTTGCGGATCCTGGGGAACACGCTCGGTACCGCGATCACGTCGGTCGACCGGCAAGCGCAGAGGGCGTTCATCGTCGGGGTGGCCGCAGCGCTCAACCTCGGGCTCAACCTGATCCTCATCCCGATGTGGTCGATCGACGGGGCTGTCGTCGCAACGCTCGTCACCGAGTCGTGGGTGTTCCTCGCCTACGCGATGCTGCTGCGCCGCGCGCTTGGCCCATCGCACCTGCTCTCGGCGGTAGCCGCTCCCAGCCTCGCGTGCGTGCCGCTCGCCCTCGTCGTGACGGCCCTGTCCCCGGCCCCGCTGGCGTTGGTGATCCTCGCCGGGGCTGCGGCCTACGTCGTCGCGCTCATCGGCATCGTGCTGGTGACCATGCCGCGGCCCGACCTCAACCCAAGAGCGATCGTCACGTCGTTCCTCGCGTGGAAGTCGTGACCCATCGACGAGCTCATGTCCCGCCGAGGTGAGGACGGGGCTCGGTGGTGCGTACGGGCGGCCCCGTCGTTCGCCGCCATGAGCGGGACCAGCTCCTGCAGCAGCGCCGGGGCGAACGAGAGGCGACGGGAGATCGATCACCCATCGCGAGAGAGGTCGACATCCGACAACCTGACGCCCGCGAACAGATCCCGCCTCGAGGGTCAGTATCCGTCCATCCGGGACGGTGTTCCTCCTACGTTCGACGTACGTTTCGCGCGTAGCCCGACCTGCGTCCGAGACGCGTAGCCCAGGTACGGAGCACAGCCGATGCCCCTCTCGGACGGCTCGGACAGACTGGTGGCTGACTGTCGAGGGGAGGAGCGTGGTGGCAGCGGATCGCCAGGGCCAGGCGGCGTTTCGATGCATCGGGAGCCATCGTTCCCGGGTGCGCGATCGCGGTAGTGTCGCCGATCCCGAGCCTCGCCGCGACCAGAACCGTTCCGTTCCCTGTGACGGCGAACGAGGCGGTGGCCCCGGACACCCCGGCCACGGAGACACGCGTTGCTGCGGTTGAGGGTCGTCGCGGCGGTGGCGTCGCCATGATCGTGCAGACACGCCGCACGCGTGGGCGCATGCCCAACTTCCTGGTCATCGGCGCGATGAAGAGCGGAACCACCGCCCTGTACCGGTACATCCAGGCACACCCCGACGTCTTCATGCCCCCCGTCAAGGCGCTGGAGTTCTTCGTGGCGGAGGCGAACTGGAAACGCGGCCCCCAGTGGTACCGCCGGCAGTTCGCGGGCGCCGGTTCGAACGAGGTCGCCGTCGGGGAGGTGTCGAACGCCTACACGAAGTACCCGCGGTTCATGGGCGTTCCCGAACGGATCGCCGCGCAGATCCCGGACGTACGGATGGTCTACGTGGTCCGTGATCCGATCGACCGGATCCGGTCCCACTACCAGACCCGCGTGTGGCAGGGTGACGAGCGTGCCCCGATCGAGCGAGCGGTCATCGACGACCGGCGCTACGTAGATTACAGTCGCTACTGGTTCCAGCTGCAGCGGTACCTCCAGTGGTTCTCCCCCGAGCAGTTCCTCGTGATCACCACCGAGAGGCTCCGCAACGCGAGGATCGAGACCCTCCGACTGGTCTACGACTTCCTCGACATCGACAGCACGACTATCCCCGATAACGTCGAGCGCGAGTTCTACCGGTCGGGCGATCATCCCTATCGCTCGCTCGTTCCCCTCACCGTCCGCAAGGCGCTGAAGCGACACGTCCCCGCCGCCAAGCGAGCGAAAGAGATGGAGAACCGGATCTTCCAGGTCTTGAACACGGCACGTGGGGAGAGATCCGCGCCGCCTCGCCCGCCGATCGCGATGCCATCGGCCGTCCGGGACCGGCTCGCCTCGATGCTCCAGGATGACGTGCGAGGGCTCCGCGCTTTCGTGGGACCCGAGATCGACGGATGGGGGATCGCGTGACGGTTGTTGCGGGCCGCGCCGCGGTCAGAGATACGGGGAACGTAGGATGAACGGCCGCACGCGTCGACGGACCCTCAACGGGAGCGAAGGCGGGGTGCGCGGGTGAGTATGGCCGGCGTTCGGATCATGTGCACCTTGGGGCCTGCCTCCTTGAACCCCGTCGTCGTCCGAGAGCTCGACGCCCGCCGCGTGGACCTCCTTCGCATCAACCTGTCTCACACGCGGATCGAGGACGTGCGGGCCGCGATCGACCTGATCCGTGCTTGCTCCGATGTGCCGATCAGCCTTGACACCGAGGGAGCTCAGGTCCGATGTGGCTCCGTGGTGCCCGACCTCGTCCTGGAGACGGGCTCGATGATCGACCTCCTCCCCACGCCCGTCCAAGGCGATGCGCACAGGATCTCGCTTCGACCTCGGAGCATCTTCGAGACGCTCGAGCCGAACGCCACGATGACGATCGACTTCCAGGGGGCCACGCTCCGCGTGATCGGGCTGCGCGGGAACGGTGCCCGGGCCGTCGTCGAGCGAGGTGGTCGAGTCGAGTCGAACAGAGCGGTGACGATCGCGCCGCTTCCCTCGCTGCCACCGCTCACGCGGAAGGACGTAGCAGCGATCGAACTGGGCCGCCGCCTGGGGATCGGCCACTACGCCCTCTCGTTCGCCGCGTCCAAGGAGGACGTGGCATCGGTGCGAGAGCTGATCCCATCGGACGCGCACCTCATCTCGAAGATCGAGAGCCGAGCCGGCGTGCTCAATATGGACGAGATCATCGTCGGATCGGACGCCGTCCTGATCGACCGGGGCGACCTGTCGAGGGAGATCCCGCT